>CAYPUH010000027.1:0-23619 GCA_964413725.1 uncultured Cytophagia bacterium
GCCTTGAACTCTGGCAGTGAGTCCCGTTATCACTATTTTGTCCTGCCAGAGTAGGTAGTATCTGGCTCTAAAGACAGTGTGCGGGAGGCTCCCGGATGGAGAGGAACGTTTCGTTGCCACTGCATCGAAAGAATGCAGACTTTGTACGGCCATTGGTTTTGCTGCCAAGGATGATCAAAGCCGTTGTTTGGATACAGATCGTGCGGTCTCAAGATCCATGCCAATACGGTGGAGATTTAGCTTGACTCTTTTTTAAAATATGATAGATTTTAAATAGAGGAAATGTATTCAAACCATTTGACACACACCTTTACTTCTGCACGCGAAAATCCCACCGGATTTTCATCCTGGGGGTAGAGTGGAGGGTGTGGTCAGACGTGGATCGAGGTGTTTATCGGCAGGAGTGGGAAACCACCACTGTCCCAGCACCTGATATGACAGCTTGGCAGCCCGTATCGAAACTGGACCAGGCCAGGAGTGTTGATCAATTCCATGCATTACGAACCTTTCCTGGAGGCAAGGAGATGAAAATCGTTAGGCCGTTCGTGGTCATTGTGTTACTGCTACTGTGGACTCAGACATCATTTGCGATTATCTTTGTGAATTCCGGCCGTGGTTTGCGTTACACCAAAGCGGCCTGGGTGCAGGAGAAGGGACGCTTGACCCTGTTGGGAAACACGCGATTTTGGGGCAAGGTCAGACAGTACGATCAACCGACCGAAGGCGCCAAAACCGCTGTGACGGTATGGGATGTTCAGGGTCTGGTGGGGTTGAATTACGGCCTCGGGGAACATTTTGGTGTTTCCATATCCCCTGTCAGCTATCAGGATGTTCATCAGGGCAGCGACGGCATGGATTACCCCTGGGATACCTATGCCGGAATCAAGATCGGATCCTTTGGGTCCAAAGCCAGTTCTCTTTCTTACGGTGTTGAACTGGGAGCGCGGTTTCCTACCGGTGAGTTTCACAATGTCCAATATGAGCACTATACCGCCGGAACGGTAGAGTTTGGCATGACCGGATTGCTGAGTTATGCCACCGACCCGCTCTATCCGGAAGACGCGTTAAATATTCATGCGAACCTGGGATACTGGCATCACAACGATGTGGGAGAGGATCTCGTCCCCGGCAGAACGATGGAAGAAGAAAATGTGCTTCATCCCAGTCAGGAGTTGTTGTACGGCCTGGGCTTTGTGATACCCACGCAGAGTTTTGACTATGGGTTCGAGTTTTACGGTAATGTGTGGCTGCAACAGCCTCCGATTACGGCAGCCGGACGCGAGTATTACAACTATTTGAATACGAGTGTGACCTACAAACCCTATCGATGGTTTGATTTTATTGTCGCGGGGGAATACAGGCTGAATACGGATAAAGATCAGACCGTAGGGCCGTTTCGTGTCGGCTCCAGTCTTCCCAATTACAACACCTGGCGTATCCATGTGGGTGCAAAATTCACCCTGTTGCCGACCTCTGTCTTCCGCACCACGGAGCGGGATGTTCTGATGCAGAAGGCCGAGAACCGGCGAGAGTTGTTTGAGCAGATTATACGCGAGCGTCGGGAGACCGAATCGGCTGAGGAAGAACTCGAGCGAATCCGGGAGGAACGGCGCAAGGCCGAACGGGAACTCGAGCGATTACGCAAGATACTCGAGGGACAACGGTCCGAGAGTGGGTTGGAAGACATGCAACAAGGTCTGGAACCCAATTGATCCGAAAACGTCCAGTCTGGGCAGGGCGTTTCTTGCACCCGTTGGCTGCAAAGAACGGAATTTTAAAAAAAATACCTGCCGCAACCATTTGAGATATTTGAAAAATGACTTGCATTTTGTCTTGAAATATTGTAATGATATTATATGCACAGATGTCCGGCTTTCTGACCGGATATCTGTGCATATATGTCCAGAATGATCTGGAAAATCCACTATGATTGGCATATCACAGTTTATGTTTAACATATATACACTTGAGCACAAAAAACATTTATGGCGGATCCCGGCTTTGGCTGGATCTGTTTTGACACATCACTGGGGTCGAGGCGCTAATCTTACACTGTTACAATCCTCGTCAGCAATTCTCCATCCTGATAACCGTACTCAACCCCTTTTATCACCATCCATCCATCCTTTTGATCATTCATCTTTTTTGGTGTTACATTATTAATCCACTAAACCCCTCATCAATCAAGGGAGTGTACTATGAGACGTTGGTTACCTATTCTGTTTGCTGTTCTGTTTGCACTGAGTCTGATTATGTGGACGCCCATGGCGGCCATGGCTCAGTACAACCTCGAGGACGGCTACAGACTCGCCTGGACATTAGATCCGCGAGATGATCCGGAAAACTTTACCCGCGGTCCCGCGTATGGTGCCCGCAGCGTCAAGGCCGGCATGGATTTCGATGGCGACGGGTATCGTGAAATTTTGTTCAGCACGGATGAGACTCTGGCTCCCGGTGGACCCGAACCCGGTAATCTGGATGTCTATCTGTATGAAAACAATGGCAACGACAGTTTTGAACACGTCTGGCATTACAGCTGCCCGGAAGAGTCCAACTCTCTGCCTGCACTCGGATATGGGGATATGGATCAGGACGGAAACTGGGAAATCTATTTTGGCGTTCCCACTCTGGAAAGCACCAACAAACTGTTTGTCTTTGAACAGGACGAGACCGGTGCGTTTCCGGAAACTCCGACTCTGACCTATGGCTATGAACGCGATGTGGCCTATGATTTGCGTCCCTCCGGATTTCAGGTCGAAGATGTGGATGACGACGGTGATGTAGAGCTGGTGACCGTTACACGCGTTCCGCGTGAGCTGATCGTCATCTCGCTGGATTCCGAACAGCTGGATGAATTCGCCGCCTTTAAGATCGAGTTTGAGGCCGGCTCCCGGCTGAATCCCGATGACCCCGATGAGACCCTTGAAGGGGGATCGGTTTATGATGTCCAGATCGTCGATTTTGACGGCGATGGCATGAAAGAGATCTGGGTCAATACCTGGGACCTGTGGAGTATGGCGGTTTATGAAGTACAGGGTGCGGATACCTATGCCCTGGAAGTCAATATCGATGAAGCCAAGTCTGAGGAAAATGACCCGGGTTCCCTGAATGCCAATGATATGGCGTTCGTGGATGCGGACAATGATGGTCTACTCGAAGCTTGGTTTCCCATGAGTGACGGCAAACTCTATTTTATCGATGACATTGACAGCGTTGGCGCACTGACCGCCGAGCATGTCAAAACCGTCGGGACCTTTGCACCGAGCGGACGCGCACGCGGTAGTGATGTGGGTGATCTGGATCAGGATGGACGCTGGGATATTATCGGTGCCCATGGTCGAGATGAGATGATCTCCCGCATGGAATACAATGGTATCGGATCTCCTGAAGATTCCACCAGCTATACCTGGAGCACCGTTCTGGAGAGCGTTGGAGAACCCCAGGAACGCTACTATCCGCTGGATCTCCCTGAGGTCGATCTGGATGGTGACGGGTTCAAGGAAATCGTTCAGACCAATCTGTATGCCTCCTCCGAAGGACAGCCACTGCTGATGGTCATCGAGCATGATCCTGCCACCGCGCCATCCACTGCCCCCAATTGGGAGACCGTAACGGCTGTGAGTCATAGCGATGTGGATGAACTGTTTGCCTCCGATTTTTCCGGTAACAGCCGGACGGTAATCGGTGGTTTTGATATGGATGAAGATGGTGCCAAAGAAGCGATTATCACCGATTACGGTGGCGCCCGTGTGGTGGTCTTTGAATACAACGAGACCGCCGATGTTTTTGAAATGGTCTGGGCTTCTCCCGTGGATACGCTGGCCAATCGTCGCATTCCCCAAGGTAATCCCCGAACCGTGACGGTCGCCGATCTGGATGGGGATTCGAAATCCGAGATCATCTTCCCGCTGGCTTCTGAGCCGTCCGGCTGGTATGTGTTCGAATGGGACGGTGAAGTGGGCAGCGACAATTACGGAACCGTCTATTCTTCCATCATCCAGTCCGAGATCGATATCTGCTGCCCGGATGACTATACGGCATTCCGCGCCGACCATGAGCGCGTCAATGTGATGGACATCGATCAGGACGGTGTCCAGGAAATGTTGATCGCCATTCGCCGGGGCGGGACCCGCGGTACGCTGGTTACCACGGTGGAAGGCGACATCGAATTTGAAGCCGGCGGCGGCGGATTCGAAACCTGGGTCACCGAATTTCATGCAGATCAGAACAACTTTGGTGGTGGCTCTCCCTATCAGGCCCTGCCCGCCGATCTGGATGGCGACGGCACCTGGGAGATCGTCAACCACACCTGGAACTATTTCAATTTCTACAACCTGGATGTGACCGGTGCCGACAGCTATGCCACGCCGGATACCAATTCCGACAAACGGCACTACCAGGCCACCTACCCCAACGATCATGTGTCGTTGTTCGGTGGTGCTGCCGGTGATGTGGACGGCAATGGCGATGATGAAGCCTTTTTTCCCAATTATTACACCGGTGATATATGGGTGATCGATTATGAAGCCGGCGATAATGTGCTGGAAATCGATGGCGATCATGTGGTCAATGTGCTGCCCAACATGGGCAATGCCTATGGTGGTTTCTACGCCAGTCTTTTCGACTCGGATCAGGATGGTATGACCAATGTTTTTACCGGCTCCAGCTATCCCAAGACCATCACCAGTGCCGAGCTGATCGGTGACGATCCCCGCAATCCCTCGGACTATGTGACCGAAGTGATCTATACCGGTGAAGAGGATGTACTCCGGGATATCGTGATCACCGATTCGGCGGGTGTCATTACCACAGAATATGCCAACACCAGCCCCTTTGCCTCCAAGGTCCAGGCCGAGTTCAGAGGCGAAGGAATCGATTTCGATAATGACGGTCAGTACGAATTGCTGGCCAGCTTCCAGTCCAATGTGGACAGCATCACCACCACCACCATCACGTGGAATCCCGTCGACGCAACCTGGGATACCACAGAGACCAAGGTGGTGAATGACAAGAGCTGGGCCATGATGTTGTTCGAGTTTACCGGTGGGGCCACGGCAGTGGAGGAAATGCCGGTGGATCTGGTGACACCGGAAGACTATAGACTGGAACAGAACTATCCCAATCCGTTCAATCCGACAACAACGATTTCCTACACCTTGCCTATCCAAAAGCAGGTGACGTTGCGTGTCTATAACGTGATGGGTCAGGTCGTCAAGACTCTGGTGAACGATCAGGTCCGGGCTGCCGGTCAGCATCAGGTGGTCTGGGATGGGTCCAATGATAAAGGCCTGCAGGTGGCCAGCGGTACCTATCTCTATTCACTCGAGTTTGGTAATTTCAGAAAGACACGTCAGATGACGTTTGTCAAGTAATAGATTCAATCAGACCGGCCGGTTTATGACCGGCCGGTCTGTATTTTTTTATTACATAACACGCTTTTTCCCCACTGTCTCGTGGCAATTGAACGGGGCTTTTTTTGATCTATGTGCGGCCGTTGAGTGCCTTCGCCACAGGAGGTTTGAAATTCGGGTCCATTTACCCCGGGTCCGGCTTTCAGGCTTTGGTGGTCATGATCGGTTGGCTTTTGCGGTTCCTCACAAGATGTTGCTCTGCCACCCATACGGATCAATGCTTTGTTTGATCGGGTCGGACGCAGGTGCCAAATCCAATCACATTGCAGGACCTTCCCAGCTTGTGCCATCCAGGTCTTATCATCCGCACCCCCCGGTGTCTTCGCGACATGCGGGTCTTTCCGTGGATGGCAAAGGGTCCAAGGTAATGGATTCACCGTTGAGTTGGGCAGGTTCTTTACCTTTAATAAACCGGGAACAGGTTACACAATAGAAACGTCCCGTATGATGGTCCAGGATCGGGGTCGGAACGTCGAATCCGATGCCGATCGGTATATCGTCCTGTTAACAGGGAGGCTTTTGTATGATCTCAGGAGTGAGAAACACAGTTACAATCGCATGCGTTCTCGCGTTGCTGATATTGGTGTCTGGTGCCCAGGCGGCTGGTGGAAAGATCATTGGCCAGGTGGTGGACCGGGAATCCGGTGAAGCGTTACCGGGTGTCAATGTGATTATATCCGGCACTGAAATGGGTGCGGCTACGGATATCGACGGCAATTATGTGATTTTGAATGTTCCGCCGGGGACCTATACCCTGGAGGCATCCTATATCGGCTATGCCACCATGCGAGTAGAGAATTTGCGCGTCAATATCGATCAGACCACCCGACAGAATTTTCGCATTATCCCGGAGGTTCTGGCCGGAGAGGAGGTGGTTATCGTAGCGGAGCGTCCGTTGGTGCAGAAAGATTTGACGGCCTCACAAAAAATCACCACGTCGGAAGAGATCAAAGCGCTGCCGGTGGAGAGCTTTTTGGGTGTATTGAGCACCCAGGCCGGTGTCAATACCGGCGCGGACGGGGCTCTGCACGTCAGAGGCGGCCGGTCCACCGAGGTGGGCTACTATGTGGATGGTGTGCCTGTGACCAATCCCTTTTTTACCAACAGCCTCGCTACCAATGTCTCCAACAAGGCATTGGAAGAGATGAAAGTGGTGAGTGGTGCATTCAATGCCGAATATGGAAATGCCATGAGCGGTATTGTCAATATTTCGCTCAAGGAAGGAAAGTCCGACCTTGCCGGAAGTATTTCCGCGTATAGCGGCGATTATGTTTCAAACGATACTGAAATTTATTACAATATCGATGATATGGACCCCCTTGCCAATGGTGTTTTGGAGGCGACCTTGAACGGTCCCGTTCCATTTATGGGAAACAGGGTGTTTTTTAATGTCAGTGGCCGTTTCAATGATAACGATGGTTATCTCTATGGCATCCGTGAGCATGTACCGGGCGATTCCGCCAATTTCCAGGTTCAGCCGTGGTATATCGAGTTGGGCGGAGACGAGTCTTTTGTGCCCATGAACAACAGTCGTGATGTCAATACCATGAGCAAACTGACCTATAAAATCACCCCGTCGATTAAATGGACCGGTCAGTTTTTGTATGATTACACAAAGTACAAACGATACATCCATAGCTATCGCTACAATCCGGACGGGATTTCCACATATAACAGCAACAATTACAATTATTCGACCAAGCTAACCCATGCTTTTAAAAAGAGTTATTACGAAGCCAATCTCTTTTACAGCACCACGGATTTTGAGAATTTTGTCTTTGAAGATTCCACCGATCATCGCTATGTCCCCACCACACGGGTGGTGGGCAGCCCGACGTCGGTGACCTTTAATTTTGGTGGTACCCAGATGGGGCATACCTATCGAAACTCATCGTCTTTGGGCGGGAAATTTGATTTTACCAGTCAGATCAATATGCGGCATGAAATCAAGACGGGAGTGAGTGCCCGACGGGATATCCTCGAGGAACGCAATTTTGCGGTACTGTATGACAATCAACAGTACAAGGAACCGACGGTTTTGCCTGAAAACGAATCTCCCAGCCATATTTTCTATGATCGGGAAGCTCTCTCATTATCCGCCTATTTCCAGGACAAGATCGAATATGAGGACATGATCGTCAATGCCGGTGTGCGTTGGGATTATTTTGATCCGAAAAGTGATTATATCGTCGATTTGCTGCATCCGGCGACGAGTGAGAAGCAGGAAGCGGATCCCAAGAGCATGGTTTCGCCGCGACTGGGTGTCTCTTTTCCGATCACCGATACCGGTATTCTGCATTTTTCCTATGGTCATTTCTTCCAGATGCCTCCGCTGCGACGTCTCTATCTGAGTGAAATATTTGGTGCCGGGACCTCGCCGTCGATTGGATATTCCAATCTCAAACCGGAAAAGACGGTGATCTATGAATTTGGTCTGCAACAACAACTGGGAGATGCCCTGGCGATGGAAATGACTGTATTTGCCAAGGATATCCGGGATCTGTTGGCCCTGCAGACCATACGTTATCAATCGTCCCAATTTGGTCCTTCGACCTACAATATCTATCTCAACAAGGATTATGGCGCGGTCAAAGGGGTAACGGTATCGTTTACCAAGCGCTATGATCCCAGGACCCATCTGTCGGCGTGGGTGGATTACACCTTTCAGGTTGCAGAGGGTAACAGCGTTCAATCCGGTGCGTTTTATTTCAGCGCGCTGTCGGGGATTGAAGAGGAAAAGCGGATTGTCCCGCTGAACTGGGATCAGCGTCATATTTTGAACGCTACCGTCTCGCTGTCAAAACCGGGTAGTTGGGGAGTCAGTTTCATTGGCAAACTGGGAAGCGGCTGGCCTTATACGCCCATCATACCCAATGCAAACTATGTTCCTGACCCCAACAGTGAGCGAAAACCATGGCAGCAGAATCTCGATATACGAGCGCATAAAAACATCGGTATTGGGGCTCTGGATTTTGTGTTTTTTGTCAAAGTGTTTAATGTGTTTGACACCCGCAACGAACGATATGTCTTTGACGATACCGGTCGTGCCGGATATACATTCTGGGATCGCAGTTCCCAGGAGACGCAGGAGTTGATTCGCAACTATGACAAGCCCGGTATTCATACCTGGGACGAATATATGACCCGGCCCCAGTATTACAGTACTCCGCGATTGGTTCAGGCCGGTGTCTCTCTGGAATTTTAAGGTGTCGGATGATGGGACACCGAAATGAATCTGCAAGTATAATGCTTAAACCTACTCTAAGAGGCGTTGTATGAACAATCGATTGAACTGGATCATTATTTGTTTTGTGCTGGTTTTTGTGGCCGGGTTGATTCCTGGCGCTGTATGGGCTCAGGAATCTATAGAAAAAGGGTCTTTGGAGTGGTACCGTAACGGACCGCAAAAGGACTGGTCAGAATCTGATTACCGCGAGTATTATGAATGGCGTGAGCGTCAGTATCGCTCCTTGCGCAAGAGTGCCCAGTCCGACCAGGTGGCGCAACGTGCCAAGGCGGTGATGAACGGCAACAAGATTACAGCTGAAGTCTGGAATTATGGCTCGATTTCAAGTCCGGGTAACCGAACCACAGATATTGTGTGGGAAGGGCTTGGATATGGATACGAGTTCGCGCCCTTTATCTCGGCTGAAATCGAGGTTCCCAGGGGCAGCCACCGGGATGCATATCCCAAGCAGGACGACACTGGCAATGTGGTGTTGGATGCGGAAGGGGATACCGTCTGGGTGGTTCGGGCTATCAGCGATGGTATGGTATCCAATGGCGGAGAGACGTCCCCGGATGGCTCTGAATTTTGGGGCTGGGAACCCCTGGCCGAGAGTGATAACGGCAGCATTCCCTATGTGGATCCCGAGAGTGACCGGGTGCCGACCTCCAATGATATCGATCGGGATGGCGACGGCAAACCGGACAGTTGGCCGGAGGGATGGTACAATCCCAACCTGAAAAAATATGTCTGGCCGGGTGCCCTGGCACAGGGATCCACCAATGCGGACATGGAAGCTTTTTTTGTGGTGGATGACCGGACGAACAAAGAGTTTGAATACTATCCATTTGCAGATGATTCCAGCCGCAAGGGACTGGGCCTCGAGGTGGAATGCCGCTACTATCAATGGGCCAATCCCCTGGCCGAAGATATCATCTTTCTGATCTACAAGGTAACCAATAAAAGCGACAAGGATCTTGAGCGGGTCTCTTTTGGTATGTGGGGAGATCCCCACATCGGTGGTCCCACGGATTATATCGATGATCTTGCCTTTTTCGATCAGAATATCAATATGGTCTATGCCTGGGACGAGGATGGAAAAAGCGATGTGGCCGGCAAGCGTCCCGGATACTTTGGCTACAAGTTTTTAGAGAGCCCCGGAAATCCGGATGACGGCATCGACAATGATGGTGACGGCATGGTCGACGAACGCCGGAATGACGGCATCGATAATGATGGCGACTGGGATGTGGATCTCCACGATGTGGGCATCGACGGTGTTCCCAATACCGGAGATGAAGGTGAGGGAGATGGTATGCCCACAGCCGGTGATCAGTTTGACATTCGTCAACCCGGAGAACCCAATTACGAGTGGACCGATCTGGACGAGTCCGATATGATCGGTCTGACCAGTTTCGCGGCTCCGGTTTTTGGCTCCCAAAACCGCATTGCCAATGACGATTTTATCTATACTAACTATCTTACTCCCGGCAAGTTCGATTCCGCCAACTCGACTCAAGCGGGTGACAATGTTTTTCTATATGGCTCGGGTATTTTTGATCTTAAAAAGGGCGAAACGCGCCGGTTTTCTATCTCATTGCTGGTGGGGGAAAACTTTGATGATTTGACCCTGAACGCCGAAACCGCGCAACAGATCTATGAAATCAATTACCAGTTTGCCAAACCTCCGGCCAAGCCGCAGGTCACTGCCGTTCCTGGAGATGAAAAAGTTACGTTGTATTGGGATCAGCTGGCGGAAGAATCGGTGGATCCCATTTCCAAAGAAAACGATTTCGAGGGCTATGTGATCTATCGCAGTACAGATCCACAGTTTACCGATCAACAAACCATTACCGATGCCAATGGAACCAAATTTCTGTTCGAACCACTGGCCTCTGCAACCGGGGCATCGGCCCGTTTTGATCTGGTCAATGACTATGTGGGCCTGAGCGACCTGATCTATGCGGGCCGTGGAACGGCATATGATCTGGGTAACAACACCGGCCTGCAGCACTCGTTCGTGGATTCCAACAATGTGATCAATGGCCAGACGTACTATTACGCGGTGGTCTCTTATGATCATGGAGATGACAGCCTGAAAATTGCACCCACAGAGTGCTCCAAGAATATCACCCTGGATCCCGAGACCAATGAGATCATCCTGGATGAGAATACCGTTCAGGTGGTTCCACGGGCTCCGGCTGCCGGATATGTACCGGGAGATCTGGTGGACAACGGTGCCAGCAATCGAATATCTCATGCTCGGGGTGTGGCCACCGGAGATCTGCGACTCGAAATAATCGATCCCCGGCAACTCGAGGATGAAAATGAATTTGTCGTTTCGTTTCTGGAAGATTCGACGCGGTATACCGTGGAGGATATGAAACCGGTGCAGGAAGAGTTTTCCGCCGTGATGGATCAGTTTTACAAACTGGAATTCAGAAATATCAATGAAGCCACGTTTACACTGACCCGGGCGGATGGAAGCGGATCCTTTGTTGAGGACCAGGACTATGAACTGGATACCACAGTGGGTCTGGTTCGACCCATTCCGGGCGGACAGATGCAGGAAAACGAAACGTATCTTGCCACCTATCGCTATTTCCCCATCTATGAGAGCACATTGCTCAACAATGAGGAGAGCAATCCCTTTATCGATGGTATGAAACTATACGTTAAAGATGAACCTCTGGAACTGGATGAAGCTCATACGGGATGGTCGGCCACAAGCAACACCACGTTTGATTATGAAGTGATCCCGTTCAACAAGCTGGAGCGCAACAAATATCCCGCAGACTATGAAGTGCGGTTTTCCAATTCCCTGGTGGACAGCAGTGCTCGCCCGGGATATGGACATATCAAAACCAACTTTCAGGTCTGGGACGTGACCAAAGGCCGTGTTCCCCAACGCCAACGCATTATCGTGCTCGAGGTGGGAACCACGCGGGACAGTCTCTGGAGTCCGAGTGAACGTGTCATTATACTCAAAGGTGATGAAGGACTGGACACCAAATGGGAATTTACCTTTACCGAACCGGCAGAGGGGGACACCATTCCACCTGCAGAGGGAGATGTGTTCTATATCTCCACCACCCGGCCTTTTACAGTTGAAGATGAATACCGTTTTAGCACCACCGGCTCGCGCATTGAAACCGAAAAGGCCGAGAGTGATTTGGAAAATATTGCGGTGGTGCCCAATCCCTATGTGGCCACCAATGTGATTGAACCTCTGGATCGTCAGAATCCCAGGGATCGCGGACCCAGACGCCTTTACTTTAATCATCTGCCGCAAGAGTGTACCATCCGGATTTTTACCGTGACCGGTGAATTGGTACAAACCCTGGAACATCATTCGGATATCGATGATGGCAAGGAATTCTGGGATTTGACCACGCAGGATAATTTCCCCGTTGCCTATGGCGTCTATATTTATCATGTGGATGCCGGTGAACTGGGAACCAAGATTGGTCGATTCGCAGTGATCAAATAAGTTGAGCCGGGCCGGCGATCGCTCCGGCAACGCTTTGGACAAGCAAAAGTTACCAACCGAATTCTGGAGGTTGTTTTCATATGAAACGTTTACTCGTTGGACTATTGTTCCTGTCGATCTGTGTCGCCCCCCTGTATGCTCAGGTCGATAATGTACAGACGATGACCAAGACCGGTACCACTGCCGCCCAGTTTCTCAAGATTGGTGTGGATGCCCGTTCGATGGGTATGGGTGGGGCGGTTTCCGGTGTTGAGGGCGATCTGAGCGCCATGCACTGGAATCCCGCCGGTCTGGGACACATTCAGGGACTGGAGGCCATGTTCAGCTATGGCAGCTGGCTCGCCGATATGGATTTTAATTATCTCGCTTTTGCCTCCAATCTGGGAGGGTTGGGCGTGATCGGTATCTCCGTCACCAGCCTGACCATGCCTGAAGAAAAGGTGCGAACGGTCGAGGAACCGGAGGGAACCGGAGAACTGTTCGATGCCAGCGATCTGGCAGTTGGCGTGACCTATTCTCGACAGCTTACGGACCGGTTTTCTATCGGTGGATCGGTCAAGTTTGTTCATCAGAGTATCTGGCACATGAGCGCGTCCACGTTTGCCGCTGATCTGGGAGCTCTTTTTACCACGCCGTTTAAAGGGGTCCGTCTGGGAGCCACGATCAGCAATTTCGGCAGCAATGCCCGACTCGAAGGCCGGGATATTAAATTCAGCAAGGATCCCGACGATTTTAATGAGGGCAATGTAAAGTTTGTCAACGCGCTTTACGAGACCGATGCTTTTCCACTTCCCCTGTTGTTCCGGGTGGGGTTGGCCGGTGAAGTGATGCAGAGCGATCAGCTGCGCTGGACATTGGGAGTGGATGCTCTGAATCCTAATGACAATACCGGTAGTGTCAATGTGGGCACCGAGGTGGCACTGAACGAGATGGTGTTCCTGCGCGGTGGATGGGCCACGTTGTTTCGCGAATATTCTGAAGAAGGGCTGACGCTGGGTGCTGGTTTGCATTACCGCATCTGGGGAACCACCACGCTTTTGAAAATTGATTATGCCTATCAGGATTACGGATTGCTCGAATCTGTGCAGCGGTTTACGGTGGGGGTACGCTTCTAAGTCCGAGACCTGTCGGATGGGCGTACCGCATTGAACCGGGGAGGTGGCTATCGCACACTTGGAACGGAAACTGGGTCTCGGACATGCTATCGCCATCGTGGTGGGCACGGTGATCGGGTCGGGTGTTTTTATCAACCTGCCTCTGGTTGCCCGGGCCACCGGCAGTCCCTTGCTGGCCGCCCTGGCCTGGCTGCTGGGTGGATTGATCTGGATTCCGCAGATTTTTATCATCACCGAGATGGCCACCGCCTATCCCAACGAAGGCTATGGATATTTATATCTTAAAGAGGCCGGCAGCCCGCTGCTGGCCTTTATGTATGTCTGGACGGCGTTTATCACCAGCGATACACCGTCCATCACGATCATCGCCATGAGTGCGGCCTCGGCTCTGGCCGTGTTCTGGCCGCCTCTGGATGGTCCGTTATATGGACGAGCCCTTGCCATTGCGCTGATCGTTCTGCTGACCATTCCCCACTATCGCGATGTCAAACAGGGCGGTAATCTTCAGATCGTTCTGACCATCGCCAAAATATCTCCTCTCATTCTTCTGATCGTCATCGGCATGTTTTATTATGGATCTGGACATTTAACTGCTGTATCCTCAGCAGCTGCTCACCCCCGTGCGCTGGGCTCCATGCTTTTGGCAGGTGTTGCTGCAACGGTGTGGTCTTATGCCGGGTTTCCCAATCTGCTCTATATGGCGGGAGAGATCAAAAATCCCCGGGTCACGCTGCCACGAGCCCTGATCGGCTCGGTTCTGGGTGTGATGGCGGCTTATATCCTCATCGCCCTGGGAACCTCCGCCATTGTCCCGCACGACGACCTGATCAATGCTTCGGGGTCGTTTGCCAATCCGTTTAAATATTTGCCGATGTTTGCAACCTTTGCCGCCGGCTTTCTGGGCATAGCCGCTTTTATCAGTATGGTGGGCGCCACCAACGCCTGCATCATGGTGCAGCCACGCATGGAATATGCCATTGCCCGAGATGGATACTTTTTTAAGCCCTTTGCGCGCGTTCATCCGCGCTTCAAGACTCCACATGTCTCCATTGTTATCCAATCCGGTCTGGCAATTCTGATGACGCTGATCGGGGGCATTGAGGCTCTGCTTGGGTATTTTACCCTCTCCTATGTGCTTCAGAATGCTCTGGTCTATGGGGCTATATTTTGGCTGCGACGCAAGCCAGACTATCAGCCCACCTATCGGGCGCCTTTGTGGCAGGGTATGGCGGTGGTGTCCATTGGCGTTCAGGTCGCGCTGGCAGTGGGTACCTTTTTGGCCTACCCAACGGGGGGCGCCCTGACGGCCGCAGTTTTGATCGGTACCGGGGTGCCGTTATATCTGTGGTTCAAACGTGTATAGGTCTCCCCAGGTGCGACGCACTTTCTTTGAGAGTCTATGCAGGGTTGCCACCACGGGTTCTGTTTAAATAAAGTACGTCGCACCTCCTGTTAAGATTTAAAGATATTCATCTTCAGGTGCTGAAAAAACGCCTCTGGATCGTGGAATTGTCTGGACAACTTTTCCATGGGACACAATCCCGTTCCCTGTCTGTTGATGACAAACGGTATGATCCGGTTGGCATAGAGCCTGATGTTATGCGCCCGAAGGATATGAATAGCGGTTTCACTGACCGTTGGGGTTATGACCTGGGAGACCTTGCCCAGAGCGCACAAGTAGGCTGCCGCGCCACCAACGATTTTGTCGACGACGATGGCTCCCGCCATCTCGTTTCGATGCCCGGTGAGGCATTGATACAGGGGAAACAACATGGGATCCCGGGATTCAAAAAGCCGGGTATCATCGTTTTCAACATAGAGAGTTAATCCCGATTCGTGCAAAACATGCAGTTTTTGTTTCCACAGGGGCAGGCTATCCCGAGATATCATAAGAGTGTCCTTTGGGTCTTCTGATTGGCATGTAATCGTTGTAATGCGATTTTTCATTTTGAAACGATTGGCGACATCGGCTCGAAGGGTTGTAACAGTGATTCAATTGATTTTGTTTCGCTTTCTTCTCGGTTCAAAGGAGGACTATTATACGGTATGGGTTTTCCAGCGGCCGCGTCTGAACCAGCAGGCCATGATAATACCTTTGAGTCCGGTGGTGATACTGATGGCCCACCAGATACCGGTACTTTCCAGGCCCAGTGGGCCGGCGAGCAGCAGGCCGATGGGAACCCGGGCCCAGGTGAGTGGAACGATAATCATCATGGACGGAACAGAGTTTCCGGCCCCTCCCATGGCGCCCTCCAGCACCACTTCGAATCCGAGAAAGACTTCAAATAGGGCGATGATTTTCAGATAGGTGACCCCTTTGTGAATGACGCGCGGATCGTCGGTAAAGAGATTCAGGATGGTGCGTGAGAAAAAGAAATAGAACAGTGATACGGTGATGAGCAGCAGACTGATATAAAAGATCGACAGCCATGTGGCTCGTTCCGCTCGTTCGGGTTTTTGCGCCCCCAGATTTTGTCCCACGAGTGTTTGCGAGGCCACTGCGAATCCAACGCAGGCAAAGTAGGCGATGCCTTCGATCCGGTGTCCCAGTCCCAGAGCGGCCAGGGCGTCCGCACCATAGGGAGTGATGAGGCGGGTTAGGAGCATATAGCTGGTGCTGAACATGACGCCGCTAAAGGCGATAGGGGCGCCGATTTTGGCGATTTTCCACTGAAGGACCGCATCCCAAACGGGTTTGTGCGGGAATCGGATTCGAACCGCTCTTCGTTGCAGGATGATCCACCCCACGACGACGGCACTGCCATGGGCGATGATGGTGGCCAGAGCGGCGCCCCCCGCCCGCAATTCCGGAAACGGTCCCGGCCCCAGCATTAGAAGCGGATCCAGCACCGCATTGAGGGTCAGGGCCATGGCCATGATCTTTAACGGTGTCCGGGTGTCTCCCGTACCCCGGAATGTCGCGTCGATGGCAAAGGTCAGAAAGATCGTCACCAGGCCGGTATTGATGAAAAACATATAGTGATTGGCCGCCTGAAAGACCGCTCCATCGAGTCCCATATAGGTAAAGGTTATCGATGCCAACACCAGTCCGCATCCGCCGAAAACAAGAGCTGAAACGATGGCAAGGATCACGCCCTGGTTGGCCACTCGGTTGGCATGGGCCAGATCTCTGGCGCCTACGTACCGGGCAATCAGGGCTGTTACACCCGTGCTGATGAGGGTACCGACAGATTCGAGAGCCCAGAGGATAAACGCTGCAGCACTGACACCGGCGAGATCGTCCGGACCCAGCCGACCGACCCACCAGATGTCCACCAGGTTAAAGACCATGAGCAACATCATGGACGTCATGGCCGGACCGGCCAGTCGGAAAATAGCCCGACTCAAGGGCATGGTGGTGAGTTCCGGCTCTTCCATCGCCGGAGAAATCAGTGCAGTGCCATCCGGGCTGGAATGCCAGTCCAGAGGCGGATCGATCGGACCGACCGCCGTACGGGGTGGTGTGTTCTCGTTTCTGTTTTTATGTGAGGATGTCATGAAATACGGTTTGGACTCGCTCTTTACGGATTTTATCAGTTTTGAGCAAAACACATTTTTGCAACAAAAAACAAGAACCACAGAGGTCTCGGAGGGCCTCAGAGAAAGATAAGGGGTATGGATGGTTTGACCCTGTAAGATCTTTTTTTAAGAGTATTTTTTTAAGCAAAACAAGGCCAATGAAATGAAGATGCAATCTATGTTGAACCACTCTTTTTCGCTTTTGGATCTGAGTCATCCCGTCGAGCCGGGCATGCCTGTGTGGCCGGGAGATCCGGAAACCGTCATTGAAAGGCATTCCGATCCGGACCGGGATGGGTTTGCTCTCAACCGTCTTGTCCTTGGAGAACATACCGGCACCCATTTGGGTGCTCCCCGTCATATGGTATCAACAGCATCTGATGTTGCTTCCATCCCGATCGACCGGCTGTTGCGCCGCGTCTATTGTATCGACCAGAGCCGACAGTGTGAACAGGATCCCGATCATCTGGTCACCGCGGACGATATCCAGTCCTGGGAACGGGAGCGTGTCCGGATGGCAACCGGCTCGATTGTGGTGATCCGCACCGGTTGGAGTGAGCGGTGGCCGGATGCGGAACGATATTTTGGTTTTGATGACCATGGAGCTCTTCATTTTCCCGGCATCTCTCCAGAAGCCGTGCGTTTTTTACTAGAGGACCGGCGTGTTGTTGCTGTCGGGATCGATACCGCGGGTATCGATGGCGGCCAGTCCACGACTCTGGATTCAAACCGGTTGCTTGCGGCTGCCGGATGTTACCATCTTGAAAATCTCACCCGCCTGGACCGTCTTCCGGCGACCGGTGCGATGTTGTTCGTTTCTCCGCTGGCCATCAGAGGTGGCAGCGGATCTCCTTGTCGTGTTTTGGCTGTTCTGCCCCCCGCTTAGACCGCTTTTTGCTTCCACTGACCCCTCAAAAAGATGGGTATCAGAATCAGCGCGTTAACCGCATTGCTCAACGCGATGGCGATCCAGACACCCCGGACACCGATGGAAAAGGCCCCGGGTAACCAGAACGCCACAGGCACTGCCACCCCGAATAGTGAGATGGCGGTAATGATCATCGTTTTAAAGGTTTCTCCGGCTCCGGCCAACGAACGGGTCAGGATGATCGCAATGGCCAGCAGGGGATAGGCCAGGACAACGGTGCGGAGATACTGAATTCCGTGATGGATGACCGAGGGAGTGTCATTGAAAAGCCGATAGACCGGTTCGGGGTAGAGATAAAAGACCAGGCCCACCAGACTCATCATCAGGACATAATATCCGCTGGCCAGCCAGCTGCTCTTTTCGGCCCGCTTGGGTTTTTCTGCTCCGAGATTTTGACCCACGAGGGTTGCGGTTGCCGCAGCCAGACCAAAGCCGGGCATCATGATCAGCATATCCAGACGCAATCCAATGCCATAAGCGGCCAGGGCTACCATGCTGTACCCGGAAATGATACTCATCAGGATGATACGGGAGATGCTCCGCAAGGTCATCTGTAGCGAGCTGGGAAGGCCGATCGTCAGAATTCTCTTGATGATGGCACCATCCAGATACCATCCTTTCCATATCAGTCTTAGTGCAGAGTGTCTGGAGAATAAAAAGATCAGGGCAGTTATCATGCCAATGACCCTGGCCAACACTGTCGCCCAGGCGGCTCCGGCGACCTCCAGACGGGGAACCGGACCCAGGCCAAAAATGAAAACGGGATCCAGGGCGATGTTGATCACAACCGAGATGATATTGATCCAGAGAGCGGTTTTGGCATCTCCCACGGCCTGAAAAATCGCGGCGGTCAGGAATTGCAGAGAGACCGGGATAGAAGCGAGAAACACAATCTGAATATAGGTGGTTCCCATCTGTCCGACCTGCGGAGTGACGCCAAATATCTGCAGGATATAGGGAGCCAGAATCACCCCAATCACCGTCATTCCCAATCCCCCGATACTGATCGCCTGAATGGCCTGGCTGGCAATGTGAGCGGCCAGGCCACGATCACCGGCGCCATAGAATCGCGAGATCATGGCTCCGGTGGCGATGCTCAGCCCGAGGATCAGCGCAAAGGGGATCATCATGGCGATTCCCACGGCCGAAACCGCGGCAATGGCATCGGGCCCGAGTCGCCCCACAAATATCATGTCCACCACATTGAACAGGGTCTGAAAGGCATTGGTGGCCATCATGGGGATCGCCAGGGTCCACAAATTTTTTGACAGAGATCCGGAGGTCAGATCTCCCGGCACCGGAGGACGCATGGATCTGCAACCTGATTATTCAATTATTGTGACAGACTGAATTTTCAAGGTACAATATTTTTAAACAAAAAGCAGAAAAAATGAGCGGGATTTATGGGGGATTCGTTTATGAAATGACAGTTCAGGTGTCTTTTGCGGGGTTGCCGGACTCTGTCCGGAGCGTTTTGGGCAGAGTCCGGCAAGGCAGGTCTGTATTTTGGGTTTAGAGTTCCGCGCTGATCCCGATGCTGGGAAGGATCCCGATACCGGATCGTGTTTCGATTTCATCGCTATAGGCATTGTATTCAGGGATAGAGCTGCTTTTGCGATTATAGACATTCTGAACATCGATATAGGTTACAAGCGACCAACCATTAATAAACCAGCGGCGGTCCACACGGATGTCAAGGAAATGATTGGCATCCAGCCGGGCGCTGTTGTACAGATTGGCTGAACGCGTCAGGTCCGGATTCAACGGGGTGTATGGACGTCCCGTGGCATAGCGAAACCGGCTGCTGACTTCCCATTGTTCATTGATCTTGTAGCCACCGCCCACATTGATAATCCATCGTTGATCAAAACTCCCGGGCCGACGGGTACCATCCAGGGCAGTAAAGTCGGTATGGTTATAGCTGATACTCAATGTTCCGTACAGTGGGACCTGGGATAATTTTTTCTGGACAAACAGTTCTACACCCCGGGCGATACCGGTCCCCTCGCTGACAAGAGGGTCGAAGCCAAAGGAACCAAAGTTATTTTGGGCGCCGCCAAATCCCGCACCGGTATTGGCCAGTATGAGATAGGGCCTTGCCAGGCTGGTGGGATAGTTGAAATAGGATTTATAATAGCCCTCCAGCGAGATCTGGGTGTCATCCCGAATCAGGTGACGGATTCCGAGGATCACCTGATCGGCACCGATGAAATCCAGGGTTCGATTTTCGGGGTTGGTCATCAACCAGATATAGGAGGGGGACTGGTAATACCTGCCAACGCTGCCGCTCAACGATGTCAGATTGTTCAGACGATATTCCAGGGATAGACGAGGTGCAGCCACGAATTTGGATTCCAGCATGTCAAAGGCGTCCAGGCGTGCTCCGATTCCGACGGACACCCGGTTGAACTCTCCGGACCACTCCAGCCAGGCAGCCGCTTTGTATGTGGTCGTATCTGTGCTGGCATCCAGTGATATCTCTTCGCCATATTCTGTCGTAAACGTCGGTAACAGAATGTCGCTGTTCAGACGGATCCATTTCCCCTGAACGCCCGCTTTCCATTGCGACTGTGGTCCCTGAAACCAGATCCACTCATTGGTGATGGTGTTTTCATGTTCCAGGGATGTGTTGGTAAAGATCGGGTTTAGTAGAGTATCACTCTGCTGCTGATCGAAATCCACCAGGGTCTGCCCCAGCGTAAGCGTAGAATATCCGCTCGAAAAAAAGTGCTTCCAGGTGATGCCACCAACGGCCTGGTTTTGTCTGTTGGCCAGAATCTTTGAATTGACAAGTCGTTGTTCTCGGGTATCGTTAAAGATCTTGATATTATCCAGTGCCACGACTCCCAGGATTTCCAGCCGATCATTGCGACTCAATTCCAGGGATGTCTTGCTCATAAAGTCCCAGTATTCGGGGACAAAGCCAAAGCCGGCGGCTTTGAAGATGAAATCCAGATAGCTTCGTCTGGCGGTGACAAAAAAGGATCCTTTATCGGTCACCGGGCCTTCGATATCCAGGCCGAACTGTGTTGCGGAGATGGTGGCCTTGCCTCCCAGTTGATCCCGTCTGCCCTCGCGCAGATCAATATTGAGCACTGAAGAGAGTTTGTCTCCATAGCGTACGCCAAAGCCTCCGGTCGAAAAGGAGGTCTTTTTCACGTAATCGAGATTGATATAGCTTTGCGGCCCGCCTCCTGATCCTTGTGTGCCAAAGTGGTTGATGTTGGGGATCTCGATTCCGTCCAGGACATAGAGATTTTCCGAGGGCGCTCCGCCGCGCACGATCAGATCATTGCGCCCCGCATCCACCTGGGCCACGCCAGGGAGGATCGACACAGCGCGGACCACATCCTCGAATCCACCGGGAAGCCGACGGATTTCCTCATTGGTCTGGATCTGTACATTCTGCAATGTTTCCGTGTCTTTTGGAAAGTAATCCGGTCGGACGGTCAGAGCTTCGAATTGTATGACCGTCTCTTTGAGGGAAAAATCGAGTTGCACCGGTCTGCTGTTCGTTACCACCACATCGGATTCGGTCACCGGTTCATATCCAATGACCTGAACCTGTATGGTATAGGTCCCTACAGGAACATTGTCGATCGTAAAAAAACCGTCCGGACCGGTGGCTGCTCCCATGGACGTGTTGATCAAAATGACGTTGGCTCCGGTCAATGCTTTGTTGGTCTTGCCGTCAATGACCCGGCCGGTGATGGTCCCTGTTGCGGTTTCCGCTTGTGCAGTCACCAGGCCTGGAAGAAAGAGTAAAATAAAAATAATAAATAGTTGCTTCATCGA
This sequence comes from uncultured Cytophagia bacterium, assembly GCA_964413725.1. Lineage (GTDB taxonomy): Bacteria > Zhuqueibacterota > Zhuqueibacteria > Residuimicrobiales > Oceaniaggregativiventaceae > CAYPUH01. The sequence goes on from CAYPUH010000027.1 coordinate 21,485, forward strand.
TGGCCTCTGTTTATATTTGATGATGTAAACGCTCAAAACGATCATTGTGATTTACAATGGCATCAACAGCGGAAGCGGGGTGTTTATTTCCAGTGTTTATAAAACCAGGGCCTGGTGTCGATCGGGACTTGCGTTCGACTTGAGACGATCTTTGTGCAAAGCAGATTTTTAATAAACCGAGATCAACGCAAGATTCGCAAAGGGGACGGTTCTGCACTTGGAACGGCTGTCAGGAAAGGTTCCAGCTGTTTTTTTGTTTCCTAAATCTCAGAAAACTCCGGGCCAGATACGGGAGAACGGACCCCTTGTTTGCAATGCGTTATCAGACCACGAGTCGTGCTTTGAGGGTATGCACGGTAGCATCGACAATTTCCGCTCTGAAGATTTGGCCGGGGGTGAGCGAGGGGTTCGGAGGGAGGATTACCACTTTATTGCCTTCATTTCTTCCCTGAAGATCATCGGCGGATTTTTTTGTTCCCTGTCGTTCGATCATTACGTACTGTACGTCACCGATATGAGCCCTATTTTTTTCCAGAGAGATCTGTTGCTGCAATTCATTCAGATATGTGATACGTTCTGTTTTGGTTTCGGGATGGACGTCGTCCGCGTAGCGTTTGGCGGCAAGAGTACCCTCACGAACCGAGTATTTGAACATAAAAGCGGAGTCGAATTGAACCGTTTTAACGACATGCACCGTATCCTGAAACTGTGTGTCGGTCTCGGTGGGGAATCCGACAATGATATCGGTGGAAAGCACCACATCCGGAATCCGGGTGCGAATGGCTTCCACCAGGTCGAGATAGCGCTGTTGGGTATAGGTCCGTTTCATCAGAGAGAGGATGTGGTCATTACCGGCCTGCAGGGGCAGATGAATCTGGCGACAGACCTTTGGATTTTCGGCCACCTGAGCGATGAGCCGTTCCGGAAAGTCTTTGGGGTGTGGCGAGGTGAAGCGAATGCGTTCGATACCCTCCACGTTACTCACGGCTTCGAGGAGAGCCGCAAAGTCATGGCCATCAGCAGAATAAGAGTTGACGTTTTGACCCAGCAGAGTTACCTGCCGGAATCCCTCATCGGCCAGACGCCGGGTTTCTTCGACCACCGAGGCAACAGATCGGCTCCGCTCTCGTCCGCGTGTATAGGGCACGACACAATAGGCGCAAAAGTTGTCGCAGCCACGCATCACGGCAAGCCAGGCATTGATGTGGGACTGGCGTGACGGATAGAGCTCCGAATAGGTCTCGGTGCGCGAGAGTTCAAAATTACAGGCCTTTTTATGCTGAGCGTCCCGAATCAATCGAGGCAGGTGTTTATAACTGTCCGGTCCTGCCAGCAGATCGAGAGGCAGATCGAGAAGCTGATCCTTGAGATCCGTTACCATGCATCCCAGTAACCCAATGGTGAGGGGGCGGTCGGTTTCACGATGGCGGATGTCGTGCACCCGGTTGACAATTTTTCGGTTCGCATTCTCCCGTACCGAACAGGTGTTCAGGAGCACCACATCTGCCAGGTCGATATCATCGGTCAGGGTGTAGCCTTTGCGTGTCAGGATGGCGCGGACAATCTCGGTGTCATATTCATTCATCTGACAGCCATAGGTTTCGATATAGACAGTCATCGCAGAGTTCCCACCATCGTTTGATGTTCAATGCGTTGAAGATGAACCGGATGAATTTGATTGCTCAGGTCTTGACCCGACGGCACCCGCACCCGGATATACGTATCGGTAAGCCCGGTCCAATAGCCCTGTTTCTGCTGTTCAAAGAGAATGTCTACATACTGTCCGATGAATTGTCTGAAATAGTGATGTCGCTTTTCCAGGGACAGAGTACGCATCATTTTGCTGCGCTGGTCAATGGTTTCTTTGGGTACCTTTGGTGTGAAATGGCGGCTTTTGTTATGGTTGCGGTCCGAATAGCTGAACACATGAAAATAGGAGAGGGGCAAAGACCGGAGCAGGTCATAGGTCTGCTCGAACTGCGTCTCGGTTTCACCCGGAAACCCCACAATCACATCGGTGCCCAGGCAAATGTTGGGAATCCGATTGGCGAGATCCCGGATGGTCTCTGCGATAGATGCCGATGAGTAGCGTCGATTCATGCTGCGCAATATCTCATCGTGTCCGTGCTGGATGG
>CAYPUH010000028.1:0-23440 GCA_964413725.1 uncultured Cytophagia bacterium
CCTGTCGTCAACAGACCTTTGACATGTTCTTTATGGACGTGCAGATGCCGGTGATGGACGGTCTGGAAGCCACGCAAAACCTTGTCGAGATGTTGCCCCCGGATCAGCGTCCGGTAATCATTGCCATGACCGCCAATGCCCTGGAAGGAGACCGGGAACGCTGTCTGCAGGCGGGTATGGATGATTATCTGGCCAAACCCATCGTGGCCAAAGAGATCCAGTCTATCATCGAGCGCTGGGCCAGCAAAATTTCCTCCCACACCACGACGTATTGAGTCACCCCAGCCGATGGGGTCCACCTTTCAGGTGGGCTACATCTTGATCTCATCCCCCCGCCGGCTCTTCCTTTTATTGGCAACGAGACGCAAATGCGGTTGTTTTTTTCGCTCTGAATTGTATATTACACCCTTGTTCAAATGCAACCCCCTCACAAACACCTATCCGGAGTTAACAACGATGAATATGGCAGAACATATCTATCACGACGATCCATCCGGCGGTCCCGCCGATGCCACCACCACGATTCGGGGTATCCGATATTATTTCCTCGGCAATGGGTTTATGGAAGCCGCCATCCAGGTGTGCACCTCGGCAGAGGCCACCCCTGTGGGCGTACTGATTATGGATCCGGAGCGGTTCGGCCCCAAGCGCAGTGCGTTCTCTTTTGACCCCGACACGGGTCTGGAACCCACACAGGTACGCTTTAAACAGGGAAAGAGTCTTTATCAACCCGATGCCGGTGCGGTACGGTCGGACTGGAGCACGTTCGAAGGCGTGCCGGCTGTCAAAGTGGACTGGACCTGTCAGGGTCTGGAAGTGACCGAACGGTTTTATTGTCCGGACTGTCGTACGGCACGGCTCATGCGTCAGGTTACCGTCACCAACACCACCGGACAGCCCCTGGACCTCTCCCTGGTGACAGGTATCCGGGATCGGGAACTCTGTGTGGATCTGGCCCCCCTTTCTGCGGGCGAACAGCGCACGGTGTTCCTCGAGATTCGGCGGGATGTCAATACCGATGGGCTTTTTTTGACCACCTGTGAGACGGTAGGGGTCGCGGAGGATGCAAAAGCGTTCTGGGCTCAGACCCATACACTGGCATTCGGGCGGCCGGATCTGGATTTCATGTTCCGGGCGGCCTCGAATCAACTGCAGGCGACGGTTGCCCACAACGGAGCCATGGACGCCAGCATCTGGCAATATAACCTCGAGTGGGTGCGCGATGCCGCCAATGTGGCCATGGGACTGGTGCTGATCGGTCAGTTCGAACGCGCCCGCGCCATCCTGCATCGGTTGCTCACGCAATATACCACGGAGGAGGGGGACACTGCGGATTCCAGTCAGGTCCGTCCGACATCGGAAACCGAGCTGGATCAAAATGGCATCCTGCTGTTGGCGTTAAAGACCTATCATGACTGGAGTGGTGACAGTGAGTTGATCCGTCAGCACTGGACACGGATCCGTGCGGTGGCCGATTTTCCTCTCAAGCCGGTCTTTCAGCATCCCTCTGGTCTGTTGCACAACGAACGCGAGTACTGGGAACGTCATGCCGCGCACGGTGTAGACGATGGCATGGAATTCTGCTATCAGATGCTGGTCTCCATGGGGCTGGACGCGGCGGTGGAGCTGGCGCGGGTGGCAGAGGATCCGGACCCTGCGACACGCTGGCAGAAGGCATCCGCGCGACTCAAATCCGCCTGTCTCACCGATCCCGATATGTGCCTGGTGGAGGCGGGGCATCTGATCAAGCGGCGCCGGGTGGATGGCTCGGTACAGCATGAATTCAATCCCACCGATGCGGACTCGTTGCATCCGGGCGTGCCCCTGGCCGAAGAGGGTCCGCATCCGGTGAACCCGGACGCACAGACCGCTCTGGCAGTGGCGCTGGAGTGGATCGATCCGACCAGCGATCTGGCCCTACGCACCCTGGATGAACTGGAACGGCTGAAGAATATCGACTGGGAGGGGGGTGGATATGCGCGCTATAATATCATGTCCGAGCCCGACTCGCCCGGACCCTGGCCCATGGCCTCCCTGCAGATCGCCCAGGCCAACTGGCAGGCCGGACGCGCGGAGCGGACCGAGGCGGTGCTTGACTGGCTCAATGCCCTGCCCGGAGCCGAAAGCGGCACCTGGTTCGAATTCTATGGTCCGCGTCCCATTCCACCGTGTCCGCAAATCGGCATGATTCCCTGGAACTGGGCCGAACTGCTCAAACTGCTGGTCCATCATATCCTCGGTGCACGTCCCATGGGCCAGGACCTGGTCCTCTTTCCACGCTTCCCCTCAGATGTGGATCATATGGACGGTACAGTGCGGTTCAGAGACACCCGGATCACGGTTCGTGTGCTCCCCGCCGGAGAAGCACCCCGCGGCGTTCGCGTGGACGGCGGAGAGATCGTACCGGTCCTGGAAGGACCGTTTGTCATTCCAAACGCCGCCACAGTACAGCATGTAGAGATCTATATCTAAAGATCTCGATCGCACCAGGGTTGTACCCTGGTGCGGTCCCTCCCCCCGGGGCTGAGCCCCGGGAATCTCTTCATTCCGTTCGGGTTGTGGCAGATATGCTAAGGTGTTATGTTTCAAGCGTCGGTGGAATTGTAACGCCGGAATAGAGTCGGTGAACGGAGGGCCCAGCCCTCCGTCGGAGCGCGTTCCAGGGTAGAACCCTGGAACGATCCGGGTGGCGTCGTCAATCGTTGAACGTGAACCGATAAATCATTTGACAACCCTCTGCGTTGTTTTTTCGATATTGTTTTCGTATGTTGGCATATTCAAACGCTATGGCACCGCGCGGCCGCCATTCCGAATACCTTACAACGCTCAAGCAGGAGACCTTTCCATGACGTCGCGAGAACGAATCCGGGCCCTCCTCGCCGGTGAACCGGCCGATCGTGTCGGCTTTTGGCTGGGCAATCCGCATCAGGAGACCTGGCCTCTCTATCATGCTCATTTTGGCACCACCACCGAAGAAGCGCTGCGACAAACACTCAACGACGATCTGCGATGGATCCATCCCACCTGGACCTCTTACAAACATCCCGACGGCAAACCGTTTTTCGACAAGCAGCCCAAAAGCAACACCCTGGGGGCGGCCGGTGTGTTTTCAGAGACCGAAACGGTGCAGGAGGTGGAGGCATTCGACTGGCCCGATCCGTGTCATCTCGATTTTACCGAGACGCTGACTCGGCTGGACCAGGTCGGTGAGGTGTATCGCGCCAGTGGATTCTGGAGTTGCTTTTTTCACGATCTGTGCGATTTTTTTGGTATGGAAGCCTATTTTATCAAGATGTTTACCCATCCGGAGGTGGTCCACGCCGTCACTCGACATGTGGTCGATTTTTATCTCGAGGCCAACAAACGATTTTATCAACAGGCCGGTGACCGCATCGATGCCCTCTTTTTCGGCAATGATTTTGGCACTCAGATGGATCTGCTCATCGGTCCCGGTCAGTTCGATGAATTTGTCTTTCCCTATTTCCGACAGCTCACCGAACAGGCACACGAGTACGGCTATCAGGTCATTCTGCACTCGTGTGGCTCCATTCATCGGGTGATTCCGCAGATCATCGATCTGGGTGCCGACGCTCTGCATCCACTTCAGGCCAAAGCCGCGAATATGGATGCCAAGACCCTGCGTCGGGATTTTGGCGGTCGCATCACCTTTATGGGCGGGGTGGATACCCAGGAACTGCTGGTATCCGGCACGCCGGATCAGGTCAAAGACGATGTGCGTCGTATCAAGGACCTCCTGGGTCCCCGACTCATCATCAGTCCCAGCCACGAAGCCCTGCTGCCCAATGTGCCACCCGAAAATGTGGTGGCCATGATGCAAGCGACTCTGGAGAGGAGGGGCAATACATGACCGGCTATATCCAGCTCTATACCGGTGACGGCAAGGGCAAGACCACCGCTGCTCTGGGTCTGGCTCTTCGGGCGGCCGGACACGGACTTTATACCTATATCGGACAGTTCATGAAGGGACAGCCCTATGGCGAACTATACGCCCTCACCGCTTTGCCGCACATCACTCTCGAGCAGTATGGGGATGTTCACTGTATGCGAAAGGAAGAGGTCACCGATCGCCACCACCGCCAGGCACGCGAGGGGCTCGCCAAAGCACGAGAGGCCATGCAGTCCGAACACTATACTCTTGTGATTCTGGATGAGGTGCTGGTAACCCTCTGGTTCGGTCTGTTGACACTGGAGGAGGTGATTCTTGTTGTCGAAGACAAACCCCGGGACGTCGAGCTGGTTCTCACCGGCCGAAAAGCACCCCCTGAACTCATCGAACGTGCCGATCTGGTGACGGAAATGAAGAATATCAAACACTATTATGATTCCGGTGTTCCGGCACGGGATGGTATCGAGCGCTGATTCCCCGTTTAGTTTTTTATGAAAAGCTCCCTCTTTTCTAAATAATAAAACTGTTCTGTGAGATTTTTCTCGAAAAGTTTGGCATACCACTCTGGAAAACAATTTTGATCTAACCGATCTGTTTTGTAGATTTAAGGCTATATTATAGAGGTCTGACATCACGCAAAGGCGTACAAACACAGCCCCACGCAAAGACGCCAGGAACACAAAAATGAAACCAACCAGGAATGTATCATGTCCACACCACAACAGCTGTTGAATCATCTGAAAAAATGGCAAGAGACCACTCTGAAACGGGTCCTGGAGCGGTTTCCGGAACGCAAGGACGAGTTTACCACGGGATCGGGCCTGACAGTGGATCGGCTCTATCTGCCCCGGGAGGGTGAGGTGGACCGGTATGAAAACAAGCTGGGGTTTCCGGGCGAGTATCCCTATACCCGGGGGGTTCAGCCCACCATGTACCGCGGCCGGCTCTGGACCATGCGTCAATATGCCGGATTTGGCACGGCCGAGGAATCCAACCGTCGCTACAAATACCTCCTGGAACAGGGCCAGACCGGTCTGTCCGTGGCCTTTGATCTGCCCACCCAGATCGGATACGACTCTGACGATTCTCACAGCATCGGTGAGGTGGGCAAGGTGGGCGTCGCCATCGACACGCTGCAGGATATGGAGATCCTGTTCGATGGCATCCCGCTGCAAAAGGTCTCCACCTCCATGACCATCAACGCACCGGCCGCTGTACTATTGGCTTTTTATATCGCGGTGGGAGAAAAACAGGGCGTCTCCAGAGAGCAACTACGGGGCACGATCCAGAACGACATTCTCAAAGAGTATATCGCCCGCGGGACCTATATCTTTCCGCCCAAACCATCGATTCGTCTGATTACCAATATCTTTGAATACTGCAGCAAAGAAGTGCCGCGCTGGAACACCATCAGCATTTCGGGCTATCACATCCGCGAAGCCGGTTCTTCCGCTGTCCAGGAGGTAGCTTTTACCCTGGCCGATGGTATGGAATATGTGCGTGCCGCCATGAAGGCCGGACTGGATGTGGATCAGTTCGCCGGTCGCCTCTCCTTCTTTTTCAACGCCAACAACGATCTCTTTGAAGAAGTGGCCAAATTCCGCGCCGCCCGTCGCCTGTGGGCCCGCATCATGAAGGAAAAATTCAACGCGCAAAACCCCAAATCCATGATGCTGCGTTTTCACACCCAGACCGCCGGCAGTGCCCTCACCGCCCAGCAACCCGATAACAATATCGTCCGCGTGGCGCTGCAAACCCTGGCTGCGGTTTTGGGCGGAACTCAGAGTCTGCATACCAACTCACGCGATGAGGCCCTGGCTCTGCCGTCGGAAGAGTCGGTGCGCATCGCATTGCGGACGCAGCAGATCGTGGCACACGAGTCCGGTGTGGCCAACACTGTGGATCCTCTTGCCGGTTCCTATTTCGTCGAAGAGCTCACCGACAAAATCGAATCGCAGGTCAATGGCTACCTGGACCGCATCGAGGAGATGGGTGGCATGGTGCACGCCATCGAGGCCGGCTATATACAAAAAGAGATCCAGGACGCTGCCTATCACTACCAAAAGCAGGTGGAAACCGGCGAGCAGGTGGTGGTGGGTGTGAACAAATTCTCCCTGGACCAGGAACCGCCCACCGATTTGCTCAAGGTGGATCCCGCACTGCGGGAGCGTCAGATGGAAAAGCTAGCCACCGTACGCGCCAGGCGCGATCAACAGTCTGTGGACAATGCACTGGAGACGTTGCGTCAGGGCGCCCAGTCTCCAGAGACCAATCTCATGCCCCTGATTCTCGACGCCGCCCGCAGCTATGCCACCCTGGGCGAGATCTGTGGTGTCCTGCGTGAGGAATTCGGCGAATATCAGGAATCGATTGTACTCTGAGCTGTCGACAGGACTGAACATTGGGTTCACAAGGTACATTCAAACGCAGAGGACGCCGAGATACGCAGAGTGAAGATCGCAGGCTCTCTTTTAACCCGCGGGTGGCGCATGAAGGCCTTTGTGAAACATAAATCAATAGGATATTAAAAGTATATACAATCAAGGGTGGTCTTGAATATCCAGGTAGCCAGAGACATCAGCAAAAAGGGGTGATTGCGGCAGGATATTGGGATCATCGTGAGTGAAAAGGATCGACCCATGACAAAGACAACGCGAATATTGATCGCAAAGCCCGGGCTGGATGGTCACGACCGGGGTGCCAAATATATCGCCCGTGCGTTAAAAGACGCGGGTTATGAGGTGATCTATACCGGCATCCGGCAGTCTCCCGACGCCATCGCGCACACCGCGATTCAGGAAGATGTCGCTCTCATCGGGCTCAGTCTGCTCTCCGGTGCCCACAACGAGCTGTTTCCCCAAGTGGTGCAAAAGCTCAAAGAGAACGATGCGCAGGACATTATCGTGTTCGGTGGTGGGGTGATTCCCAAAGAAGACATCCCCGGTTTGGAGGCACAGGGGATCAGAGCGATTTTTACACCGGGGACTCCCATCAAGGACGTGATCGACTTTATTGAATCTCGTAAACCGGCTGCCGAGGCGGTATGAGTCTGGTGGAACAGATACGCGCCGGCAACCGGCGTTCGCTGGCTCGAGCCATCACCTGGGTGGAAAATGAGCGGGAGGGCAAGGAGGCACTGATCGACGCCCTCTATCCGCATTGCGGGCGTGCGACGATTTGGGGTATTACCGGACCGCCCGGTGCCGGAAAGAGTACCTTGTTGGATCGACTGATCACCCATCTGCGACGCGAGGATCTGTCCGTGGGTGTGATCGCCACCGACCCCAGTTCACCCTTTTCCGGTGGAGCGATTCTCGGCGACCGCCTGCGTATGCAGCATCATGCCACCGACCCCGGTGTGTTTATCCGCTCCATGGCATCGCGCGGATACCTGGGGGGCGTGTCCGGGGCCACTGCCGATGCCATCAAGGTACTCGATGCCGCCGGATTCGATCTGATCCTCGTCGAGACCATCGGCGTGGGACAGACCGAGATCGATATCATGACCCTTACCGACCTGGTACTGCTGGTGTTGGTGCCCGGGCTGGGTGACGAGATTCAGGCCCTCAAAGCCGGGGTGATGGAAATCGGTGATGTCTTTGTGGTCAACAAACAGGATCACGAGGGCGCGGACAAGCTGGTCAGCGAAATCCGCTATGTCCTGTCCATGAAATACCGCGACGATCCCGAGTCCATGAATCCGGTGGTCAAGACCTCGGCACTGATGAATGACGGAATGGAGGAGATGATCACGGCCGTGCGGGTCTTGCAACAGAGACTGCACGACAGCGGCGAGTGGACCGAACGGCGTAAACGACGCATTGAACAGCAGCTTCGTACCATTCTGGCCAGCAAAATCCGACGACATATCGACAACACCCTGGGCCTGGATGACACCCTGAACGAGTGGGTGGACCGCCTCTACCACAAACAGAGTTCACCCTATCAGCTGATCAATGCCACTCTGGATCAATTGCTGGCCACTGACTGAGCCGGCCATGGATGTACTGTTCAACGAGGAGATGGATACGCATGATTCAAAACATCAATCATATCGGAATCGCGGTGCAAAAACTGGACGAGCACATCCCGTTTTACCGCGATGTGCTCAAGCTGACCTTCACGGGCATTGAAGAGGTACCGAACCAAAAGGTCCGCGTAGCGATATTCAAGGTTGGGGAGGTGAATCTGGAACTGCTGGAGCCCACGTCTCCGGACAGCCCCATCGCCGCTTATCTGGAGAAAAAAGGGGAGGGGATGCACCATCTGGCTCTAGAGACGGATGATATCGAACACCAGATCGACGCTCTGCAAAACCAGGAGATCCGGATGATCGACCCAACCCCCCGCGATGGTGCGCACGGAACGCGCATCGCCTTTATTCATCCCAAATCGTCCGGCAAAGTGCTCACCGAGATCTGTCAAACGCAAGGAGCCTCTGATGAGTAGGGAACGAAAAATCCTCGAGCTCAAGGAAAAGGTGGAAAATGCCAGGCTGGGTGGGGGGCAAAAATCCATCGACAAGCAGCACAATAAAGGCAAACTCACGGCCCGGGAACGTATCAGCCTGCTGCTGGATAAAAATAGTTTTGATGAATTTGACATGTTCCGCACGTCAGAGACCACCGATTTCGGCATGGCCGAAAAAAAGGTGTTTGGCGACGGTGTGGTCACCGGCTATGGCACCATTCACGGCCGACTGGTGTATGTCTATTCCTTTGATTTTACTGTGTTCGGTGGATCGCTTTCCAAGGTGGTCGCCGAAAAGATCGTCAAGGTTCTGGACATGGCCGCCAAGGTGGGAGCGCCGGTTATCGGCATCAACGATTCCGGCGGCGCGAGGATCCAGGAGGGTGTGGATTCCCTGGCCGGATATACCGAGATTTTTTTACGCAATGTCCTCTATTCCGGTGTGATCCCCCAGATCAGCGCCGTAGTGGGACCGGCGGCCGGTGGTGCGGTCTATTCACCCGCTCTTACAGATTTTATCTTTATGGTGCGCAGCACTGCCTTTATGTTCCTCACCGGTCCCAAAATCGTCAAAGCCGTCAATCATGAAGATGTGACCGCTGAAGAGCTGGGAGGTGCCGACGTCCACGGCACCAAGAGCGGGATCACCCACTTTACCTATGATGATGAACAATCATTGTTTGAAGGTATCCGGCAGCTGATTAAATATTTGCCCCAGAACAATATGGAAGAACCGGTGGTGGTGGAAACCGATGATCCGGTGGACCGTGTGGACGAAGAGCTGAATTATCTCGTCCCCGATTCCCCCAACAAACCGTATGATATGAAAGAGATCATCGTCCGGGTGCTGGATAACGGTGAGTTTTTTGAAGTACAACCCGCTTATGGTCGAAACATTGTGATTGGATTTGGCGATCTCAACGGCCGGGCGGTGGGGGTGGTGGCCAATCAACCCTCCTATCTGGCCGGTGTGCTGGACAGCGACGCGTCTGTCAAGGCTGCGCGCTTTGTTCGCTTTTGCGATGCCTTTAACATTCCGCTGATCACCTTTGAGGATGTTCCCGGATTCATGCCCGGGACGGTACAGGAATTTAACGGTATTATCCGCCACGGCGCCAAGCTGTTATACGCCTATGCCGAGGCCACAGTACCCAAGATTACCGTCATCACGCGCAAGGGGTATGGTGGCGCGTTCTGTGTCATGAATTCCAAACATCTGCGCGGCGATATCAGCTATGCCTGGCCGTCGGCCGAAATCGCCGTCATGGGACCGGAAGGCGCCAGCGAGATTATCTTTTCAAAGGAAATCAAAGCGTCGGATGATCCGGAGGCCAAGCTGGCGGAAAAGATTCAGGACTTTCGCGACCGGTTTGCCAATCCCTATGTGGCCGCCAGCAAGGGCATTATCGATGAAGTGATCGAGCCCAAGGTCACCCGCTACAAGCTGATCAAAGCGCTAGAGATGCTCAAGAACAAGCGGGACGACAATCCACCCAAAAAGCATGGCAATATACCGCTCTAATTCCGGCACGGGACAGGTTTAACCAGGCTCCATCCAGGAGAGAGTTATGTTCGACAATATTTTCAGCAACAATGGCTGGAATATCGCTCTGAGCGGTATTCTGGTGGTCTTTGCTGGTCTGGTGTTGATCGCCACGGTCATCTATCTGTTCAACCTCTATTTCGCATGGCGATGCCGTCAACGACCCGTACCAGGGGAGACGCCCTGTAACCAGGGGATGCGGCCGGCACGCACCCGGTTACGGGATATCCCGGAGGATGAACTGGTGGCCATTTCCGTGGCTGTGGAGTTTTATCACCGGATTCACTTTGACATGCTTCAGAGTGAGATTACCTTTGAGCGCGGCAATGCCTATTCCGGCTGGAAGCTGGGCTCCCGGTATGGCCAGCGTGGCAACTGAGATCGCCGGATCGGTCTGCCGTGGCCCGGCAGACTAGTTGTTTGTTTTTATACCAGGAAATCACATTTGGTGTTAACATAATCATACGAGTGCCCGCAAACCGGACGCTCGGCGAGGTGCACAGCGATGAAAGAAAAAGAGTTGCATTTGGACATTAACGGCAAGGAATATTCTGTGGTGATCCACGAATTCAATGCCTATGAAGCGGTGGTCTCTGTCAATGACAAACGGTACACAGTGGGATTGAAAGATCTGGGTGTGGACCAGGTCTCCGACGTCAAGCCGGTACAGAGTCCGGAACCCGGTGAGCCCAACACGGAGCAAGCCTATCATTCCTCCCCGCCGCGTCCCCGATCGCCGCAGAGCCAGATGCCGGCAACCCAGCTGCACCGTCCCAGTTCTCTGGTGAACACAAAGACCGTGGTCGCCCCCCTTCCCGGTTTGATTCAAAAGATCTATGTGCGACCGGGCGATGCCATCAAATCGGGTCAGCCGGTTCTGATGCTGGAAGCCATGAAGATGGAAAACGAAATTCCCGCCACCATGGACGGCGTGATCAAGGATATCCGCTGCCGCGAGGGCGAGTCGGTGAACCAGGGCCAGGAACTGATCGTGATGGAAACCGGGGAGGAGTAGCAATATGGATGTGGTGACCAGGATCCTTCAGACCACCGGTTTTGCCAATATGGAAGCGGGCAATGCCATCATGATCGTGTTTGGATGTGTGGCCATCTATCTGGCCATCGTAAAAAAGTATGAGCCGTTGCTGTTGCTGCCCATCGGCTTTGGCGTCATTGTCGGAAATATTCCCTATACACCCGGCCTGCCCATCGGTGTATACGATGACGGCAGCGTGTTCCATCTTATCTATCTGGGTGTCACCTCCGGACTGTTTCCGCCTATGATTTTTCTCGGTATCGGTGCGCTTACCGATTTCTCGTCCTTGATTTCGAGTCCAAAGTCGGTGTTGCTGGGCGCGGCGGCACAGGTGGGTATCTTTCTGACCTATCTGGGTGCGTTGCTGCTGGGATTTAACAATCAGGAGGCTGCCTCCATTGGCATCATCGGCGGGGCGGACGGCCCCACTTCCATCTTCCTATCGTCGCAACTGGCCCCCGATCTGCTGGGCCCCATTGCCATTGCCGCCTATTCCTATATGGCGCTGGTGCCGGTGATTCAGCCGCCACTCATGAAACTGCTGACCACCGATCACGAGCGCAAGATTCGCATGAAATCGCCCCGCGAGGTCTCTCGTCGCGAAAAGATTTTGTTTCCCATCATCGTCGTCATTGTCGCCGCGTTGCTGGCACCAGGATCCCTGACCCTGGTGGGCATGTTGATGCTGGGTAACCTGCTCAAAGAGAGCGGGGTCACCGACAGACTGGCACGCAGTGCCAGTTCGTCGTTGCTCGATGTGGCCACCATTTTGCTCTCCTTTTCAGTGGGTGCCAGCACCCAGGCTAGCGTGTTCCTGACGCCAAAGTCCCTGGGTATCTTTTTGCTCGGCTTGCTCTCCTTTATGATCGCCACCACCGGAGGACTGCTGTTTGCCAAATTGATGAATCTGTTTCTCAAAGAAAAAATCAATCCACTCATCGGTGCCGCGGGTGTGTCGGCTGTTCCCGATTCCGCTCGTGTGGTTCAGCACTTTGCCGTAAAATATGATAAAGACAATCATCTCTTGATGCATGCTATGGCACCCAATGTGGCGGGTGTCATCGGTTCTGCCATCGCTGCCGGTGTATTTATCGCCATCTTTCAATAGGACCCATTGTCATGAGATCTCTGGACTCTCTGATCGATTTATTGCAGGAACTGTGTCTGGCCTATGGACCCAGTGGTCAGGAAGAGCAGATCCGACAGGTATGTGAACGAGAGCTTAGAAGAAGCTGTGATCAGGTCTGGACCGACGAAGCTGAAAACCTTGTCGGATACATTCCCGGCCGGTCCACTGAATCCCGGGAATCCGGTGGTCGCTTTGCCATCCGTATCATGGCGCATATGGATGAGAACAGCATGATCGTCAAGCGAATCAACCCGGATGGTACCCTGAGGGTTAACGCGCTGGGTGGACTCTATGCCGGCAATCTGGGACAGGGACCGGTGGATATCCTGGCGGATGGAGATGTCCTGCCCGGCATCCTCGCCTATGGCTCCATGCACACCACTTTGGAATCCAAATCGGTGGATGCCATTAAAAAAGGTCACATCGAATGGGAGGATGTGTCCATCTTTACGCGACGGTCCGATGAGGAACTGAAATCCATGGGCGTTCACCCCGGCACCCGGGTGGTGGTGGCCAAGAGTCGTCGACAACTCATGCGCATCCAGGATTGTGTGGGTGGACCGTTTCTGGACAATCGTGCGGGTCTGCTGATCGTTTTGGCCGCAATCGCGCATCTCAAAGAGACCGAGGTACCGCCCGCTGAGGATGTCTATGTGGTTATGAGCACACAGGAAGAGGTGAATGCCGCGGGAGCGTCCTTTGCCTCCCGGAGTCTGCCCGGTGAACTGACTTTTGCCGTGGATGTGGGACCGGTGGCGGAGGAATATCATACCGTCCTGTCCGAGGATCCTATCGTCGTCTACAGGGACAGTACGACCCTGTATACCAAATCTGTTGCCGACCGGTTGATGGAACTGGGACAACAACTGGGCATGACGCCCCAGGCAGCCACATTCGAGTCCTATACCTCCGATGCATCCGCAGCCAAACGTCTGGGGCACTCTGCCCGTGCCGCCACGCTGTGCGTGCCCACCGCCAATACCCATGGCTATGAAATTGTGGTGGGTAACGGCCTCGTCCAGACCGCCAAACTCCTGGCCGTCTATCTCCAGGAAGCCATCTGCCCCGAACGGTTTGTGTGATCGTGTCCAAAAGAGTCGTTTTGAGGGAAACAATGTAACCCTTTGGAATCGGTTGGCGGGACGTGGGATGCGGATTCTGGCGAATGGTACGCCGCTCACGGCACACGGTGTGCTGTGCCTGGTGCAAAGAAGATATCTGATGATGGTTGTTTGCGTCCCGGAATATCTATCGTTGTTTGTATTTGACCTTATTTTTGTTTTTCAAACCTCAGTAGCCCCTCGAATGTTTACTCCCGATGAGACAACCGGGAAAGACAGTTTTCTGTATCCCTTCAGGGGGTGTGTCCAATCCACCCGCTCCCACCTATGGAATTCCAGCCCCCTCTCCGATGTTATCCAGACACGTCCTTGTTCAAACTGGATGACAACCATAAAGGAGAGAGCATGTCGAAAAGAGACCGAGTCATTATATCTATCCTGTTGATGACCATATTGCTGCCTGCTTTGTCGCTGGCCGACCGAAATAAAACCCGGCCTTCACCTCCCGCACAAGTCACTTTGACACCCGTGTTCACCAATCTCTCGTTCAATACCCCCGTCCATCTCACCCATGCCGGTGATGGCTCGAATCATCTGTTTGTGGTGGAAAAACAGGGTACCATTCAGGTCTTTGACAACGATCCCGATGTCTCGGAATCCAGAGTGTTTCTGGACATACGGGACCGGGTGAACAGTGCATACAGTGAATCCGGACTGCTGAGTCTGGCGTTTCCACCGGGATATTCCGATGATCCCCGTGTATTTGTCTATTACAATACCGGCAACCTGAAATCCAGGGTGTCGGAATTTATCGTCACCGGGTCACCGGAACGAGCGGATGCCGCTCAGGAGCGCGTGATTCTGGAGCTGGATCAGCCGGCCGGAAACCACAATGGCGGACAAATCGCCTTCGGTCCGGACAGCCTGCTCTATATCGGCTTGGGTGATGGGGGAGGAGCCGGCGATCCCTTTGACAATGGTCAGGACCGCTCCACTCTGCTGGGCGCGATGTTGCGTATCGACGTCCGGGATCCCGACATCGATGGTTATGTTGTTCCCGAGGACAACCCCTTTTGGGGCAACGAGCAGGGCTGGAAAGAAGAAATCTGGGCCTGGGGATTCCGCAATCCCTGGCGATTCAGTTTCGATCGTCAGACCGGTACGCTCTGGACAGGGGATGTAGGGCAAAACCAGTGGGAAGAGGTCGACCGCGTCCAAAAAGGCAAAAACTATGGCTGGAACAGTATGGAAGGCACGCACTGTTATCCGCCCGGCAGCGAGTGTGACACCACCGGTCTCTCACTCCCGGTCACCGAATACAGCCACAACGTGGGTCTGTCTATTACCGGTGGATTTGTTTACCGCGGCCAGCGACTCGGCGATCTGAATGGACACTATCTCTTTGGTGATTTTATTCAGAGACAGATCTGGAGCCTGCCGTCGGACAGCGATCCGGGTACGGAGCCGGTACAAATCGCCACATCGTCGTCGTCAATCAGCAGTTTTGGTGAGGATGAGCAGGGAGAGATCTATGTGGTGGGCTTTGACGGAAGCATCACGACCCTGGGCGATCCGGTCACTGCCGTGGCTCCATCAGAGCCGGGTCAGATTCCCGGGTCTGTGGAGCTGCTGCCGGCCTATCCCAATCCCTTTAATCCGGAAACCCGGATCGCCTTTGTCCTGCCCGAAGCCATGTATGCGACGCTGGAGATCGTCGATATTCGCGGACGCCGGGTGCAGATTTTGACAGAGGGTCGGCACGCTGCCGGTCGTCACAGCGTGGTGTGGCAGGCAGACAACATGACCAGCGGGACCTATTATGCGCTGTTGCAGGCCGGTTCGTACCGGCAGGTACAGCCGCTGACGTTGCTGCGATAGAGATTCCTAGAGATCCCGCTGAATGAGGTCGCTGACCACTTGTCCGGAGATGAGAGAGGGCGGCACTCCCGGACCCGGCACGGTCAGTTGTCCGGTGAAATAGAGATTCCGGACCCGGCGCGAGCGCATTCGCGGTTTGAGGATGGCGGTCTGACGCAGGGTGTTGGCCAGCCCGTAGGCATTGCCCCAAAAGGCGTGATAGTCCCGGATAAAATCGCGATGCGCCACGCTGCGTTTGACCCGGACATGGGAGCGCAGTGGCTGACCGGTATGACGCTCCAGCCGATCCATGATGTGGTCATAGTAGCGTTCCCGGATCTCGTCGGTGTCTTCCAGTCCACACGCCACCGGCATGAGAATAACCAGGTTTTCTCCGTCAGCGGGTGCCGCCAGAGGATCGGTTTTTGAGGTGCAACTCACATAGAACTGCGGATCCTCGGGCCAGGACGGCCGATCATAGATCGCAGCCGCATGCGGATCCAGTGGACGATCGAAAAACAGGGTGTGATGCAACAGCCGGTCCACGTTTGTGTCCAGTCCCAGATAGAAGAGCAGACTGGATGGCGACATGACGCGGCGGTGCCAGTAGGACGGTGAATACTGCCGGGCTTCCGGAGGCAGCAGAGTCTGTTCGGTGTGGTGATAATCCGCTCCGGATACCACGACATCGGCTGCAACCGATCCGTCCCGGGTCTGAACGGCATCCGCTCTGCCGTTTCGCAGGCGGATTGCCGTGACCTCATTGTCAAAGGAAAAGGACACCCCCAAGGACCGGGCCAGCGACATCATGGCATCGACGATGGTGGCCATGCCGCCCTCCGGATACCAGGTGCCCAGCACCAGGTCGGCATAATTCATCAGACTGTAAAAGGCGGGAATGGAAGCAGACGTGGCGCCCAGAAACAGCACCGGAAATTCCAATAGCGCCCGTAATTGAGGATCGGTGAACGGTTTGCGCACGTGTTGTCGCAGCGATTGAAACAGATGCAGACGCAGCGCGTGCAGGGCCAGACGCGGTTCGAGAAATTCCGTGATCGAGAGACCGGGACGATAGACGAAATCGGTCATACCAATACGATAGTGTTCCCGGGCCTGTTGAAGAAAATGTCGCAGTGCCTGCCCCCCGCCGGCCTGACGCGATTCGAACAACGCTTCCAGAGCCTTGGTCTCGACGGGAATATCCATGTGCTCATCCGGACCAAAGACAACCCGGTAGGAGGGGGCGATGCGGGTCAGGGAGTAAAAATCCGATACCGATTGACCGAACCGGTTGAAAAACGCCTCGAACACATCGGGCATCCAGTACCACGACGGCCCCATATCGAACTGATAGCCATCCTGCGTCCAGCGACAGGCGCGACCGCCCGGTTCGGTATTCTTTTCAATCACCGTCACCTCGTGTCCGGCCTGCGCCAGACAACACGCCGCCGACAATCCGGCAAACCCGCTCCCGATCACCACGATCTTTTTTCCGGTCCGTGCCATTCTCTATTCCCCTTGATCAGTCTCTACATCTCTTTGCCAAAACCTCACACCGACAACCGTATGTACACATGTCTTTATCGTGAACAGGATTGCCCCGATTTAGGCGGATCGAAAAAATCCTTGACTGTCACACACCTGTATTTTACCTTCCGTCTTCCGTCTTCCGTCTTCCGTCTTCCGTCTTCCGTCTTCCGTCTTCCGTCTCAGGCCAGCCCGTGCTTTTTCTGCAGTGTCTTGATAAACCGGATCCCGTCCCGGATCAGAGTGTCGCCGTCCGGTGCCAGCTGGCGCCAGACCCAGGTGTTCATGTTGTCGGTGATATCCACAAACGATTCAAGTCCGGCATATCCCTGATAATCGATCTCTGATAGGGCCTTGAAAATTCCGTCCCAGTCCACGTGACCGGTACCCGGAATCCCCCGATCGTTTTCGCACAGATGATAGTGGATCAGGTCCTTGCCAGCTTTGCGGGTGGCCTCGTAAAAACTTTTTTCTTCGATATTCATATGATAGGTATCCAGATGGATCTTGACATTGTCCTCACCGATCATCTCCTTCAGTTTCAGGGCCTGATCGCAGGTATTGACCAGAAAGGTCTCATAGCGGTTTACGGGTTCCAGTCCGATCTGAATCCCAGCACGCTGCGCTTCCCGAGCCACCTCGGCCAGACAATCGGCTGAATAACGCCACTCGGTCTCGGTGGGTCGGGAGGGCAGGGCGCGTACATGCTGCGAATAGATCACACCGGAAAAATTGCTGGCACCGATCTCGGCGGTGGCGTGGACGCATTTTTTCAGATAGTCGATACCCTTTTTGCGGATGTCCGGATCCTCACTGGTGATATCGGTATCCCCCAACAACACGGTGGACGTGCAGGCGTCCAGATCCACCGATTGTAACCGTTTCAGGACGGCCCCGGCATCAAAGGTATCCAGAACCATCAGGGGGATCTCGATAAAGTCCAGTCCAAGGGTTTTCACCCGGTCGATGAGATCGAGCGTATCGTTGCTCCACTGGGAACACCAGGCATAGGCATGAATGCCAAACTTCATAATGACCTCCTGTTGAGTTGGCTGATGTTAAGACTGAAAACACTGGTGTCCGGTTACCGGGCACCCATCAAGTTAACTATATAATAAACAACAATGGTTTCGTAACATTCAATTCAAGTCGATTCTGTTTTTCGATTAACATAATAAATTGATTTTAATCGAATTGTTACGGGGCGTCCGGTCGTTCGACCGGACAGTAGTGAAATGGATTATCAAATCGAATTCTCTAATCGGTCCAATATAGTGATTTGATACCGTATTTTAATTTATCACAATTTCTCAAAAGAACAATCGAAAAACCGTACTGAGCCGGATTCAGTGAATCCCCTTGATTCTTTGGCCGTTAACCCGTATACTATGATCACCCCCTTGGGGGGCATGCCCTGCACGATCGTTTTACTCTACCCCGAAACCCTGTCCGGGGTATACTCTTTTTTACCCGATAGCACACTGAGAGGAGAGACATGGCCGACAAGCATACCGGTATTCAGGAGACGTTACAACGCTGGCGATGGGAGATCAAGAACAAGGAGCGACGGATCATCTCTTTTGAAGAAACCGTACGACTCAAGATCGATGCACTCTATCCGCTCATCTTTCCTGAACAGGTACCTCTGGAGGGCTGGTCCTGTCGGGAATTTATCTATACCCGGCACCGGGAACGACAGTTTAAAGGGGACTGGCGACCGATCAAAGAGGGCGAAACCTGGGGCGGACCCAACAAAAGCGCTCTGTTCAAAACCACGGTCCGGATTCCCAAAGCGTTTGCCGGGAAAAAGGTGGTCCTGAAACTCTATCTGGGCGGTGATGGCCTGCTCTATATCGATGGTGTGCCCTATCACGGTCTCGATCCGTTTCGCGATACGGTGGTGCTCACCGAACGGGCCGAGGGCACTGAAGTGTATAAACTGGAGGCCGAGAGCTATATCTTTTGGCATTTCGGCGAGAGTGAAGTCAAGACCATCGAAATCTCCCAGCTGGCGGCCATGGATCAGGAAATGAACGATACCTATTGGGATTTTCGAGCGGTCTATAACGTGATGACCGTCCCCGATCAAAATCCCCTGGTGGTCTCCTTTCTCAAGGATGTTCTGGAGACATGCATCTGGGCCATCGATCAGAATGAAAATGATCCTGCCATTCTGAGGGCGCAAGCGGTGCAGGCCCGTGAGATCCTGCGTCGGGAGGTGTACGAAAGCGATCGATTCAAACAGAGCGGTTTATTGCACCTGGCAGGCAACTCTCATCTCGATGTGGTCTTTCTCTGGACGCATGCGGAATTTGTACGCAAACTGGGTCGTACGCACGCCACCACCCTTCGATTGATGGAACAATATCCCGATTATACCTTTTCCCAGAGTCAGCCCCTCATGTACCAGGAGATGAAAGAAAACTATCCGGCGTTATATGAACAGGTCAAGCAGCGAATTCAGGAAGGACGATGGGAAGTGATCGGTGCCTTTTGGGTGGAGCCCGACTGCAATCTCGTCTCTGGCGAGTCCTTTGTGCGCCAGATCCTCTACGGGATGGCGTTTATCGAACAGGAATTCGGCGTTACGCCGAGAACGTGCTGGACACCCGATGTGTTCGGCAATGCCTGGACCATGCCTCAGATTCTGCAGCAGAGCGGACTGGACTATTTTGTCACCCACAAGATGATCACCTGGAACGATACCAATCCATGGACCAAGCATACCTTTTGGTGGCAGGGACCGGATGGTTCTCGTGTCCTGGCGGTGATCCCGCCGACTCATTTTATCGGTAGTCTGGATCCGGATCATCTGACAGAAAACTGGCAGAATTTTTCCCACAAGGATACCATCGGCGAGAGTCTGTACAACTATGGCTGGGGTGACGGGGGCGGTGGTCCTGATGCCGAAATGCTCGAGTACATGAAACGCTACCGCTCGTTTCCCGGACTGCCGCAAACGCAGCCCAACACTATCGAGGGCGCACTGGACAGTATCGCCCGACAGGCCGAGACGGCCGGTGATGAGTTGTCGGTGGTGAACGACGAACTCTATCTGGAAGAACACCGTGGCGTCCACACCACCAAAGCCTGGCTGAAAAAGCTCAACCGCCGCTGTGAATTTCTCTATCGCAATGCCGAACTCTGGTCCTGCTTCACCTCGTTACCCTACCCACGGGAGGAGTTGGAAGCCGGCTGGAAAGAAGTGTTGAATAACCAGTTCCACGATTCGTTACCCGGATCCCATATCCACGAGGTGTATCTCGACCTGCGCGAATCCTACGACCGTGCCCTCGGTCTCGGAACAGATCTCCTGCACCGGGCTCTTGACGAAATCGCCGGTCGGTGCGATACCCGTGGCGACGGCAAGGCGGTGCTCATCTTTAACGGTCGCGAATCCCGTCCTCATACCCTCGTCTCTCTCATGATAGAGGAACGGGATATTCACATTCTGGATCCCGGGGGCAATGAGGTCCCGCATCAATTTGTCACCGATCACAAGAACTGCCATCCCTCTCTGGTCTTTCCGGCGACCGATCTGGAACCGTTCAGCATTACCGCATACCGTCTCGTCAAGGGCAGGGGCTCCACAGGTTTCGATGCCCCGCGCGTCAGTGAGCATGAAATGGAGACAGACCGCCTGATCGTTCGACTCAATGACGAGGGTGAACTCGTATCTCTGTATAGTAAAACCCTGAATCGCGAGTGCATCCGCGACGGCGGACGCGGCAATCACCTGCATCTCTATGAGGATGTCCCCGGAAAGTATGATGCATGGGATATCGCGTCGACCTATACCAAACGTGAATTTCCGTTGCCAAAACCCGAGCTCCGGGTGGTGGAAGAGGGACCCGTACGGGTGGCTGTGGAGGTGAGACGTTCCTTTGGTCAGTCACGACTGGTTCAGCGCATTGTGTTGACGCAGGGCTCCGACCGTGTGGATTTCGAGACATGGGTGGACTGGCATGAACAGCACAAGCTACTTAAATGCCGCTTTGATACGCCCCTCATCACCCGAACCGCCACCTATGATATCGCCTATGGGACCATCGAGCGTAGCGCTTATCGTGGCAATTCCGTTGACGAGGCCCGGTTCGAAGTGAATGCGCATCTGTGGATGGATCTGTCGCAACCAGACCGCGGCGTAAGCCTTATCAATGACTGCAAATACGGCCATGAAGCATTCGATGGCATGATGGCGCTCTCATTGCTGCGGGCTCCCACCAACCCAGATCCATTGTCGGATCAGGAAGAACATACCTTTACCTATTCCATCTATCCGCATAGCGGTAGCTGGAGAGAGGGAGGCACACTGACCACCGCTCTAGATCTCAACGATCCCGTGCAGGTCGTGCTTGCAGATCCCCATGACGGCGAGCTCTCTCTGCCACACCGTGTACTGGATTTTGACGGGGAGGGAGTGACCGTGGAGGCCGTCAAGCGCGCGGAACAGGACGATGCACTCATCGTCCGCCTGGTGGAACGGTTTGGACGCAATTGTCCGGTTCGCCTGAGTCCATTACACCCCCTTCGAGCGGCCTGGTCTGTCAACCTGCTGGAACGCGAATCGAAACCGGTGCCGGTCGAGGACAACAGCGTCGCCTTTGAATTGACACCCTATAAAATCAAGACCCTGCGGCTCGAGCGAGAGGGACTCGAAAAACAATGACATCACGCGAAGGCGCCAGGATCGCAAAAAAAAGGAGGGATGTTATGAAGCGATGGGTTATAGTGTTGACGGTATTGTTGTCGGTTTCGCTGTGGGCGCAGGACGTGCATCTCAACAAGATCGTGGACAAGCTAGAACATGACAAGATTCCCTGTGGCATCTGGGTCAGCGCCTTGCATCCTTCTAATGCCGCCGGTCTGGTGGATATGAACGGCTATCCGGACTATGAAGAGGCGCTACAGACGCCCATGGTCGACTATATCCTCATCGACATGGAACATCAACCCTATGATATTTCCGCGTTGCGGAATTTCCTCCTGGCCCTCAACTCCAAACGCGAGGTGGTGGCCAAGGGCAATTTGCAACCCAATATCGCCACACTGGTCCGGATCCCAGCTGAGGGCAATCAACCCACGCATGCGATGATCAAGCAAGTACTGGACATCGGTGTCCATGGTGTGGTGGTGCCGCATGTCCGGACCGCCGACCAGGCACGGGAGATTATCAAAGCCTGTCGCTACACCCGTCCGGAATCTGATCCGCTGTCTGAACCCGGTGGCACCCGCGGTGCCTCACCCTGGCTGTGTGCTTATCTGTGGGGGCTGTCCATGCCCGACTATCTGGATCATGCTGATGTCTGGCCCCTCAACCCGCAAGGGGATCTGCTCTCCATCGTCATGATCGAGGATAAAGAGGGGATGGAAAATGTGGAAGAGATCGTTCGCGTTCCCGGGATCGGTGCGGTGATTTTCGGTCCCTATGACTATAGTTTTCATATCGGACATCCGGGTGAGACACAACACGCCGAGGTCCTCGCTGGATGGGAACGCGTCAAGGCTGCCTGTGATGCAGCCGATGTCCCCCTGGTGGGTTTTGCCAATCCCGACAATGTCCTGGAATTGGTGCAGCAAGAGTATCGCATGTTACTGTTCGGTCACGATGTCCGGAATGTGGGTAACATTATTACGATTCTCGAAACATTAAAGCCGATCTATTGACCAACCGAATTTGTCTCATAGAACTTGATCTCGAGACCATAATCTGTCCAGGCTGTTACAATAACAGCCGACGAGTAACGAGATCAGATTGAAGATGGTGGGGATTCGGTGCACAGCCCCGAATCCCGGGAACAGGAGGGGGCCTGTACAACCGCAGTGCTTATCGAGGTCTGCAAAGGATGGGTCATGAATCACGAAATCTATACGTTTGAAACCCGCGATGGTTTTTCTCTCTATGCTCAGGTCTGGACACCCGAGACACCCCCTGTGGCTGAAATCTGTCTGGTACATGGACTCGGAGAACACAGTTCCAGATACGATCATCTGGCTCAGGCCCTGAATCTTCAGGGTCTGGCCGTTCGCGCTTTTGACTTGCGAGGGCATGGTCGATCTCAGGGACAGCGCGGCTCCTTTCCCGGATATGAGGCGTTGATGGATGATCTGAATGATTTTCTTACCCATGACTCGGAACGGTTTTCCGGTCTTCCGCGACTCTACTACGGCCACAGTATGGGGGGCAATCTGGTTCTCTATCATCTTATTCGCCATCGTCCTCCCATGAGAGGCGCCGTGGTCTCGGCTCCGTTGCTTCGTATCGCCTTCAAAGCACCGGCGTGGAAACAGGCCTTTGGGGCTCTGCTGCAAAAGCTGTGGCCGTCCTTGTCGATTTCCAATGAACTGGATCCCGCCTGGATCAGCCGGGATCCCAACATACAGCAATCCTACCGTGACGATCCTCTGTCTCATGACCGCATCACCCCGCGGTTCTTTCTGGTCCTGCAGGCAGGGGAGTGGTGTCTGAGACACGCCAATGACCTCCAGACCCCGGTTCTGTTGATGCACGGGGATCAGGATCATATCACCTCTGTGGACGCCAGCCGGGAGTTTTCCTCGCATGCCGGAGACCTGTGCACATTCACCGAGTGGCCCGGTCTCTATCACGAACTTCACAACGAACCGGAACAGGACAAGGTGATCCGGACCGCCGCACACTGGCTGCAGCAACAGGTGGAGAAGGTGAATGCGTAATGGGTAAATGGGGGACCAGAACCGACAGACAAACAGATCTAACTTGAGCTTGTGTATCGGCTGGCTATCGGCTGGCTCCCAAACTCTGTTTGGGAGCCCCCATAACATGGCGAAACTCTGTTTCGGCTTTTGGGACACTTGGTCGCTCAGACAAATTTTTCTGCTCCCAGTCTCTTCGTATCCCAGTCTCTTGGTACCTCTGTCCCCCTCACTT
>CAYPUH010000029.1:0-4926 GCA_964413725.1 uncultured Cytophagia bacterium
AATGATTTTACAGTTTCAAACCATCCATACCCTTTATTTTTCTCTCTTTCTCTGAGGGTCTCTGGGAACTCTGGTTAATATTTTTTTGTTGCAAAAATTTATTGATGGCCAAGAATGATTGTATTAGAAAAACATCATTTCACCTTTATAGATAGCAGTAATCTGAAACCAAATCCGGTTCCGGATCGTTAAGAAAAGGTAAAACCCTGCTGACCATACGCACAACCCGAGGACGTCATGACTCGTCTTGTCCCGATAACATGTTTACTCATAACGATCTTTATCCAAAACAGCCATGCCGCTCTGGAACAAGCATTGCGCGAAGATATCCGCGATCAGAGGCTCGATGAATTTACGGCTGTCGAGGCCGCCTTTATCCTGTCGGGGATCGATTCAAAAACGACGCTTCGTTTCTACACCGATTGGTATAAAAAACTCCTGGATCGTCTCGGATCGTTCAACCTCGATCACTTTGATCACAGGGGATCCACCAGCAAAGTGTTTGCCTACCTCCACTCACACCATCTACTCAACTATCGTGAAAAAGCCACAACCCTCGTGGACGTGGTCCATTACCAACAATACAATTGTGTTGCCGGCACCATACTGTACAATCTGGTTTGTGACAATCTGGGGTGGCCCA
This sequence comes from uncultured Cytophagia bacterium, assembly GCA_964413725.1. Taxonomy (GTDB): domain Bacteria; phylum Zhuqueibacterota; class Zhuqueibacteria; order Residuimicrobiales; family Oceaniaggregativiventaceae; genus CAYPUH01. The sequence continues at coordinate 644 of CAYPUH010000029.1, forward strand.
CCGAGGCCTTTGAAACCCCGACACACACCTATACGCGATTCCCCAACGCCGATCGAAATCTCATTGTTGAAAACACAACCGGCATGGGGTACGATATCCTGCAAAATCTGCACAACTATTCCAGATATCTGGCACAATTCTACCCCGACAAGCAGATCCATCGTATCGGGTTGGATCAGCTATATTATCATGAACACTCCAACGGTCGTGTGATCACCAACACCGAACTGTTGGGGTTGCTAGCCTACAACCAGGCCTATCTGAGCCGGGAAGAGGATGATTATGCCCGGGCCTATGATTACGTTTTGTTGGCACAGGACTTTAATCATGACTCTCGTTCCAACATCGATTTCGAGATCAGTCTGTACGATCGATGGGGGAAAACACTTTTTGACCAAAGCAAATTTTTAGAGGCTTATGAGGTTTTTGCGGATGGTGTGTACCGGTATCCGGACATCGACGAGTTTCGCCACAACTGCAAAGCCGCCTTTTTCAACGCACAACATCAGTTATGGCAGGATAAAAACTGGAGGAAGGCGCATCGCCTCATTCGGGATATACTGTCTCTTGAGGTTGTGGATGATGATGATGTGGAGAGACTCGGGGAGTTGTTGGCGGCGTGGTCATCATATGGCCGGTCCATTGCTGCCCCTGCATTGAAACGGCAGATTCGGGAACTCGGTCGGGATCTCCGCGCTTATCCCTGATGCCGTACCCACCAAGTAACAAGCAGATAGACAAACCACAGGATCACAAAGAGACGGGCTCCAAGCCATAGATCCTTGCCGATCTGTCGAAACGAAGAGCAAAAGGCGCCGGGTTTGAACAATTCGCCGCGAGCAGCGGAGGTGACCAGGCGTTCCAGAACCACAAAAAGAATCACTCCGACAAACAGATAGAACAAAAATCTCATCACATCTCCTGATCAACGGTCTTTATCAGAACCGCCGGCTTCAATTGGGGATGGTAGTGAAACAGAGGAAAGGTCGGTTCAGGCATTGCGGGTCGCAACGGTTTCAATCATCTGCATCAGCCAGCTCCGGGCCTCTGAATCCGGCAGGGTTGACAAGGCATTTCGGGCGTCAGCCATAGCCAGATCGATCTCTTGGCGGGCAGCTTTAAGGCTACCGGTACGATTGAACAGATCGAGAACCTCGCGGATCTGAGCGGGTGTCACCGCTGCATTTTGTTTCAGGGAGTGCAACAACGCCCGGTCAGACGGGGTTGCCTGCTCCCAGGCATGAATAAACAGAAAAGTCTTTTTTCCCTGTTGCAGGTCACTGCCGATATCCTTGCCCAAAACCTCCTCATCGGCGGTAACATCCAGGAGATCATCTTGAATTTGAAATGCAAAGCCTAGCCGTTCGCCATAGAGACATAGAGCTGTTTGTTGATCCTGCTCACCCGCACCGAGGAGTGCCCCCACTTCACAAGCCAAACCAAACAGTCGTCCGGTTTTTTTACCGATCATCTCGAAATAGGTCTCGGTTACGATCTGATCGCTGGACTCGAATTCTTTATCCAGAGCCTGACCTTCACAAATGTCGAGGATACTGTCGGAAAAGTGTCGGGAGGCGGTGGCGAGTAGATTGGGTGGCAGGGTGTTGAGAGCACGATAGGCTTCTATGAGCAAGGCATCGCCGGCGAGTATGGCAACACTCTCGTCCCACTTTTTATAGACCGTAGGTCGCCCGCGTCGCAGATCATCCCGGTCCATGATATCGTCATGAACCAGCGAAAAGTTATGAACCAGTTCAAGCGCGATGGCGGCATCCAGAACGGATTCCACCTCGCCGCCTACAGCTCGACAAGCCATTAAAGCCAGTACCGGTCTGAGTCGTTTTCCTCCTGACTCAATGGCATACCGCATGGGGTCATACAAAGAAACAGGTTCAGCTTTGACCAACCGTTGCCGCATTCGGGATTCCACGAGGTCGCGATATTGCTTAAAATATGCTGTAAAGGTATCGTTCAACGTACAGATCCCTGTTGATTGATAAAGACAATTGCACCCGTCATTTGGTCATGTCGAGTAGTAAGATAATCGTTCAGGTTTGTTCTTAATGGGACCTGCAAAGTACAATAAACAGAAGCCTTTCGCAAGCGAAAACTCAAAGGCCCACAGCCCCTTCTGTGTTCGATGATTTGAACTGGTCCGGATCCCAAAGAGCGTGTTTCAGAGATGCCTCCCTGAGATCGGTCTGTTGAAACGAGGCACTTCGCAGATCCGCTCGTTCCAGATGGGCATGCCTTAAATCCGCACCATCGAAACAGGCGTGATACAGAGTGGCTCGTTTGAGACGGGCGCGGGACAAATCCGCACGCTTGAAATCGGCGTGATCCAGAATGGATCCAAACAAGCCCACATGATGCATTTTGGCATCCTGGAGCGAGGCTGTTTCCAGATTGCTGTCCTGCATATTGGTGTTTTCCAAAACGGCCCGATCCAGGACCGCGCCGTATAAATTGCAGCCGAACATAAAGGCACCCGTGAGGTTGGCGCCGGTAAAATTGGCACCCTCCAGATTGGCATTTTGCAGATGAGCGTTGGTCAAATCGCTCCCGGAAAAATCAACTTCTTTTAAAGATTCATAAGAGAGATCGGCTTCTGATAAATCCAACCCGGCCAGCGACTCTCCCTTTCGTACACGATTGAGAATGTCCTCGCGAGTCAGTTCCGACATTATTCTCTCCCTTGCTGGTAGCTGTTCACAGCCTCATCCACGGTTTCATATTCCTGGAAAACGGTATCCAGTTTTGTAATCTGAAGCGGCCGACGCAAGCGATCATTGAGATTGGCCAGTCGCAAATCGCCCCCGCTGCTCCGCAGACTGGTCAAAGCGCTGATGAGAATCCCCAGTCCGGAACTGTTCATCCATCGGACATTTTGCAAATCGACCACAACATCCACATGTTCGTTACGTATGGCACGATCGACAACGCTTTTAAACGTATCGGCGTCATTGCCTCCCATCAACTCTCCCTCGAGGGAGAGTACGATGACCTGATCAACGATCTGCTCTTGAATCTCCATAGAACCTCCCCGAAATGAGGTCCGGTGTGCCAACCGGACACGCATACATTTGTATGACCGTCAATTGATATTATCAGGGGCCTGAGTCCACCTGTCTAAATCTCACACCCTGCGCCTTCACTGATCTCATTGACCCGATAGGACCATCACCGGGCCATCGAATATGACCGGATCCGGACACTCTGCACACAAGAGCTTGACATGCCAAGATCCGTATGGCCTAGAATTCATTTCCGGCAGTGAACGGACTCTGACGGGTCCACAAACAGTAACCATCGATATAACCGTCAGAATTCCCGCCAATCTCTATTCATATCTCAGAGCGGTGATGGGATCCAGCCGGGCTGCTTTGGTGGCTGGATAGACGCCGAACAACAACCCCACAGCGGAGCAGAACAACAGTCCCAGAACAACCGTCCATACGGGCACCGCAGCGGGAACCGGAGAGATGAGATCGACCAGTTTGGCGATTCCCAATCCCATCAGGACACCTACCACCCCGCCCACTTCGGACAGAACAATCGCCTCGATCAAAAACTGCCACAGCACATCCCGGCGCTTGGCTCCGATGGATTTTCGGATTCCGATCTCACGTGTCCGCTCGGTTACCGACACCAGCATGATATTCATGATGCCGACACCGGCAACCAAAAGAGAGATGGAGGCGATGACGATGGCCGCGATTCGGACGTATTTGGTCATGTTGTCGAAAAAATCGATCAGAGTGTCATTGGAGTAGATACTGAAATCGTTTTCCTCCCCTGGCGGCACCTTTCTCACGGTCCGCAAAACACCGATGGTCTGATCGATGGCTTGTTGATAGTGAGCCTCGCTTTTGGCCTGGACGGTGATATTCATGGAACGCTCTTTTCCATACACCTTGAGAAAGGCACCGATGGGAATGACCGCATACTTGTTGTGATTTCCCCCACCCATCGTCCCTCCGCGTTCGGCGAATACACCCATCACTTTGAACCGCTGCCCCCGGATTTTAATATCCTGATCCAGCGGCGATTGATAGGGAAACAACATATTGGCAATGTCGCTTCCGATGACCACCACCGAGCGGTTATAGTCCATATCCTGTTGCGAAAGAAACCGACCCTCCGCCATTTCAAAACTGTTATTCTCCAGAAAAGCCGTGTTGCCTCCACACAGGTGAATATCGGGAAGCGTCTTTTGGTCCTCATACCGCAACTCCTCACCGCTCTGCCAATACTCGGCACCGACCTGGCGGGCAGCATCCACA
>CAYPUH010000029.1:4936-23417 GCA_964413725.1 uncultured Cytophagia bacterium
CATCCACATAATCCCGGATGGCCAGGTATTCCTTCATGCCGAGATCTTTTCGGTTGCGGTATTTTTGACGATTATGCCCGGTATTGATCGCCGGATATTTTTGAACCTGAAACACATTGGAACCCAGCATACTGATCTGTTCATTCAGACTCTTGCGCAATCCGGTGACCAGAGACTGCATGGCGATAATCGTCATCACCCCGATAATGATGCCCAACAAGGTCAATGCCGACCGCATCTTGTTGGAGCGGATGGCATTGAGAGAGATATGGACACTTTGACCAATTTGCACGATTAACCTCGTCGTGTTAAGAGCTCCGGGGCCGTCACTCTCGCGGGGTGCGCGATCCGGGGCTATTCATATCTCAACGCTTCGATAGGATTGAGCCGGGCGGCTTTGCTGGCCGGATAAATCCCGAATACCAATCCGATCGTGACCACAAATCCCACACCCAGAATGGCCACCCAGACCGAAATGGCGGCAGGAATGGGGGTCAGCGAAGCAATGGTCTTGGACAACGCGACGGCTATCCCGATTCCGATGACCACACCCAGAGCGCAGATCATCATGGACTCGATCAGAAACTGTACCAGGATATCCCGTCGTCGGGCACCCAGAGCTTTACGAATACCAATTTCACGTGTTCGCTCGGTGACAGAGACCAACAGGATGTTCATAATACCGATCCCTCCCACCAACAGGGAGATCGATCCCACACCAATGGCGACAGCCCACAGCGTGCCGGTCAGGCTGTTATAGGTCTCCATCAGAATGTCTTGCTGATTGATCGCGAAATTATTGTCTTCATCTCCCGACAATCCGCGAATCCGACGCATGATACCGGTCAATTCATATCGGGCATCTTCCATCATTGCAGGGTCGGCAACCTTGACTTCGATCTGCACCGATCGATATCGTGTCCCGAAATCGGATTGAAAGGATCCGATGGGAATATAGACCCATGCATCTAGATTGTTGCCAAAAAAGGATCCCCGTTTTTCCCGGACACCGATCACTCTGTATTTATGACCATCGATATTGACCCGTTGCCCAAGGGGGTCCCGGTTGGGAAACAGTGTCCGGGCCACCTCATGCCCGAGCATACATACCGCGCGACGGTGATCCACATCGTTTCGTGTCAAAAAGCGGCCGTATTCGGGAAAGGCATCGGCCGTGTAGAGATAAGCCGCCGTGGTTCCGATCACGAGAGCGCCTTCTGCGGTCTTGTCCGCATATTTAATGGTCCGTCGGGTGTACAGCGTGGGCGCCACCGCTTTGGCATACCTGGACAACTCGCCTACGCGACTGGCCTCCTCAATGGTCACATCGGGGCGGTTGCGGTAGACCCAATAAGAGCCCCCCGCCATGTTCCAGGGATATTTTTCCACATAGACCGTATCGGAGCCCAACATTGAAATCTGCTCCGTAAAAGCTTGGTTGAGTCCCTGAATGAGCGCCACAATTGTGATCACGGTCATCACGCCGATCACGATGCCCAGGGTTGTCAGAATCGATCTCAACTTGTAGGATTTTAGCGCTTCAAAGGCAATCTTGACGCCTTCCCAGACATATATGAGCAACTTCATAACGCAAAGATCCCCTGTTCAATTAAACCGGCTGAGCCACGCGAGCTTCATCCCGTTCCACCACACCATCTCGCAGCCGAATGATCCGGTCGGAATGTTCGGCGATATACTCTTCGTGAGTCACCAACACAATCGTATTACCACCCTCGTGCAGGGATTCAAAAATCTCCATTATCTCATCCCCGGTTCGGCTATCCAGGTTACCCGTTGGCTCATCGGCAAGTATAATAGAGGGATAGTTCACCAATGCCCGCGCAATGGCCACACGCTGACGTTGTCCTCCGGAAAGCTCGTTGGGCTTGTGATGCATCCGATCCTTGAGACCCACTTTGGTCAGAGCCTCCTCTGCCTGTTCCCGTCGTTGCGACGTCGGAGTGCCATTGTAGATGAGCGGCAACTCTACATTGTGCAACGCATCCGCCCTCGGTAGCAGGTTAAATGTCTGAAAGACAAACCCGATTTCCCGGTTTCGGATTTCGGCAAGCTGATCGTCATTCATATCACTGACATCAACGTCGTTGAGACGATAGATCCCACTCGTCGGCGTGTCCAGACACCCCAGAACATTCATCAATGTGGATTTCCCCGACCCCGATGGTCCCATAATGGATACATATTCGTTCTTGGCCAGTATGAGATCCACGCCATTCAATGCGTCCACACGAACCTCACCGATCTCGTACGTCTTTTTAATTTTTGTTAACTCTATCAGCATCGTCATTCCTCTTTTGTCGTCGATACATCTGGATCTGCTGCGGAACATCGCAGACCCTGACTATTCTTCCTGTCGATATCCCACATCTTTTTTGATCGTGACCTCGCTGCCGTCCTCGAGTTCTTTGGAAAGAGCACGATAGCTACCCGAAACCACGGTCTGATCGGTTTCAAGACCTGAAACGATCTCGATATGGGTATCATCGCTGATTCCGGTCTCGACAGGAATCTGCTGAACCTGATTGTCTTTGACCACAAAAACAACTTCTTCCATCTTTTTGGATTGAGAGCGGTCTTTCGGATTGTCAGCAGAATCCGCCACCTGGGTGCTGTCGGCTTTCAATTCCCTGGCCGTGACACATTGTATGGGAATATAAAGAGTCTCGCTATGGGTTTCGGTGTCGATATCCACCGTCGCCGACATACCGGGTCGCAACCGACTGACATCGGAGGTTATCGCGATTTTCACTTCGAAATTGGTCACCTGTTCCTGTGTTCCCATTCCCCTCGTCGTCGCCATATGGGCGATCTCGGAGACCACACCCGAAAAGGTGGTATCCGGTATGGCATCCACTTCAATCGTTGCCGGTTCATCGATATCCACATACACCACATCGTTTTCATCGATCTCGGTGAGAACTTCCATCATCGTCAAATCCGCGACATTGAGAACGGGATCTGCCTGAAATTGGGAACCCACGGCGATTTCTCCCTCTTCCTTGTACAACTTGACCACCACACCGCTCAGAGGAGACAACAGACGCGTTTTCTCTAGATCATCGGAGGCTTGTTTCAGATGTGCCTGCATGCGTTGAACATTACTTTCGGCGGACATCATGGCGGCCTCGACAGCATCCAGATCGGCTTTTGAGGTCAATTCCTGACTATAGAGGTCCTTGACCCGCTGATAATCTGCCTTGGCTTTTTTGTATTCAGCCCGCGCCGCCAGCAGTTGTGACCGGGCCTCATCGGTTGCCGCCTCGTATCGCTGTCGATCCAATTCGACGAGCAACTCTCCCTTTTCCACCCGTTCGCCTTCTTCAACATGGATATGAGTGATTTCTCCGGAAATTCGGGCGGACATGTCCACATCCATCTCCGGCTGTACCCGGCCCGAACCGGATACGGTACGTGTGATATCCCCCTGTTCGACCGTGGCAACGGAAACCTCGATCGCATCACCACTGCTCTTGGTGAGACTCACCACCACCATCACCACCAGGACAATAGCCACAAGAATGGCCAGTATAATTTTTGTGCGTTTTGACATAATTGACCTCAACCGCTTTCTTCTGGACAGATTGTTCTGTTTAGGGGCAAACATGCCCATGGATGAATTAATACTCGTTTTTGCCCATCACCTTTTCCAATCGGGCCAGAGCTATCTTGGCATCATACTCTGCCCGGACAAACTCACTCTGCGCTTCGGTCAATTTTACCTGAGCCTGAGTGACCTCCAGCTCCGTCCCCGATCCCACTCGGCGTTTCTCTAGCTGCAGGCGCAAATTTTCTCGCGCCGCTTCAATATTTTCCCTGTTAATCTCCAGCAGGTCCCGGTACGCCTCCAACTCGATGAAATATTGCTTGACATCTGCCGTCAAAACCCGCTTGGCTTCTTTCAAGTTTTCGACCGCCATCTCATAATTCAGTATTTGTCTCTGTACCGCCGCCTTGTCCGCAAAGCCATTGAAAACATTCAAATCCATCCCCACTCCGATGGTGGCACTGAAATCACGATCCAACTCGGTGGAGTAAACCCTGCTGATATCATCATTGTTGCGTTGATAAGTAAGACGCATTCCCACACTGGGCATGAACCGGCTTTTGGCGGTTTGAATGGCAAAGCGGTAACTCTTGGCTTCCAGATCCAGTCGTTTGATATATTCATTTTGTTCCAGCGCCACCTCGAGTGCGTTAGACAGGGAAAACGATGGAAACGTCGGACGGCTCTTGTCTTCTATAGCCTGGACCGACGTATCGGCATCCCGACCCAGTGCAAAATTGAGATCGGCTTTGGCCATCTCTACAGCGTTCTCCTGAGTAATCAATTGAGCCCGGTTGGTACCCAGATTGACCTTTGCTTCATAGACTTCCGCCTGCGACGCGAGTCCGATGTCCAGCCGGGCCTGAGCTTCATCGACCTGTTTCTCCGCCAGTTGTACAGCCTGCTCATAAACCGTTCTCAACTTGTTCACTTTGAGCAGATGATAATAGGCTTGCTTGACATTGAGGATAACCGCCCGACGAACATCCCTGGCATTGTGTCGGGCAGCCGACTTTGAGGCCTTTACCTGGCGAACGGTATTCGAACTGCGGCCAAAATCCCAGATCTTTTGGTTGAGGGTAATGCTGGCTGAATGCGAATATCGATTGGTGCTCTCCTGATCGATTTCACGTTCTTCGTAAATAACCCGTCCTGTCACCGGATCCACATCCACCGGTACGTCCATGCGGGTGGATCGAGCCCCCTGGATAAATTTACCTGAACTGAATGACGTGTTCACGGTGGGCAGAAAAGAGGACCAGGCATCGGTCAGCTGTGTTCCAGACACCTCGACCTGTCGTTCGGCGTTTCTGAGCTGCGAATTGGTTTTCAACGCAATATCGATACACTGATCCAGCGTCAGCTCGGCATCCGGTTGAGCCCATCCCACACACACCAGCACTCCAATCAAAACAAGGCAAACGACACTCCGATTCATATTAGACTCCGCACACTCTGATTCAAAACATTGAATATCTGTATTTAACGAACCGTTCTGACACTTGAAGGATTAACCCATAATCCCGCCGAAAGCTGATGTGATCAGATACCAAACCGCGTACAGCAAAACCACCCACGGCCAGACCTTCTTGATGTCCTTTTCCGACACCACCGCGATACCAATACACAGCACCGCGATCGACCAGACGTTAAACAGATCAAGTTTGCTCAAAAACTGATAGATAAAACTCTCCGACATGGAATCGGACATAAACGTGGCCGGGCTGAAATGGATCTTTACGGTCTCGCGGGACAACATGATTGGCAGTTTGATCAGGGATCCCAACAACGGAATAAAACTTCTATACACCACCACCCCGAGCATTTGCTTGAATGTTACCTGGCTTCCCAGGATGGTTTTGCTGACAAACAACCAGATGGCAGCGGTGATCACAAAGACGATAAAAGGGCCGACAACCGTCGCAGGATAGATGAAATATTTCGTCACGCTCTGTGATTGTTCTATCGTCTGATCGATCTGCTGCTGACTCATTCCACGGTCCATCATACGACTTTCAATTTCGCGAACCTGCTCCTTCTGAATCACCGGACGCAAAACCAGCATAATACCCAGCGAGATCACCACATAAATCAATGCCGGCACCAACCAGGAGGGCCGTTGCTTTACCGCCTTAAAGGTTACCGATGGAGCAAAAAATACGTTGATAATTCGACTCAACAAACCGGCATCCGTTTTGGGTTCCAAAGCCATGCTCATTCCTCCTCATGCAAAAATTTGTATTGACCGGGAGTTCACGCCCGGAAACAGGATTGTTTGACATATTATGAACAAAAAGGAGAAAAAATATCACTAGACTCGATAGACAGTTCAGGATAAGATCTGAGAAGCTTCTTATAAAGACGTAGCCCCCCCTTAAAAGTTTCGTCATCTCATTGGAATTTAGACGATAGCGCTATTCGCACCCCCTGCGTCCATCAACGATACGGTTGATTAGACTCGTTATCCAGAAATACATTCCCTCCGATTATATCCCTGTCACGAACCCGGTGTACGCGTTTAAACCTTATCCAGCAGCGTCGTTGTAGACCTGCCGTTCGGGGAACCGACAGTATACAGTGGCCAGACACGCCACCGGAAACATAAAAGAGAGCCAATATATCAAATACCGGAAAAGAGGGTATGGCAGGGACCCGCTCATGGGACTCAGATCTCTTTGGACGGAGAGGGAGGAGAGCCCTGATCGAGCAGATCATCTTTGAGACGGAGCAGATAGGAATATGCGGCTTGATATTCATTGGGAATCTCACCATTAAGAATGGCTTCCTCGATGTGTTTCTTGATATGGCCAACCATCGGGCCGGGACCGATGCCACAGACGCTCATGATTTCATCCCCTCGAACCGGAGGCTGAAACTGGCGGATGCGGTCCTTTTCTTCGACAACCTGCATTCGCTCCACCAATCGATGAAAATTCGCCAGATGCTTGGCCACGCGACGGGGATTCTGGGAGGTGATATCCGCCCGGCACAGGGTGATCAGATCATCGACATCCTCGCCCGCCTGAAATAGCAAACGCCTGATGGCGGAATCGGTCACACCTTCTTCCGCCAGATGAATGGGACGCAGGTGGAGTCGAATCATCTTTTTCCTAAAATCTAAAAGATTATTCGATATAATCAACCACTTTCCGATTTTATTCATCATTCGGGCACCGATCTCCTCATGGCCGTGAAACGTCCAGCCGACACCGTCCTGAAACGCCTTGGTCACCGGCTTGGCCACGTCGTGATACAGAGCCACAAAGCGCAAGCGAATGTCCTCCGAAACAAGGGCCACATTGTCCACCACTTTCAGGGTGTGTTTGAACACGTCCTTGTGCCGATGAGAACCGATCTGATCGACACCCTTGAGTCGGGCCATTTCGGGCAGCACACTCTCCAATACATTTGTATGGTCCATCCATTCCAAACCCACCGAGGGTTTGGGTGTCGCCAGAATGCTGAACAGCTCATCGGTAATTCGTTCCTGGGAGATGATAGACAATCGGTGCGCCTCACGCTCCAGGCCCTCCCGTGTGGGGCGATCAATATCAAAATTCAATTGCGAAGCAAACCGAATCGCACGCAATATACGAAGGGGATCATCATAGAACGTCTGTTCCGGTTCCAGAGGGGTGCGAATCAAATGTTTTTTCAGATCCCGCTGGCCGTGAAAAGGATCGATCAAATCGCCATATCGGTCCGAGTTTAAAGCCACCGCCATGGCATTCATGGTAAAATCACGACGGGTCAGATCGGCCTGTAAATCTGCTTGCCGAACATTCGGATTCCGCGATTCGGAGCGATAACTTTCGCTTCTGGCGCCGACGAATTCCAGGATAGCATCGTCCAGCTGAACCATGGCCGTTCCAAATGTCCGGTAGATCGCCAGACGGGTGGACCCCAATTCCCGTGAAACCGCTTTAGCAAAATCAGGTCCATCGCCTTCAACCACAAAATCAATATCCTTGACGCCCCGGCCCAGCAATAGATCCCGAACGAAGCCCCCGACCACATATACCGGCACCTGGAGCTGGTCGCCAATCTGACCGATGGTCCGAAACACTTGATCGGTTTCGTCTATTCGGTTTGCAACATTCAGGGATTTGCTTATGGTTTTCATATCGAATTGCATCTCATCATAAAACAGGTTTATAAACGGCCCGATCGGATGATATTGATCACCAACCCCACACCCAAGAAACCGGCAAAACTAAATCCGATCACACCCAGCAAGGGATATCCAAAAAGAAGGGGGCCCTTGTTCAATAGCATGATAAAGGAAGAGGCGACGATCAGGGATCCGATAATAAGAGAAAACGACAGTCGATTGGCAGATTGATCGATCTCTTGAATAAATTTGTCAATCCCTCGGTGCTGGAGTTCGACAGCCATCTGTCCCTGACGCATTCTTCGAAGAATCAGTTCCATCTCACGGGGCATCACCTTGATCAGATCATAAACATCCCGAGCCGTTTTGGACGTTTCATATCCAATTTTTTGTGGATCCAGCCGGCGGAAAACAAGTTTTTTGATATAGGGTCGGACATGGCTGATAAAATTATAATCAGGATCCAGCTTTCGGGCCAAATCCTCATAGGTGCCAACGGTCTTGATCAACAGCGTCAGGTTTGAGGGAATCCGGAGATGATGCCGTGATATGATCTCCATGCCCTCGTTTACCAACAGTTTTGTATCAATTTTGCTCAACGGTAAACCATAGTATCTGTGGAGAAATTCCGACAGCTCAAACTGCAAATCCCGGGTATCGGCATCCAATGAGATCGCCCCCAGATCCATGAGCACGCGCACAATCAAATGGACATCTCGTTTCCAGACGGCAATGGTGAGATCTGAAATATGATCGAGGAGATCCTGATCCAGTCGCCCCACGATACCGAAATCGATGGGAGCAATCCGACCTTCGCGGGTGACGAACAGGTTACCTGGATGGGGGTCGGCATGAAAGAATCCATACTCGAAGATCTGAGCAAATATAAACTCACTGCCCACATCGGCGATGCGAGTTAAATCCAGCCCTTCGGCTTTAAGTTTTTCCGTCTCTGAGATCTTGACTCCGTCGATGTACTCGAGTGTCAATAGCCTGGATGTGCAACTGTCCCAATAGATCAGTGGCACATGAACGTTTTTATCGTCACGAAAATTATTCCGAAACTGTTCCACACTCCTGGCTTCACTGGTAAAATCAAGCTCTCTCATCATGGACCGTCGAAGCTCCTCCACGATGGAAACCGGATTATACTGCTGGCTCTCTTCGATATGCCGCTCCATTAGCTTGGCCAGGTCATGCAGAATCGCCATATCCACATCGACAAGCTGGCGCAGGCCGGGTCGCTGCACCTTGACGATCACATGCTCTCCACTGATCCGTCGGGCCCGGTAGGCTTGAGCCATGGAGGCGGACGCTATGGGCTCGGTGTTAAACTCGGAATAGACGGAAGAGAGAGGGGCTTCCAGATCCTCTTCCAGCATCACCCGGACGGTTTCAAAGGGAACGGGCTTGACTCTGTCCTGTAGTTTGGCAAGTTCTTCAATATAATGGGCAGGCAACAGAAACGAGCGCGTACTCAGCAACTGCCCCACTTTTATAAACGTGGGACCCAACTCTTCCAACGCAAGCCGCAGTCGGGCCGCTGTGCTCATGGACCGGGCAAACCCTTTTCGCGACAAACTGCCCTTAAAAAAAGACCATCGCACCATCTTGGCCAGGTTGAGCTGATCGAGAATCTGGGCAAAACCATATTTGGCCAGGACACCGACAATTTTCCGATACCGAACCAGATAACGGTATCCTTTGTCAAATCGATAAATTTTCATATCGCACCCGGGTGATGTTCGATGAACACCCCATCCTTTCCATGAACGCCGTGGTCCCCCACGGGATATGTTTAACCGAGCTCTCCATATAATCTCTATTGAATATACGACAATCCGGTACAAATCCCAAGGGTTTCCCGGACCCATTTATTCCCCATCTCTATAATGTCTCAAACACGCACAAATGTTTCATCAAAACACGCTTTATGATCACCAGAGCACAGATCGAAACGAGCATCGCCACAACATCCGGAAAGGCTCGTGATGCCAAACATCTAAAAACCATACCGTTCACCCGAGTCATTAAAACCGTTCCATAACGATAGTGCGTTCAATACCGTTGGCACTGTATTTGCGTAAGGGTTATCGAATTGCTTTTGAATCCAACCAGACTCGCTCACGAGTCACCTTGTATAAGCTGTGGAGGAAGGATAATGAGACTGAAACCGTTACTGCTGACCACCCTGATTGTCCTCATCTGTTCTGGACTCTCCTTTGCACAATTGGGGACCATCACCACGCGGGCAACCACGGATCCCATGGATACCGGTTACGCCCGCTGGATCAAGCTGGCTATTTTAAATTCAGGTGGGGGCCAGAACGTTTTGAATGACGACTTTACCGGAACCTCGTTTCTGGTGGATCTGAATGTTGACGGGGATGACGATGAGACCACCAATACGCCGGGAACACGTTATATCATTCGAGGGGATTCGATCGAAACACACTACACCTCGTCGGGAGGAAGAGGGGACTCTTTGATTTACCTCCCCATTCGCGGATCCTACGCGACCAATCTGAAGCCGCGAGTCAAGCTGGTTACAGCAGGAGCCCTTCGTGTGGGTGTAAGCCCGTTTTGGCATTCCATCGAACTGGATAACCACTTTTTCAAGTGTACGGACGGCATCAAACCCAAAATCAGACGAGCCTACTATTATGACGATGGCAGCGGCCACTCCGAAGCTGCAGAGGGTGACCCCGGCAATGAAACACCCTATGACGGTTACCTGGATCGGGTAGACATCATCTGGAGCGAGCCCATGGATCCCTCAATAACGACTATCCCGGAAGGGATGTTCACGGGACTGGGAGCCAGCATCAGCGGTGTCGAATCCGAAAGCGCATGGTATGAAGATGTGTATGTACCCTATTATGACAACCATACCCGGCTGACCATCTGGCTCACTTCCATCAGCCCCAACACGGGTATCGAGATGGATCTGAGTTACAATCCACCATCGAGTGCTGCCGATTCGATCCGGGCGGATATCCCCTATGATGAAACAAACCAGCGCTACGCCGCCGAGGAACAGACACTACGGGTCATGGATCGTGCCGGACCGGCCATCATCAGCGCGCATACCACCCGCATCCACGACATGCGCAGACAACCTCTGCCCCAGGCCCTGGTAAGCAAGCGTGTCTGGATCACCTTTAGTGAAATGGTCAATCGCTCCACCTTTGCAGGCGACGATACCACGCTGACATTTTATATGTCCGGCGATCCCGGGATTGCCCAGGGTATACAGACGATTCACTATCCCGACCGCGGTAATGCTCAGAGTTTTGAAGTGGAACTGGATAGCGCATTCGTCACCGAAAATGATACCGGCACCGTCCAGTTCAGCCGTGCCGATATGCTGGATGATATCAATGGCAACGGCAATGGCGTCTCCATCGCCGCTGAACCCCCCACCCGAGTCACCGATCCTACCGTTCGGCGTGGACCCATCATTCCTGTTCTGGACGGAATCTATCCCAACATCATTCGGGTCCTGACACGGGATGTCGCATTACCCGAGGAACAAGAGACCGGCGGTGCCAATGGATGGGGATATCTGGATTATGTCGATGTGATCTTTGATCATGTCATGAATACCGATCGCTTGTCCACCGAAGGCTTTGATATCACCGGCCCCGGTATTGTCAACATTGGTTCCGAAGGAGAATGGCTCGACAACACGACCTTTCGAATTCCTCTGGCCGCTGACGGACAACGCACACCGAATACGGGTATCCTGCCCCAGATCAGCTACAACAACCCCATGGGACCACAGGGACACCTGGATCAGGTCAACGGAGGCTTTGCTGCAGACCTGTATCAGAGTGATCGCATCCTGTCCGAAAACAACTATCGCATCGTCGAGGTGCTGGACCGGGCAGGGCCCGCTATCATCAGGTCCTATACCGCCGGCAAACGAAAAATCCGACTGACCCTGAGTGAAAAAATTCGCGTCAACTGGCCCAGTCCGTCCTACTGGCCCACCACCGAAGGGACTGCCTATATATTGCCCTCATCGCGACAAAAATTTCAATGGTATGTCAAAACACCGGGCACTGATGTGGGCTCGGCTCCGGGCAATGGTATCTATTTCACCAGCCTGGACCCCTCCGGATACGACAATATCTTTTATCTCCACCACACAGCCGAAGAATGGACCCGGAACGACAGTGGTGCCGTCAACTTTTTGCACAGCAGTGTGGTTGTGGATTCTGTGGGCAATGAAAACGATCAATACGATGAGGATCTGTCCCTCAACTATGAAACCATGGAAGAGACCCTCTCGGACGTGAAAATCCAAAAAGATGATATCGCACCCAATCTGGTCTCCATCGAAACGGTGGATATCAACAAAAACGGCCGTCTGGATCATCTCCGCTTTGTGTTCGATGATACATCGGCGGTCTATCCCAAAACATCGTTTAACAGCGAATACTGGCAGGTTCTCTCCTACTATCTGCAGGGGTACCGAACCATCCTGGGATTGAACGAAGATCTGTTTGTCATCAGAGGCAGCGACACCTTGGGTGTGTATCTTCAAATTCAAGAAGCTGGAACTGCAAAGCTGAACACGACTGACTATTTTGGCGATACCGGCGATGTACCGGATGTGGTTGTGGAGGCTGGCAGGGGCTTTGCCGATTGGGCGGGCAACGTGATGGCCCCGCTTCCCATTGGTCTCAACAAGGAAAAAGACAAAGCCGGACCGGCGATCGTGGGAGCCAAAACCATCAGCACCACCCGTGTCGAAGCGCTGGTAAGCGAGGATCTGAAAAACAGCACGGTTCAAAAAGAAGACTTTAACCTGATCATGGGAGGCGGTGTTCCGATCCTGACCACCGTTCCCCTGCTCAAAGTGACCGAAAAGGCTCCCAATGAAGAAAACGGGACCCAGGGCCGTGTCATTTTGCAAGGTATCGATCAGTTCTACTGGCTGCCAGAGACCGAAGGTCAGGTGAGTTTTGCGGATTATGGTGTCGTGTTTGATGATGTCAGTGACAATTCAACACCTGTGGCAGAAGTTGACAACAGCAACTGGCAAACACGAGCCATTGCGGTTAATGACCGTATCGCCAATCACTTTGATATCGCCCTGAAACTGCCGGGCAATCCCGTGAGAGGTGTTCCATTTCAGATCGAGGTTATCGCTCTGGACAATTCCGGTGATGTGGATGCGAACTTTCCGGAACGTATCAATCTGTCCAGCAATCTCTCACACAGTGAACTGCAAATGCCTGCCGGCTCCCAGGCCCTGGATGACGGGATTGGCCTTTTCACCCTGAAATCCAGTATCGCAACCGACAGTCTGGTGATTTCAGTTTCTGTAGACAATGATCGATATGCCCAATATTTTAGCAAATCCGATCCCATCATGGTGGAGGAAGCTGTCATCGATGCACCCGACACTCTGATCGTTGACGATTATCGCGGTCAAAGCGGCGAAGGTGATCAGGGTGGCTTTGTGATCCTGACCTGGGATTACTCACAAAATCATCCGGGAATCGCGTCGAACAACCTCATCGATTACTATCAGATCTATCGGGAAATCGACCATCGCGTCTTTCACTGGCATACGGTCACGGCAACCGACACGACCGGCTCGGGAGCAGATTCCATGCGTGTCATCATCCCCACGGGAGACAACTTTGAATCCAACTTTTGGGTCCGGGCGGTGATAGATCCCAACGCACAACCCGCCGCAACAGCAGAGATGAGCACCATGCTAGACGACGGACGACTGCTGATTGAGAACGTCGAACCACAGGCTGTGGTCAGGAAAACAACCTCCATCAGGACCCTGAAAGACAAAGGGCAGGCTACCACGCTGGCAAGCGCCGATCAGGTACAGTCGGTATCCGGCGCCGCCATGGGAAGAGGACGAGCAGAGGACAATATCGCTCCACAGGCACCGGGTTATCTTTATGCACAAAAAGAAGGCGTTGCGGTCCGGTTGAGCTGGGGTCGGGTGACTCTGGGCGTCAATGGCGAAGCTGAAACCTTTGGCATCAAATACAATGTCTACACCCATCCCTCTGATCCCTACTTTGATCCCGAGACAGAGGGACAGCTGCTGGCCACGGTTCAGGATACGGCCTATGTGGTCGCCGCCTCCCGGGCAAAGAGCTATTACTGCGTTCAGGCCCTGGATAGCGACAATGCCTCCGCAAGCAGCGAACGGGTGGCCAAAATCGGCTTTGAACTGACCGGACACAAGCGGGCACAATACAACTATATCTCCATGCCCCTGACCCTGGCTGGCGTTAACAATGCCGCCACACTGACACAGTCCATTCCCGGTATCGAGGCCGTCTATCAACTGGACCCCAATACCAATCGGTTCAGTCGTTACTTTTTGGCCGACGTCCAGTTTGGCGATACGATTCCTCTCCAGGCCGGTATGCCTGTACTCATTTCGGTAAACGAATCGGGAACCGGCGAATGGTTCTACACCGGTCAGGTACCCGAACACATGAACACTCAATTTCAATTGAACAAGAGCCACGCCGTCTCGTATAACGAACTGATCGTTCCCATGGATCGCACCGATATCAGCTCCGCTGATGATCTCGCGAAAGCGATTGGCGGTGGTGTGCTGGCCGTCTACAAGATAGACGCCGAGTCCAACAGCTTTGGAACCTTTTGGATTCCCAGCACCAAAGCGGGAGATAACTTTAAGCTGGAACCGGGCGATCCCGTCCTGATCAGTGTCACCACAGACGCGCCGGATATCTGGCCACAAAACTAGTCGATCCTGTCCGGACAGCCTCCTTTCAGAGGCTGTCCGGGTCAGTTCCTAACCCTTGTCATATCGCCTGACCTGTTTATGAGGAGGCTCAATCATGTTTACAAAACGGATATGGATTTCCATTCTCAGTATTCTCGTTCTGGCTGCGGCCGGGCAGGCTCAGCTCCTGCCCAAACTCGTGACCGGAACGGTCAAGAATCCCGACAGCTCTCTGCCCGCCGAAGACGAGTGGGAGTTTACAGCCCTGCTGACATCCGATCTCTCCGACACCACTCAACCCGACTCCTGCGCTGACGGGGGCGGATGGGGACTGAACCTGTATGACTTTGATGCGCAGGGTTCAGCCTGGTCACCGGGAGATACTCTGATCGTGATGTTCGAAAATATCACTTCCGGACCCTTTGCGAGTACAAACTATCAACTCGAATACGTGACCACCAACGATGATGTACAATATACCGGCGACATCACCCTGCCCGTGGAACTCACCACCTTTCAGTCAGAGGTCGAACACAATCTGACGGGCAGCCGTGTCGTCCTGAACTGGCATACCATGGGTGAATCCAATAATTTCGGATTCGATATCGAAAAAAGCCGTACCGGCGATTCGTTTGAAAAGATTGGATTTGTTTCAGGAGCGGGCTCGACCCAATCGGCACAGTCCTACACCTTTGCGGATACCGATGTAGAGGTGGGAGTCTATCACTACCGGCTGAAGCAGATCGACACCGATGGATCCCTGACGTACTCGGAAACTCTCGAGGTACAGGTGACACCTCCCAAGACCTATGCTCTGGGACAGAATTATCCCAACCCCTTCAACCCGGAAACCCGGATCGCCTTTCAGCTGAAAAACCGGGAACAGGTGACCATAATAGTCTTTGACGTGCTCGGCCGGAATGTACGAACACTGGTGGATCAGACCCTTGAGGCCGGTACCCATCAGATCACCTTTGATGCCGGAGACCTGCCCTCCGGACTCTATCTCTACAGCATGCGCGCGGGCGAGTTTCACCAGGTCAGAAAAATGGCGCTGGTCAAATAGCCGTTCACATGCTGATGGTACAAACGTCCAAACGCCGCCTCACGATCAGAGTGGGGCGGCGTTTTTTTGTTCCAGGTTAAGACTCCAAGCTGTATTCATAGCCATCGTTGCTCCACATCAGTATCCACCTGTCCGTTCCGCCGGAAAATCATTTGAAAATCAGCCGGATTATTTGTATGTTTAACGTCGTTTGAGACAGTCTTGCGACGAACAGAAATTCCAAAAACCGTTCCACTCATACCATATACCAAACGGGAGACCGCGCAATGACGGCGGCTGAAACCATGCCGTGTCTGATACCCATCATCGGACAGATTCAACACTATGCCTGGGGAGGGTATCGGTTCATTCCCTCTCTGTTGGGACGATCCGATTCCTCCTCGACACCATGTGCCGAACTCTGGCTGGGAGCCCATCCCAAAAGTCCATCCATCGCCAGACTATCAAACAAAGACGTTCCTCTGGATCATCTCCTTTCCACAGCCCCGGAAACATGGCTGGGTCCGCGCGTGAGCCGGACATTCGACAGCCGTCTGCCCTATCTGATGAAAATCCTGGATGCAAAGGATATGCTGTCCATACAGGTGCATCCATCAAAACCACAGGCAGAAGCCGGATTTTCCCGCGAAGAAGCGCAACACATTCCGCTGGATGCACCCACCCGAAACTATAAAGACAACAACCACAAACCCGAAGTCCACGTCGCCCTCACTGAGTTCTGGATGCTGCACGGGTTCCGGCCTCTCGACGAAATTGAGCACATTCTGAGCAATACACCTGAATTCAGGGATCTGTATTCTGAATTCCAGACCGGTGGACTGCCCCGACTCTATCGTTTCGTGATGGAAATGCCTCAGAACGACGTCGATGCAATCCTCATCCCTCTACTCAGCCGCTTGCGCGAGGTGCCAGAGACAAAGCGGGACAAACACACACCGGACTTTTGGGCTCTACGGGCCGATGACACGTTTCCGGTTGCCGGAGGGGGACACGATCGGGGGATTTTCTCGATCTTTTTTCTCAACCTGGTTCACCTTCAACCCGGTCAGGGAACCTTTCAGGATGCCGGTGTGTTGCATGCTTACCTGGAGGGCACCAACGTGGAACTGATGGCCAATTCTGACAATGTGTTGCGTGGCGGCCTCACACCCAAACACGTGGATGTGGAAGAGCTTCTGAAAACAGTGGATTTCACAACGGCAACACCGTCCATACTCGAGCCCAGTGCCCGGTCAAAGAGTAAAGATCTCTACTCCACACCTGCAACCGATTTTGAATTGAGCCGAATCACACTGAATGCGGGGGACGTGTATACAAGCGACACAGACCATGGTCCCGATACCATGATCGTGCTGCAAGGAGAGGTGAAAATACAATGTTGCAGAGATACGTTGACCTTTGGTCGGGGAGACGCTGGTTTCGCAGGGGCAAACTGCCCCTATACCGTCTCCACCTCAGAGGGTGCAATCCTGTTTAAGGCCACCGTTCCCATATCCTGAAACCAAAGGAAAAGTACGCAATGAATATTTATGCCCTCATCATACTGGTCACGCTGCTTGCGGATTATATACTCAATCTGGTCGCGGACCGATTAAACATTCGCGCGTTGCGAAACGACCTGCCGGAAGAATTCAAAGACGACTTTGATGACAAGCAGTATCAAAAAGCCCAGGACTATACACGGGTACGAACGCGCTTTGGCATGTTAACATCGACGTTTAATCTGGTACTGGTGCTTGGCTTTTGGTTTTCCGGTGGATTCAACTGGCTCGATCAAATCGTGCGGTCGTGGAATCTGTCAACGCTCGTCACCGGTCTGGTCTATATCGGCCTGTTGATGATTGCACGTGCACTGCTATCGCTGCCCTTTGAACTCTACAGTACGTTTGTGATCGAGGAACGGTTCGGCTTTAACCGGACCACCTTTAAAACTTTTATTACCGATCACGTCAAAGGATTGGCCCTGGGAGTATTGCTGGGGGGACCGGTGCTGGCCGGCGTGCTTGCCTTTTTCCAGTATGCGGGCTCTCTGGCGTGGCTGTATTGCTGGATCGTGACGACGATCTTTACCCTGCTTATCCAGTTTATCGCCCCGCGCTGGATCATGCCCCTCTTTAATAAATTCAATCCTATCGAGGAAGGTGAACTCAAGGACCGGATTCTCAACTATGCCGATTCGGTCGACTTTTCCCTGCAGGGCGTCTACATTATGGATGGGTCCCGACGGTCCAGTAAATCCAATGCATTTTTTACCGGCTTTGGCCGCAACAAACGCATCGCACTGTTTGACACCTTGGTCAACAAACATACCCCCAGCGAACTGGTGACGGTCCTCGCGCATGAAATCGGCCACTATAAAAAGAAACACATCGTCAAAGGTATGATAATGAGTATCGCGCATTCCGGAGTCCTGTTCTATCTGTTGTCCATTTTTATCACGCACAAGGAATTGTTCGATGCGTTTTATATGGACCAGATGTCCATCTATGCGGGACTGATCTTTTTCGGCATGCTCTACGCTCCTATCGAGCTGATCCTCTCCATTCTCATGGGACTGTTGTCCAGAAAACATGAATTTGAAGCCGACCGTTTTGCGGTGGAAACCACCAAAACCCCCGAGACGTTTATCAGGACGTTGAAGAGACTGTCGGTTGACAACTTGAGCAATCTCACGCCGCATCCGTTTTACGTCTTTCTCAACTATTCCCATCCGCCCATACTGGAACGGATCCGGCATATCCGCAGGGTGGCCGCATGATTGTCATCAACGACCGGCTATCTATTCCGGAGAACGAAGTCACTCTGACCGCATCCGGCAGCAGCGGCCCGGGCGGACAGCATGTCAACCGGAGCAACACGCGGGTCACGTTGTGGTTCGATGTCGCACACTCGCCGAGTCTGACGGAAGAGCAAAAAACAAAACTGTATCGAACGGCCGGAAATCGAATCAACAAGGAGGGGGTGCTCTATCTGTCGGCGCAGGACTATCGCAGTCAGACCGCCAAT
>CAYPUH010000030.1:0-23124 GCA_964413725.1 uncultured Cytophagia bacterium
ATGGGCTTGATAGAGGTCATCATGATTCCCCTGGCAGGCCACGAATCCGTATTCGAACCAGGCATGGACATGCAGACCGTTGCGATGTCCCTCGGCAATCATATCCTCCAGGACATCACGGCCGGGCGCCAGCGCCGGATCGGTCCATTTTCCGGTATGCCGGTAAAACGTCTCGCTGAGGAAATAGGGATAGCCATAGCGCCACACATCCACATAGACCGTATTGAGATTGTGTTCGGCCACATCCTGCATGAGAGCGGCAATCTCTGCTTTGGAGGGCACGTCGGCACCGGCCCAGGCCACCCATATTCCCCGCAACTCGGGTGTCGATGCCTCGAGAGGAGGCGTCAACACCACGGGAACAATACAAACGATCCAAAACAGGGTACGGATCAAACAGTGTTTAAAAAACGTTTCGAACACGATAAAACATCCTGGGCCTAGAGTTCTTGACATCAGACTGTTCTGCCATCCCAACCGTCGGAGGCAGTTCTCCCTGTTACCCCGGCCCTCTCTGCCGGGGTAACAGGATCTGGAGAAAGCCAGTGTTTATTTTAACAGAATCATCTTGCGAACGTCCACAACGATGCCGTCTACGGTCATCTTGTAGTGATAGACTCCACTGCTCAGAGACCGGGCATCGAATACAACCTGATGCGATCCGGCGGACATGGAGCTCTGTACCAGCGTGGTCTGACGCCGGCCGAGGAGATCAAACACCTCGAGCGTCACCTTGCCGGGTGTGGGCAGATGAAAACCGATGGTGGTTTCCGGATTAAAGGGATTGGGATAGTTTTGCCCCAGCGCGTACCGTTCCGGCTGTGTGCCTCCGGAGGATTCCACCGCGGTCACATCGCCCTCGCGGACCATTACCACCTGTGGGTCGACGGGAAAGAGGTCATCGCCGAGTTCCGGTATATGATAATAGTATGGCAAAGCGGCGTTGCTGCCGACGGGATTTTCTTCGGGAAAGGCGGACAGGATCTCGCCGGGATCTGTCTGCGTACCCACATAGGCCAGCATGGAGAGAGCTCCCGGGTCGGTGCCGATTCCGGCATCATTCTTGATCAACGCCATCTCGGCCAGTTTTCCTTCACCTTCATCCGCATAGGCCAGAGCCCCTTGTGAGGCAAAGTTGCCGTCGAATTGATTTTCCTGCCATGCGGATCCATCCCACTTGAATATGGAGCCGATCATATAATCCGGCTGTTCCCAGGGTTCCACCATCATCACCAAATCGGCCTGAAAAGGATATGCGGTAATCCCACCCGTGTTTCGTGGCGAGGTGGTGCTGCCCTGATCGCCTTCGGGATCCAAATCAAAGGCCCAAAACAGAAAATTCTGTCCGTCAGGATCCACCAGAGTGTGTCCGGTGACACCTGCGAACAGTTTGCCCTCGGACCAGGTAAAATAGAACTCACGATCATTGCTGGAGCCGATATGATCCGTGGGGAAAAAATCATTCTGACCATCGATGCTCACGGTGAGGGCACTGTCGCGCGGGGTGCTGGTTTTGAGCAGGTCTTCCAGACTCACAGAAGCGATACTGTTCATACCCACCAGCGTGAGCATGGCGTTGCGACGCGAGTCGTAGGCCAGATCGCCGGTGGCATTGCCGTTGGAATTAATAGCCCCCTTGTAGGAGAGCATCAGGGTATCGGAATCCTGGCCAAAATAATCAAAGGTCACCGTTCCGAGATCATCGGTAAAGGTACGAATGCTGCGAATCGTCACCGAATAGGCATTGACCACCGTGAGAAGATTATAGGCACCCAGAGAGGTCCACAACACCGTAGAGGTTCCCCCTGGCGACGCCAGGCTATCGGGCACCTGGGCCATCAGGGTGCCGTCCGGATGAATGAGACTGGGATAGAACAGAGGGCCGGCCGCGTTCACCCAGACCGGGCCTCCGGAAGAGACGGGTGAGAGTCCATGCCGGGCCATGCCCGGGGTGGGCAGATCGATGGTGGATTCGAGAGTGAGAGTGCTTTCACCGGAATCGAGGAGGACAGCGATTTTGGGACCGTTCATGCCGGAGACATAGAGTCGTTTTTCGTCTCCTGTGCCCACAGCGGTGAACGCGTCGCCGTAGCGTTCGCCTTCCAGCACGTCGTCAAACACCAGTTCCGGCGCGCTCTGTTCATCGGCATAGCGATAGACCCTGAGAGTCGATGTTGGCGAGTACTGGGGAGCGGAGAGATTGCAGACATAGATCGTACCATCGTCCGCCACAGCGACCTGGTTGATGGGGTATGTTCCGCCGGTTATCCCCTCGGTATCCATGCGCCCGAGGCTGTCGCCGGTGGCCGCATCGAGGATCATCACATCGGTGCCATAGAGCCGAGTGGCAACCAACACGTGGTCGGTCTGGGGGTGGTAATCCAGACTGCGGGTGACATCATTGGCCGGATCGATGAGTGAATGGTCAATCCAGTTCAGAGAATACTGACCGGTTGCCGGACCGGCAACCACGACAATCAACAAAAGCAGACAGGCAAGACGTTTCATATGCTCCTCCAACAGGATGTGAACCGATCCCGATATCGAATCCGGGGATCGGGATATGGGTGTTGTCTATTCAAACAAACTCTATCCATTTGGCAACGGTGCAGCGAATCAGTCGGACAGCCGGTAGAGAATCCCCACGGAACCGATCCAGGTCTGAAATCCCGACACGCCATCCAGTTCGATGGGAGGTTGCATGGTGGGCCACAGGTCGCCGACGACAAACCGGTACCCGCCGGCCAGATCGACGGAAACACGACCCAGGTCCAGACGGACACCGAGCCCCAGGCGAGCCCCCCAGTTCCAGGCCTCGAGGCGTTTTTCCGGGATGGCCGGGAGGCCTTGTTCCGGATCGGCGGCAATCGTGCCCCTCGAAGAGGACCATCGATAGATACCCCCGGTCAGATCGAGATAGGGATGCAGTCCGGACAGCCGGCCCAACGCATAGCGCCCCTGCAGCAACACACCCACA
The DNA here is from genome assembly GCA_964413725.1 of uncultured Cytophagia bacterium. GTDB lineage: Bacteria > Zhuqueibacterota > Zhuqueibacteria > Residuimicrobiales > Oceaniaggregativiventaceae > CAYPUH01. Next base: position 2,978 of record CAYPUH010000030.1, read on the forward strand.
TGTTCAAGCCACAATTCCACATGGTCGGCGGCATAGCCGGACAAGTTTTCCCGGTCATAACGCACCCGCTCGAGCGTCCCCAGAACTGACCACCCTTGTGGGTGAAGCGTACCGGTCACCAGAGAAAATTGCGGGGCGGCTTGAAACCAGTTCGACAGCCCGCCCGCAGGCTGTGTGTACGCACCGCGAGTCCCCACCACCCAGGATCCCGATCCGGCTGTCAGACTCTGAGTCAGCAGCAACAGGATAAACAGAATTTTGTACAACGTTTTCATAATGATTCCACTAATAGGTGAACGTCAGTCCGAGAGAAACGGCGACCGTCGATCGCATCGGCAACCATTTTTCTCCACCGGGCAAGACACCCAGAGCGTTTTCCAGCCACTCCATGGAAGACCGTTTAGAATACACACACCATCGACCCGCCATATTGAGATCCACAGACGAGGACAGCCGATAGCGCAGGCCGATGACCGGCATCGCATAGAGTTTGACTTCTTTTTTCGACGGCGCGAAATGCAGCAGATCGTACTCATAGTCGTAATCATACCGAGCCGTGGAGGTGGAATCCAGCTTGAAGCGTTTGGTCCAGTGTTCGGTCATGCTCAGGCCACGGGTAAAGAAACTGTATCCCACACCCAACTTGAAATAGGATGAAAACCGGTCTGAAAGCGGGAAATCGAGTTGAAGACCGAGCCCGAGACGGAGGTCATTGAACATCTGTCGGGGATCAAACGTCGCCAGATACTGACTGTCCGTGCTGGTATAGGTGAGCGTTTGATTGACCACATCCACCTCGGCTCCCGGTATAAAATCGATATAGGTGTCTTGCCAGTAATCCCACTCCCATTCATCCAGGACATCGTCCTGCTCGAGATCCATGGTATTGTAGCCGAGATCGAGACTGATCTTCACCCGCTCACCGATCCGGTAGCCGAGGGAGGCGGTACCGCCGTAACCCACCGCCTCACTGGCTCTGGAGTTCCCGGCCTGACTGGAGAGTGACCCGGACAGATCGATTTCCACCGGCCATCGGGAGGGCTGTGACCCTCCCGATGCGGGCAACAGGACAATAATCAACAAAAGCCATCTGGTCATTTTCCGAAACATGGGTTCAAAACTCCATCAAAAGAGAGTAACGCAGGGTATCTCCCAGGCGGTCGTGATTAAAATAAGCGGTATCAACTCTAAGGGCGGTACCGGCAGCGTGAAAGCGCAGCCCCAGCCCGAGGGTCAGATTCTCATCATCGTAACCGTATTTGTATCCCCCCCGCACGATCAGCGTATTCATAAACACCCCTTCCACCCCGGTATGAATGCGTTCCCGGGCATCATTGGGATGCACCGCCTCGGCACACATCGTCACGTGGGTATCCGACGCCAGAGAGCCGAGGATCTCCCAGGAGAGGCCCAGCCGGAGCTGTTGAGGCATCTTGAAATTCTCGGTTTCATAACTGGATTCCAGACCAAAGTTTTTCAGGGACGTGCCGATGCGCAGCGACCGGAATCCGGTCAAATAGACGAATCCCAGATCGACCACGGCGCCGGAACTGGAGTATGTGGCGATCTCTTCCCGTACACCCCACACGGCGGCGCCAAAGGAAAACTTGTCGGTCAGCTGACGGGCGAAGGTAATCCCCGCGGCATAGGCCTGAGCGGAGTAGGTCCCCAGATCCACGTAGGTGCCCTCCAGTCCCGGTGAAATGGTACGGGTCTCTTTCATGGAACCGAAATCGAAATAGATCACCTGAGCACCCAGCGTCCCCACGGCCGGCAGATGATAGGTGATGCCGAGAGCGTGATGGCGGGTCTCCACATACCAGTCCGAGTAGGTCATGTGAAGACTCCAGCCGCGGGTGTTGAATCCGACCAAAGACGGATTGATAAACAGTCCGTCCGCGCCGGCATTGGTCAGCGACAATCCCGTCTCTCCCATCCCCACGCTGCGGGCGGTTACCGGCAGCTCCAGGAACACATATCCCGTGGTACCACTTTTGCGAAACTCTTGCGCCTGCAGGGACACCGTGACGAGCCCCATACTCCACAGCAACAGCAGCACGGGAATACTGCACAGATGGTTCATCCGGTTTGATTTCATATCAAATCACTCGATCCCATATTCATTGTCATGACTCGTTCTGTTGTCGCACAAAGGCCATTCAATTGATGATCGTGAATTTACCTTTGACGTGCCGGCCCTGCGCGTTGGTGATATGATAAAAATAGAGTCCGCTTTTAACATATTGACCGTAATCACTGATCTGGTTCCAGACAGCCACCCCGGATTGCGGATCGTTGTGATGGATGGTTTTGACCAGATCGCCCCGAAGGGTAAAGATGTTGATCGTGCATTCCCGGGGCACATTGACAAACTGAATCACCTTCTCATCGCCCAACCGGGTCAGTCCGGAATGACGGTAAAAGGGATTGGGAACCACCGTCACCTGATCCAGGGCGGATTCCGCCGGGGTGAGGGTGGTGATAAACCCCTTTTGGGACCGGTTGGCGAACACGGATGATTCCAGAGGGGGGACGGAGACCGATGGATCGACCGACCACTGACTGTGGCCGTGATCATAGCTGGTCACCGCGTAATAATAGCCATACCCCAGCGCAACCTGCGTATCTGTAAAGGTGTACTCTCCGGTGCCGGTATCGTAATAGTTCTCGTGGCCAATGGGGATCTCGGCGATCCGTTCCCAGGGTCCGAATGGCAGATATCCGGAGCGGTAGATACGGTAGCCGGCGATATCGGGAGAGCCCTGATGGGGATCGGGCACGGTCTCCACGCTGTCATCGAACCGGATCATGTTTCCCACCCGTCCGCCGGTCTGGTCGGCGGAGACGGTAAAGTCGGGACCGGGCGGTGGCATGGGAACGGTATAGTCGTGCGACCAGGCAAAGTCGATGCGGTCATTGAGATAGTCTGCGGCGGAATCGGCCGCAGCCCGAACGGCGTCGGGTGTAAGATCCGTATCCCGGACCGTGCGAAACGGGGCCCCGCCGACAAACTCGGCCATGGTGATCCGGATGGAATCACGGCGCGCAATGTTGAACGGTCCCAGGGAAAAACAGGCATAGAGACGGTTTTTCCCCATACGCGAATCAGAGGGATCGGTAAAGGCTTCGGACAGCTGAGACGGGTCGGCCATGGCCCGATATTTGTTATCCAGACCGGAAACCCCCAGAAAGGGACCAAAGTGATCCTGCGAGGGCGATGCCGCCGCCCAGGTAAAACCATTGATCCGGTTCTCGCGTGCACTGGAGTCCGGTGAGATGTAGAGGAACTTGATTCCCATGACACCGGGAGCCAGGTATTCGGGAATCCGTTTGCGCTCCTGCGTCACGGGATCGTATTCCGAGTGGACGAAATAGTCAAACGACTCGTCCGCTGCAGGTGTCGGGGTATAATCGCCGGCCCGTGCCAGCAGCAGCTGCTCGTCGGGATCCCACGATCCCACCGTATTTCGGGCTCCGGCCGGAAAGTTGGGAAAGGTCAGATTCCAGCCCCGGTGGTTGGGAGAAAGAGCCCAGGTAAAGAGCAGATAGACACCCTCCAGCGCATCGCGCCGCTGCATGTTGCGCAGGGTATAATCGATGATCACATAGTCTTCATCCGCCTGAGAGCCGGACCACTGCCGCACCGTGCGGCGCACAGCCACCGGAATGTTCTGATTGTCCCAGGGTTGATACCAGGCACCGTTCATCTCCCACACCGTATCGATCACCTCTTCCGCTTCATAGGGATCGGTGGCCAAATGATAATTCGCGCCATCGGGCCATCGTTTGCGATGCTGCCGGACCAGATAGCGAAAGTTGTCACCGCTCCAGCCCACATCCGTGCCATGGGTAGCAAAATTATCCCACCCCCGAACGGCGCCGGTATCGTCCAGTGCCGTAATGAAAAACCCACCGGCCACCAGATAGCTGTTGCTGCCGCCGATATCCCGCTTGAGTTCCTCGGTGCTGTAACCGGGCCAGTCCAGTCCGGCCGTCTTGCGACTCCAGTCGGCCATGGGTTCGCACTCTTGTGAGATGTAAAAGGCATGCCAGAGTCGGCCACGATTCAGGTGGAGAGTATAGGGATTCTCCTGGGATGGTGCCGGTATCACAGCGACAACCAGCATGACCATCACGATGACGGCGAACAGTTTATCCATAGACATGTCCACAATTCCACGTCGAATGACAGAGATCAAAAGTTAACCCCCAGTGCGATAAAAATCTGTCTGGGAATATTTTTATAGGTCTGAAAATAATTGTACAGCCTCACATCGCGGTTGGGAGCCGTATCGGGATCCATATAAGTGGCACTCCGCAGGACCCAGCGATCCAGCTCCTCACTGTCGTAAAAGCGACTCAGATGCTTATTGTTGAACAGATTGAGGATGCGCAGGCTGGCGGAAAACGGTACACCCGCCAGTTCAAAGCCCTTTTCCACGCGCAGATCGGTCTGCGATTCCATGGGATAACGACGGTTGCTCTCTACCTGATAATCATATTGGTATTCGGGGGACCAGAAATAGGAGAGGCCGCTGCTCAGCCGATAGATCAGACTGACAGAGAGATCGGATAACGGCCGGATGGAATGCCAGACCGGTCCCTCTCCTTTGGGGATATAATAGGTGAGGGTGCCATTGAATCGATGCGTCCGGTCCTCCGGTGCGAGATAGTCACTGGCAGAGTACTGATATTTCTGTGCCAGTTCCTCACTGAGTTCGATCTGGTCGATATAGGTCCCGTAATAGCCGTAATTGGTTTGACTCAACGTATAGGAAAGTCGATATTGCCAGCGTCGGCTGTTGCGATTGGCGAAACTGACCTCGATGCCCCGGGAGTTGCCATAGCCCGAATTCTGATAGCTGATATAACTCCCTTTGAGATCGCCGGTTTTGTTTTGACTGCCGGTGCTGCTTTTGATATAGACCAGAGAGATCTGATCTTTCAGATCGTTGTAATAGGTAACGATATCCAGCTGATGGGTATCCCAGAGATTCTGCTGAACCCCCACTTCATAATTGATGCTCAACTTGGGTTTGAGATTGGCGTTACCATAGCTACCCCAGCCATTGTAGGTCTGATTGTCCAGCGCCTGATTGATAGAGGGCATGGAACGAAAATGACCGTATTGCACCCGAAAGGCGGTTTTTTCGCCGATGGGAAACGAGATTCCCACGCGGGGAGACAGCGAAATGTAAGTTTTAGAGGGTTCATATTCGGGATTTCCCACAGAGGGAGATCCCAGGGCCGGATAAAACACGTTATAGGGATCCACCGGCACATCGGTGCCAAAGTTATAGGCATCGACACGCGCACCCAGATTGGCCACCATACCTGAAAATTCCAGTTTGTCCTGCAGATACCCGGCCGCATACCAGGTTTTGGCTTTATAGTTGGTGGCAAAGCCGGTACGCCAGATATGAGCGGAGACGCACAGAGAGGACGAGGCATTATAGTCCTGATCCATGAGCCAGGCTTCGAAGCCGGCTTTGAAGAGATTGGTGGAATTGACCTGCGAGGTAAAATTGAGTTGGGTCTCATAGAAATGAGTCACAGAGGCCTGATTGTAGACACTGGACCAGGTATAATAAGTGCGGTATTTTTCGAACCACGGCCCCGGATCTTCGAGCAGACGATCCTCCGGATCCCGCTTTTTGTCCACGTCCGTGGCGGGAGTGGGGGTTTGCAGGGCGTAGAGGCGTTCAAATTGATGGGTAAAGGTGGCCTCGAGAAAAGAAATGGACGAAAAGATGTATTTATAATTGAGACTCTGGGCGAACACCGATTCTTCCCGGGGCGAGTCATAGATGAGCGTGTATTTGCGCTTGGCGCCATAGTCTCCCCACAGACCGGCCCAGCGAATGTGTTCCGAGCCGGATCCCATACCGGAATAGTAGGATTGATAGAGACCGGTGAACTTGACTTGATGTTGCGATCCTGGTTTCCAGGACAACACCAGTGAATAGTTGTTCAGTTTCTGGACTTTTTCTCGTGTGGGCAGTCGGGTGGGTTGGTGTTTGATCTCTCCGGAGAGAAAAAAGTTCAGCGTTTCCGCATCCTTGCCCAGGGGGCCGCCAAAGCTGAAAAGATAACGGGTATAGGGATTCTTGCGATAGTCATAGATGCCGAGCACATTGTCTTCGGACGGGGTGTGGTTTTTCACCCACAGTTGATAGTTCCGCTTGGCAGCTTTTTCATCCACCACACCTGTACTGTCATCGATATACTGGTCAGCCTCCAGCCAGGGATCCGGATCGCCCCATTTTTGCCACTCGAACTGATGTTTTGAATAGAGATAGTCGCCCCAGTGATATTTTCCGGGTGGACGGTATTCCATGCGAAACGCCCCGGAAAAGCGGTTGCTGCCCTCTTTGGTCACCACCTTGACCACACCGGACTGTGCGTTGCCGTATTCAGCATTGAATCCGCCGGAAATCACCTCCATCTGGGAAACGGCGAGGGGATTGATATCGTATTTCCAGCTGGATTCCGATTTTGTGCCGGTGCCATAGGCCGGCACGCCGCTATTGGTATTGAGGCTTTTAATACCGTTCACCGTATAATCCACCTCATGGGCCCCGCCGCCTCGCACACTGATGGTGCCATCGGGGTTGCGGTTGATCCCCGGGCTGAGTTCCAGCACATTGCGCAATCCCTCCACCGGCAGGGCTTCCACCTCACGCGATTCAAAATGCACAGAGGACGATGTCTTGTCTGCCTCTACGATAGGACGCTCGGCTGTGACCACCACCGTCTCGCCGAGATCGAGTGCTTCCGAATTCATGCTGATGTCGATACGGGTGGTACGATCGATGCGCACCACCACATCGGTCACCTCGACCTGTCGGTATCCCATATAGAGAAACCGCAGCTGATGTCGTCCCGGTGGAATATTGAGCAGGGTATAGCGACCGTCGTGATCGGTTGAGGTTCCGATAGAGGTCCCCTCTACCATCACATTGGCACCGATCAAAGGGGCACCGTCTTCCGCGTCGGTCACCTGTCCCGAGATCTTGCCGGTGGGAGCCGACCAGGCAGGACAGAGCCCTCCGATCAGCAGCCCGCACAGCAGCGTTAGGCACACATTTCGTCTCACCTGTTCACCTCACCAAAATCCGGTCTGTACATGAACCATCCTGATTCATGAGGATCATTTGACATAGTGGACAACAAATCGTGTCCATGGAAGCCACCAAACGGCTTGCCTCTTTGAAGACTGGAATATAGATTTTTTTTAATAAACTTGCAAACATCATCCCTGCTTGCCGCCGCGAATGGTTACGGGCAAAGAGTTAAAGGGATCGAAAAGCCGGTCCAGCACTTCGGCCCATTGTATTCGGGTCAGGGGGCGGTCGGGATTGGATCGTGTTTTCAATCGTTCCTGCAGTACCCGTATGAGAGACGAGTTCCAGTTGTGTCCTTTTGAATCCATGGCACGTCCGGAAAGGACGGTATGCAGCCAGGAATTGACCACAGACCATCGCAGGACACGGGAGGAAAGCTCCCCTTCGGGTGCGATATCGTTTTCCGCGCCAATGGCACGTGTTAAATGGTCCCAGGCCTGTCGTTGCCGGATGTGTTCGTGAGGATCGAATTTCATTTCATTGGCCCAGCCCACAGAGATGGCCCGGCCGCGCATCACGCCGGACAGGGCAACACGTTGAACCGCCTGAAACGCGAGATCGTGGGGAGAGACATCATTAAACGGCATCAACCACATACCGGCATTGAGCAACAGTTGTTGTACATTCCGAATGGGGACTGCTCTCGGCTCGCAGTGATGGGAGACACACCAGGCCGCAGCCGTACCGGCAGCTTGTCCCAGTTGCATCGCCACCGGCTGCAAACGGGTACAGCCATTGGCGAGATGCGATACCGAGAGACTTTTTTCCGTCACCAAGAGTCCGTCGATGGTCTCGGGCACCATACAGCCATAGGGAACCGTAAACGCCGGTATAGGCGGAACCGTCTCTTTTATGGATACGGGACATCGCTGGTGGTGATGATCTATGGGATAATCCCCCACCGCGATGCCGGTTTTATACAGCGCCCGCGTCTCGTCCTGGTAGGGATCCTGAAGATCGGATAAAGTGAGAAACGCTGTCCCTTTGACGCGCCGGCTTTCACGATGATAGGGTATGAGAGGCAGCCGATCCCGTGTCGGGAACTCGTCGTCGGCCAGAGCGAGATGGGTCCATCCCAGTCGGGATTGCAGGAAATGAATATAGCCCAGAGTAAAGGCCTTTGCTTTTCTCAGGGCGCGACGACGGCGTGTCCGGTCCATGCCGATCACATTGAGATAGAAATCATTGCCGGCGATGGGCCAGTTGATCATATATTTGTTGTTGGGCAGGCGACCATAGGCGAGCATGGTCTGGGCGTCGACCAGGTCGGGATCGGCATTGGGGGTACATTCCCGGCAGGTGCCGACAAAGGCATCGGGATCGTAGGAAGCGGGAGCGGGAATGGCAGCGGCACTGTCCTGGCCATAGTCTTTGAGGATCGCCACCCAGGTGAGATCCTGGATATAGGGATCGGCGGTGTCGGGAGCCTGGGGTTCACCGGTATCGTCACGGGCATCGCGCCCCAGCCGGTAGTCACAGCCGGCGGATGCCATCACATCGCCGGTTTCGGTGGCATCGATGGTGATGGTTGCGGTGACACAAAGGGTTTGCCCGCCATTACGGATAAAAGTCACACCGGTCACCCGGTTGTCCTTCAGGTGAATCGTCTCGGGGACATATCCGGTGAGACACGTAAGATTGGGTTCATGCTGCACCCAGTCAATAAAAATCTGTTGACCCACATGGGGTTCGAAGCAGACGTGGCTGACCCATCCCGTCCTGAGGGCTTTGGCGTCTTCATACACTCGGATCAGGACATCGAGGAATTCGCCCCAGAGTCCTGACGGCAATTTAGTGTTGCCATCCACGGCACTCACACCCGCGGCGGTGAGCATTCCCCCCAGCCAGGGGCCTTCTTCCACGAGGGTGACGCGGACTCCGGAACGGGCAGCCTGAACCGCGGCGCACACACCTGCCGTCCCGCCACCCACCACCAGGACCTCGGTTGTACTTTCAGTTGTGTTTACCATCAATCGCGATTCCCCTGGCTCTACGACTATCGGGATATCCTACCGGATTCTAAAACGGACAGAGTATCGATGGATCACAAACGCAGAAAGGGACTCCGGCCCCACCTACCCAGACGCTGACGCTGGGAAGGAGACTCCATTACAGCCCTCATAGTTAGTTAATTAATTTTACTTACAATCACAACAAAAAAATGAAAGGCAGGTATTTTTTTCGGGTTCAGATAGCAGTCTCGCATCGCTGTCTCTCCCCGTCTATACACGGTCAGCCCGAATGATGGGTCCGGACGGCGACCTGTATCCGGAAAATCCATTGCATCTGTGAACGGATTCTTTTAGATTCATGTATTCCCTTCCCATCTTGTTATCAGAACATCACAAGGAGATCATCATGCCCTTTACCCGACGCGAGTTTTTAAAAACCTCGGCCGCCGCACTGGGGACCCTGGCGTGCAGCGGTGTCGCCTGTCAGAACGATTCGCTACCGGCTCATGAACGTCCCAATATCCTGCTCATCTATGCCGATGATCTGGGGTATGGGGATCTCAGCTGTTATGGTGGCGACATTCCCACGCCCAACATCGACGCTATCGCCGGCAGCGGCATCCGGTTCACCAGTTTCTACGTCACCTCCCCTGCCTGCACCCCGTCGCGCTACAGTCTGCTCACCGGCTGTTTTCAACAGCGATCCCGAGGCGGACTTGGCAAGGTCTATATGCCCGGAGACGATATTCATTTCGACCCCTGCGAGGTGACACTGGCGGAACATCTCAAAACACAAAACTATCACACCGGTGTGTTCGGCAAATGGCATATGGGCAAACAGAAACGAGAATACTGGCCGGATCAGCATGGATTCGATACTTTTACCGGCTTTCCGGGTGGGTGCATCGACTATTACCGGCACGGTTATGGTCCCATGGGACATGACTGGGTGGTGAATAATGAGCCGGCTCACGAGGAGGGATATGCCACCCATCTCATCGGTAAACACGCCGACGGCTTTATCCGCAATCACGCGGGAAACAAGGACCCGTTTTTCGCTTATGTGGCCTTTAATGCACCGCACTATGGCAAGACCAATCCCGAGGATATCCCGGAAAATACGTACAACCTTCTGACCTCCGAGTATCAGGGTCATACCGTGATGAACACATTGCAGGCCCCGCAGGAGTATCTGGACCGCTTTTCTCACATCGAGGACACCGCCCGGCAATATTACTGTGCCATGGTCTCGTGTATGGATGACGAGGTGGGGCGATTTCTCACAACGCTGGACGAACTGGGCATTCGGGACAATACCCTGATCTGGTTTATCTCGGACAATGGCGGATATTCAGTGAGCTATGAGGGACATGCAGACAATGGAACGTACCGCGGCGAAAAGGCGCAGACCTATGAAGGAGGCATCCGTATTCCCGCGATGGTTTCCTGGCCGGCCCGGATCGATGCCGGACAGACCTGTGAGCAGCCGTTGTGCAACATCGATCTGGTGCCGACCCTAGCAGAGATCACCGGCTTTGCAGCCAACCTCGAGGGAAAGGCCATCGATGGCAAGGACATCCGTGGCGTGCTTTGGCATCAGCAACGTATGGAGCGGGAGTTCTTTTATCAGTACAGCGACCAGACCGCCTACCGGCGGGGACCGCTCAAGCTGGTAAACAAAACCGAACTCTACAACATCGATACCGACCCTATCGAAAGCACGGACCTGGCCAAAACACGACCGGAACTGCTGGCCAGCATGCAACAGGCCCGCGACACATTTGTCGAGTCCCTGACGCCGTATACGTGTGAATAAAAAAGCATTGGCCCCTGCGCGGCCAATGGAGGGGAATGCAGGGCGTGGTCGGCTTAAAAAAACAGTAAGAGAAAAGATGTGAGTAAAAAAAGCGAGTGAACAAAAACGAGTCGATGACTGCAGAGGATCGTAGCGTCGCAGGATCGCAAAACATCAAGGCAAGAGAACGCCGGGATCCGCTGCAGGATCCCGGCAGCTGTTGACCGGCACTGCAGGGTCTGATCCCCGAATCGTTGCTGTTCGGGACAGGGAGCCCTGCATTGACAGATAATGAATGCCGGAGGGGCCATCAAGGAATTCTAAACAAAGCTCAATCCTGAGCGGTTTCAGGGGGATAGTAACGGAAACAAAGCCGGTTCGGAGTAGACCGTCTTTAAGAGCGTGTCCGCAAGGGCATCCCCGTTCTCGCGCAGACCTTCGTAAAAGAAAAAGACCTCGCCCTGAACCCCGCGCTGTCGGTTCGCATGGATGGCCCGGATCATATGATCCGACTCTATCACATAGTCGCCCACCTTCATCAGCATTCCCGAATAGATCCGGTTCCGCTTTCCTCCCAGCTCCAGAGAGTCGAGACCGGCCAGGGTTTGGTTGTACCGTTCCAATGAATAGCGGTAATTTTGCGGGATCACCATATCGGCATATCCCCCTCGCAGCCATGCCGGCCAGTCCTGCAGATATTCATGATAGGACCAGGGATAGAAGCTGGGGGCCCAGGAGACCAGGCATTGGGGATCGATGGTTTTCACCGCCGCATAGAGCCTCTCGGCAAAGGCATTCAACAGATCCGCGCGCCAGCGTTTCCAGTGCGGATCGTGGGGATCGTCAGGAGGCGTCGCCCCGCCATGGTCGTCGCGATACAGCGCCACGGTCACGTCGGAATAGCCTCCCTCGACGGGCTGGGCCGGCAGGCGGTCATCACCCTGCACCCCATCCACGTCGTACCGTTCGACCACCTCGGACACCAGATCGATGAGAAGGCCCTGCACCTCGGGATGGTAGGCATTCATCCATTCGAATCCGTTTTTGCTGAGCAGATTGCCGTCCCGGTCGCGCGCCGCCCACTCGGGTTTGGCGGCCAGAATCCGGCCGCCCCCCTTTTGGTAGGACGAAGCAAAACCATATTCAAACCAGGGAATCACCCGGATATCGTGACGATGAGCGGCATCGATCACCTCCTGCAGTGGATCCCGGCCATCCAGTCGCGGATCGATTGGGGTTCCGAACAGATTGCCCATCACACTGCTGGGATAAAGAGTATAACCCGCATTCCAGACCACAGGAAAGACGGCATTAAAGTGATGATCGCCGAGAAAGCGCATGGCCTCGTCAATCCTCTGCTCACTGAACATCACCCGGCTGTCCACGTTGGTGAGCCACACCCCGCGGAGCCCGGACGGCTCCGGATCGGATGTACACCCGAATCCAACCAGGACGATGAGACTCAACACACTCCAGAATCTCCTATGGTTCATCCTTGCCTCCCTGTACGATTCATACCCACACGGTCATAACCCATTCTATCGATCCAGCCACGCCTTGAAGGCAGGGGACCGTTCGGTACTCACCAGGGCCTTCAGATTCCCGGGCTCTGGTGGGGTCAGTTCGACCTTGATGCGGGCCCGCGAAAAGGCGACCATGCCCCCAATGGCGTCGATATTGATAATCATCTGGCGGTTGATGCGAAAAAATTGGTTGGGATCGAGGATCTGCTGCAACCGGTCCAGGGAAAAATCCAGCGTATAAGAGTGTTTGTCAAAGGTATTACAAAAGACATACTTTTCCATGGCGTAAAAATAGGCGATCCGGTTGGTGGTCACGGTGATAATCCGATCTCCCACCTGAATCAAAAACTGCTTCTTGTATTCGGGATTGCGTTCCTTGAGGGCCTGTAACAGGGATTCAAAGTCCGGTTGAATCGTGGATTGCAGGGTGCGGTATTTGTCGATCGCGTCCTGCAGCTCCCGTTTACGGAGGGGTTTGAGCAGGTAATCCACACTGTTGAGTTTGAACGCCTTGATGGCATACTGGTCATAGGCGGTGGTAAAAATGACCGGCGTTTTGACCTTGATCTGATCAAAGATATCAAAACAGAGACCGTCGGCCAGTTTGATATCCATAAAAATCAAATCCGGTTCATGTCTCTGCAGCCACGCAACCGACCGGGACACGGATTCCAGTGTGTCCATGACCCTGATACCCGGATCGATATCCGCGATGAGATCACACAACCGCTCGGCCGCCAGCTTTTCATCTTCAATAATCACAATATTCATAATCTTTACTCTTGATTATTTTTCACAGGAGGTCAGTGGTGTCCGGTTGACAAACCGGACACCACTGACAGGAGGTTATCAACACAATAAACGCCGAGAGTTCAAAGAGAGACAAAGAAACCCTGTTTTGATTTTTAGTTTTCTCAGAGACTTGTTGTTATCTTTATTTTTTTCTGTAGTTTATATCTATTTGGTTTTTCCTCTGCGTCCTTGGCGATCTCTGCGTTTGGTTCCTTTTTAAAAAACCACAACCGGCCTCAAGATCCCGTACTTTGCACAAATTCCAATTTAACCTGGTATTCATTGCGGGTCAGGATCACTTCGGGCAGGGTTCCGGAGACCAGGCGATAGCGGTTTTTCAGATTCTCGAATCCCATTCGGCTGCCCTCTGCCGGTACCGGTTTGGGCCGCAGCGTATTGACCACGTACAGACTGTGGTCCTTTGTAAAAATCCGCAGTTGCAACGGGTGCTCATGGGTGGCCACATTGTGTTTAAAGGCATTCTCCAAAAGGGTCTGAATGGCCAGAGGCGGAACCAGAGCGTCGTGATCGGCCTCATCCACATCAAACTCGACCCGGATGGCCTTGTCAAAGCGAATTTTTTGTAGAAAGAGATAGGAGCGGGCAAAGTCGAGTTCCTCGCCCAGCGGGACGACAGGCTTGTCGATCACCTCCAGGGTATATCGATACACATGAGAAAATTCATCAATAAAGTCCTGTGCCTTGTCCCGGTCTTTTCGTACCAGAGAGGAGAGCACATTCAGACTGTTAAAGAGGAAATGCGGATCCAGCTGTTTTTTCAGAGTCTCAAACCGCATGGCGAGATTTTCGCGTTCCAGGTCCTCGGCACGAATCTGTTCCCGCTGGTGCCGCCGGTAAAACAATACCGCTTCGGCGATGGTGATGATGAGCAGATTGATCGCCGCGGCGATGATGGCATTTACGACATATACGCCGGTCAGGGGTTCGTCATAGCCAAACAACACCCAGGACAGGGTGGTAGCCACGGCCCCCATCATGACGCCCCCCGCCACAGCGGCCAGGGTTTCCAGCACACCTCTCCTCAGTCGATGGTGGACCCATGGGAGACGGTCATCGAAACGTTTCAGAATTTTCAAATCGAGGAACAACAATGCAGTGGCGATCACGCCGCTGAACAGGGTCCCGACGATGAGAGCTACGGCAAACTGCAGGAACGACTCATGGGTATGATAGCCGGTATAGTCGTTATAGAGGATGATCGTCAACTGGATCAGGAAGGATGCGACAAGAATGATGAGAAACAGATTGAGGGATCGTTTCATGGAGCATCTCTTGGTATCGTGTTATCGATTCGGATCACACCCTGTCTGCCAGGGACCGTTCGACGGACAATGTAGACATTTTACAAATATCACACAATGGAAAAGCGCCTACGTGCAGGTCGGGACGGAGTATGGCCGGTATCAGCGGGATACGCTGTCGCGAATAAACGGTCTGAGCATGCGGGCAACCTTTTGTGGTTCCTGGAGTTGGGGATCGTGACCGGACCGTTCGAACCAGACAAACGTCTTGCGGGGTGCCTGTAAGCGGTTGAAATAGTATTGTGCAAGATAGGGCATACTGATACAGTCATACCGCCCGGTCAGAAACATCACAGGAACCTGAATCCGGGTGGCCGATCGGCCCAGGTCGAGGTCGGCGAGACCGGGGTAGATCTGTTCCAGGCCGCGTGGTCTGCCGTAGCATCGGACCTGCCGCATTCGGCGACCGGGAAGCCACGCGTTGACGTTGTTGCGCAGACGCGTCTGTGGACAATAGCGGGATATGATGTTGAACAGATAGCGATCACAGGTCGTGTCCGTTTCGGGATACGGTGGCGGCCCCATGGCCTCGAGTCGGCGGCAAATCCGGCCATGGCGGTACTGTCGGGCACCCTGCAAGGCGATATCATAGACCATGTGGTCATTACGGGCTGGATGGACCAGCTGAGACACACCGGCATAGGCAAAAAACATATCGGGATCACGAGCCACAGCCAGCATCCCCAACAGAGAGGCGCGCGAGTGTGCCAGCAGCACGATCTTGTCTTGCTGCCAACGCTGCCGCAGTCCATGGATCAGAGCGAACAATTCTGTCAGGTGCGTCTCAACCGGATCGGACTCTGGCATTGATGACGTCGTCGTTTTGCGACTGCGCAGATCGAGACAGACCAGGTGATGCGGACCCAGATCGGCGGCAGAGCCACACAGCGGAGCTGGTCCCTGCGGGCCGTCACTGATCCAGAGACAAACCGGCCCACCCGTTCCCTGTTGCCGGACGGTGAGCCGGTACCGGGCTGTTCCCAACTCTACGGTTTCAAGCCTTTGCGCGGCAATCCGATTGTAGAATCGACAACGCGTCGGTGTGAACACAGGGTATGATGTGTCATTGCGGGCCATAATAACCTTTCATGTCTTGGAATGAGTGATGGATGAGACAAAAACAACACGGACTGCCCCAAGGGGCAGTCCGTTCGGCTGTACAGGGTTTAAAAAATCCCGTATTGCAGGGAGATCCCCCCATTGAGCGTTTTGAACAGGTCATCCGGTGTCTCGAGGAGTCGTAGTGGCGAGGTATTTCGCACGCTGCCGGTGATACCCAGCCACAAACGATCCGTGAGTCGACGATGCAGATCCAGAGACAGCACCTGAACCCCGTAGGAGGTCCGATCGATCACCTCTTCGGACCAGACTTTTTCTTTCCGATACTCTTTGTCGTACTGGTAAAACGCTGTGCCCTGTCCACTCATAAACGAGGCGGAGAGTTTCCAGGCCGGTGACAGGGTAAACAGTCGTTCGACAAAAAGACCGACATAACCCGACTGCAATCGATAGGTGCCGTCGGATACCAGGGCTGTCAACTCTTTGTCATAGTTGAGTGCCGAGCCGGCCAGACCGATGGCCCACCGGCCATCGATGGTCATCGCCGCTTTCAGATCGAGATATCCCGCCGGATCGCCGTCGACGGTGGAATAGGACGCGCCGGTGGACACATAGCCGCCGATGGCGTGGTCTCCCCATTGCGTGATCTGAGGTGTGGAATCGATCTGCCCGAAAGCGGTGACAGCAGTGATCAGGACGAGTGCAACCAGTGTGTTGAGTTTCATAATGGTCTCCTTTGGGTTTGTTGTTCTAGTTGACGCGAGAAAGATACAAAGAGGCCGGCACGAAACCAAAAACAAGGTGACGAACGCGCAAAACCTACAGACGAACCCGTAAAAGCACCGGACGGACGCCAGTACCGGTCTGGTGTTTCGGTACCCGGACAGGAGTCTGGCAATCGACGGTGCCGTTGAGTCAGAGACATCCGGAGCACAATTATCGGGACCATCGGGAGATCGAGCATGGCTGCCTGAATTGAATTCATTTTTGCCGTTTTTTTTCTTGCAATAGTGCCGGGATAAACATATACTTATAGTAGCACTTTAGTGACATCAAGACTTTTTATAAGAACCAAGCTGTCTTTGCCATCCCGATCCGGGATCCCTGGCGCCTTTCCTACTGACCTGCCATCCCACTTTGGTGAATAATAATGCCTGGATTCCGCGACATCAGCATGCAACCTCGATACCCTCTAAAGGAGGTGTAAACCGATCTTTAGAAAGGGTAAAAGGCCTCTTTTGCACATTTTTTTTTGTTGTCTATTCCCGAAAAAACCAGCATGATCCATAGCGCCATCCATCACAGGAATAGCAGGGTATGAGAACCAGAATAGGAGGATTGATGTGAAACCTAAAAACATTGGTATTCATTTGTCCTTGGTCATGTTATTACTGATGGCGGTTGCCGGCCATTCCCTGACCGTGGAGGAAGAGTCTCGCAGCCGCATCGGTGGCTGGCCCAACTGTGCTGCGGTGAACGGCGACATCGCCTATGTGGCCCAGAGCAACTTTCTCGCTGTTCTCGATGTGTCGACAGATCCGATGCAAAAAATCGGCGGAATCGATCTTGATTTTGAACCCAGCTATCTTGGCGTGGCCGGAGACCGTCTGGTCGCGTTTCGTCGATATGCGGATTCCTGCATGCAGGTGATCGATATCTCCGATCCTCTCCATCCGGTACCGGGTGACAAGATCGAACTCGAAAGTATTTACGACCAAAACATCACGCAAAACGGGGCCGCTATCTGCCACGTATCTGAATCTCTGATCTCGGTATTCGATCTCTCTGCCCCGGATCCGGTGGAGCCCTGGGTCCGGACGGAGATCGACGGCGCCGTCAGCGCTCTGGTTCACGATTCCACCCTGTTTGTCGGTACCCGGGACGGGCTGGAACTCTATTCACTTGAGGATCCGGAAAATCCGGCACGGCTCGCCACGCTGGAGATGCCGGAAGTCGTCACCCTTTGTCATTCGGATACACTTTTGCTGGCAGGACTGAAAGAAATCCCCGATATTGGTGTGGCTGTGGTGGATATTCAAAATCCGGAGGCCCCGCAACAGCTCTCCATGGTCGAGACGGCAGTGGAAGAGGGATCGGTAACCGCCTACAAGACGCCGGTGCGTATCCGCACACATGACCATCTGGCTTTCGTTGCAGGAGGTGGTAGCGCCGAGCTGTTTGTCCTGAATCTGGAGGATCCGACCAATCCGCCCCTTCCGACTCATCTCATGGTCAATGATGGACGCTGGAGCTGGCCGGCCAGTCTGGATCTGGCCTTCCCCTACGCCTATATGGGCGTGCGAGGCAACTCGTCATCGTTTATAAAGATCGATGTCTCCGATGCCACCGCCCCTGAGGTTGCCGATGTCTTTGCCGAACCCTCTGCTGTCTTTTTCACCGTCACACAAGAGGATATCCTCTATGTGGCAGGCGAGGAACGCCTGTGGATTTATCGGGTTCTGGATCCACAAACCACAGAATTGCTGGCCAGCTATGGCACTCTGAACGGCCTCTTTCGTCTGGCGGTGCAGGACGATTATCTCTATGCCACGCGAAACGATACGTTGATGATCCTGACGGTCTCCGACCCGACTCAGGTTGAGACCGCAGGGCTCTGGGTGTCTGAAATCGGACCGTTTCAGGCTCTAACGGTGACAGGGAACCGAATCTTTCTGCTGTCCAGCAGCGGGAGTACCCACTCCCTGGAGATCGTCGACGCTGCCGATGCGGCGCAACCGGAGCGTCTGTCCAGCACACCCCTGACCGGTAAGGGGCGGGCAATCGAGACGGATTCCACCGGCACGCAGCTCTACCTGGCCTGGTCGATTTCGACCACCGACAACCACCTGGCATGGCTGGATGCCACCGATCCGCAGACGGGACCGCAGGAACTGGGTACAGCCACCCTGGATGGTGTTCCTCTGACACTTGCAGTCCACGACACCTTTCTCCTCGCCGGAAGCAACAAGGGATTTGATTCCTGGAGCCTCGAGATGTTCAGCATTGCCGACCCGACATCACCTGACCTCCCCCCGCTGGCAAAACGCACGGGTCCGGGAAATATTTACCAGGTAGAGGTTATCGAAAAAACCGTGTTTGCCACCGTGCAGGGCGATCTGGATAAAGATTCCGAGATCGATGGCCGGGCACAAACGCTGAAATCCGTTCCCATGGCTTCCCTGGCGGGTCAAGCTCCTGCCGGCAAACCGGCGTCGATGATGGCTGGGGAAGGACATACGTATATTTTCGATCTGTATGGCCTGGGTTTACTGGCCAGTTTGAATACCCCCTCGGGTGTACTGCTCTCCTTCCTGATCATGAGTGGTTATCTGTTCTTGTTTCTGATGATGGGATATGGCGACTCGGAATCGATGATGTTCCATGCGTCCCTGGGCATTCTGTTTCTCGCCCTGCTGTTCGGGATGGGCGGGAATACGGGTGTCTCACAGGACACCGCAGCGCCTCCCGCGAACTGGGTGCTGCAGCAAAACTATCCCAATCCCTTTAATCCGAAAACCACCATCGAATTCACCGTCGACACACCGGGCCACGTTCTGCTGGAGGTGTTTGACATCCGCGGACAACACGTCGCCACGCTGATGGATGAAACGCGTCAACCGGGATCGGTCTCTGTGGACTTTAATGCCCACGACCTGCCGTCGGGTGTCTATCTGTATCGCCTGACGCAGGACGATGTGACGGCCCAGCGTCGCATGATTCTGATCAAATAATCTACCCCTTCCGGTCTGTCGGATCCACAACAGCCGACAGACCGGATTTCTCCCACCTCGCCAACCCCGGTGAATTGCCCTTTTGATTCTGATTCTGGTTTTGTATATTGAGAAAAATCATAAAGATTAAAAGAATTTCACGCAAAGGCGCCAAGACCACAAAGGACGCCAAGAAATAAATGAATAAAATAAAAATTTCAAATCAACTCGATCAATCCTGTATATAAATTATTATTTACTCTTTTTTTGCGTTCGTTGCGTTCTTGGCGACTTTGCGTGATCTTTTTAATATCATCATACGATTCAAGACAATACACAACCCCTTTTGAACAACAGGTGATCCAATGGAACAGCGAAGCTGCGGACTTTTATGTCATGTGACCTCCCTTCCCTCGGCCTATGGCATCGGCGATCTGGGCCCGGAGGCATACCGGTTTGTCGATATGCTGGCCAGCTTTCATCAAAGATACTGGCAGATTCTGCCGTTGAACCCGACCAACCCCATGTCGGGCAATTCCCCCTATAGCAGCGACTCTGCATTTGCCGGCAATCCCCTGCTCATCAGTCCGGATGAATGCCGCCGCGAGGGGTTGGTGACGGACAGCGACCTTGAAGGGATGGGGCCGTTTCCTGCAGGAAAGACCGACTTTGACCGGGTGATTCCGGCCAAAGAAGCCCTGCTCAGCCGTGCCTTTGAGCGCTTTTCATCACAAGGAACCAGATGGCAAACCGATTTCGATACCTTTTGCCAGACCCACCACGCCTGGCTGGAAGATTACGTCACCTATCGCGTGCTGAAAAACCATTTCGAGCAAAACGCCTGGTCCGAGTGGCCACACGATGTCAGAC
>CAYPUH010000030.1:23134-23309 GCA_964413725.1 uncultured Cytophagia bacterium
ATGTCAGACTGTATCGCCCCGCCGCCATAGACAAGCTAAAAGCCCGATACCGCCGGGAACTGGAGTATTATCGCTTTGTGCAGTTTCTGTTCTACCGTCAGTGGAACCGGCTCAAACGGTACAGCAACGAACAGGGGGTGGAGATCATCGGGGATATCCCCTATTACGTCAACAC
>CAYPUH010000031.1:0-6809 GCA_964413725.1 uncultured Cytophagia bacterium
CTAAACAGAGAAAACATACACGCTACAATTAGCATTCCGAGAATCAACCCCAGCCCCATGTGTAGAGAATCCACCCACACCACGCGATCCAGCCACTCTGTGGAGGAAAAGAGTGGATAAGTATCTGCCAATCTCTCCAGTGCTTCGCGTAACCGTGTGCCCAGAATAATCTGTACGATAGTTCCGAGCCATAGCAACAGAAGCAGAGTACTATATTTTGAGATACGTGGATTGGGTGCCGGAGGGGGAATATGTTGAAAAAAGGATTGCTGAGTGGCATAAATCAATAAACTGACAATCAGAAACGCAAGCGCCATATGAACGGAAACCAACCCTGGATGTAATTCGCTGGCAACCACCTGTCCACCGAGCCAGCCCTGTACTCCAACCAGGATCAGCGCCATCACCGAAGGGATCCATATCCTGGCTTTTTGGCGATAATATCGTATGGCTAATATGGCAGTGACGAGAATGAGAAGACCGATGACAACCCCGACAAGCCGGTTGATATATTCGATCCATGCCAGGGCAAAATTAAAAAGTCTTGGATCCATATCGGGTGGTAATTGCTGTGCAGTTACCGGGGGGATCCAGCGCCCAAAGCATTTTGGCCAATCCGGACACCCCAGTCCGGCACCGGCAACCCGAACCAATCCACCGATAAAAATCAAAAAATACGTTGCAACGGTGGTAGCAATTGCCCAACGACGATACTGTTTCAATGGCATCTCCTCCTCTAAAAGGCAATGTATAACAGGGCATGACTATGGTCGTGTTAGCAAGCCTCACCCTTTCAGTATAGCATAAATGAAAAAAGAACACAAGAAAAATAGTGTTTAGGCTGGAACCTGGTAACGCGAGGTCTTGTGGCAATGGGTGTACCGTAATGGTTTTGACATCGTCCACGCAGCATGGGGAACATGCCGGTTATTCAGGCTGTTGATGCGAATCCTGGGATGTCTCAAGAGTTGAATCCTGGAGTATCGAATCGTACATCTTTGCCTGTTCTTGAATGGGAAGTGCGGTTTCTGTGTATATATCGGCTCGTCGAAGGGTATCAAACAGGGTCAGGGCAATAAACAGGGTCACGAAAACGAGACCGATGGTAAAGACCAGCAAATGTATCTTGTTGTCATATAAAAGATGCATGAAAAAGAACGCCACGAGCAAGGCTTTGATAGACGCGATACCAACAGCGACGATGGCATTCCAGCCTCCCAGGTGAACATAAGAGACGACGACGGTGATAACCGTTAGTACCAATAACGTCAGGAAAACAATCAGATACACTCGTACCGGAGTAATGTGTTCATCTTCATGCGTCATGAGCCTTATCCTATCAAATAAAGCAATGGGAAGAGATAGATCCAGATAAGATCCACCAAATGCCAGTACAATGCAACATTTTCAACGGGAGTATAATAGATACTTGAATAGCGATTTTTCAATACAGCCCACAAAATCCCACCAATGGCGAACATGCCCCCCACCAGATGGACGAGATGTAATCCGGTCATTGCAAAATATATACTGAAAAAGATATGAGGATTGGTTCCCTTGACACCTGTAAAACTGTAAAATTTTCCAGGCAGCTGCCCCAAATGGATCTTGTGGCTGTATTCAAAATATTTGACCACCAAAAAGATGGTGGCCAGGACCAGAGTTACGAGTAACAGGGTAGCAGTCTGTCGGGGTTTATTGACTTGAATCCGTTGAACGGCAATCGCGATGGTGACTGAACTGCTGATCAATACGATGGTGTTTAATAATCCAAGCGACCGATCCAAAAACAGGTGAGAGTTTAAAAACATTTCAGGATTCCAGGCCCGGAACACGGCATAGGCCGTAAATAAACCGCCAAAAAGAAGCATTTCGGTCAGCAAAAAAATCCACATACCGAATTTGGCCGAATCCCGCTGTTGTTCACGAGTGGTAAAATGATGGGCTGGATGAGAATGAGAGTCCTGCATCGCTCGTCACCTTATAGAATCAGGGTTGACCTCATCAAAATCATAAGGACCGTGAGTTATTGTTGGAGTGTTCTCAAAGTTGATAGAATGAGGTGGTGAAGGAACGCTCCATTCAAGGGACAGAGCTCCCCAGGGATTGGCAGATGCTCTGGGGCCTTTAAATATGCCATAAAAGAGGTAAATTGCCATGACCAGGAACCCCACTCCCATAATCAGAGCCCCCACTGAGGAGAATCCATGCAAGGGTTGGAACTGGTCCAGATAAGAATAGTATCGCCTTGGCATTCCACGGGTTCCGAGAATGAACTGTGTAAAAAAGGTCAGATTAAAACCGACAAAGACCAGAAAAAATGACCATAGCGCCCAGGCGCGGTTATAAAGCCGGCCAAAGAGTTTCGGAAACCAGTAATGAATTCCGGCCAGAAATCCCATTACCGTTCCACCTACCATAACATAGTGAAAATGCGCGACCACAAAATAGGTGTCATGTAGGTGTACATCCAGGGCCAAAGCGCCCAGAAAAATCCCCGTGAGCCCTCCAATGGTAAACAGGAATAAAAATGCCATCGCGTAAATCATTGGCATCCCGAGAGAAATTGAGCCTTTGTACATGGTGGCCAGCCAATTGAAAATTTTGATCCCGGATGGAATGCCGACAAGAAATGTTAAAAAGGAGAACAGCATGGCGGCAATCTCTGATTGCCCACTGGTGAACATGTGATGACCCCATACCAAAAAGCTTATAAACGCAATGGCCAGACTGGAAAAGGCAATAGCCTTGTATCCAAAAATCTTTTTATTTGAAAACACGGCGATCACTTCACTGATCACGCCCATTGCGGGAAGGATCATAATATAAACAGCAGGATGCGAGTAAAACCAGAAAAAATGTTGATAGAGAACCGGATCCCCTCCCATCGCAGGATCAAATATGCCGATACCCGCAACCCTTTCGAAAATGAGGAGTAACAGTGTGATGCCCAAAACCGGGGTGGCAAGAACCTGAATGATAGAGGTGGCATAGATTCCCCAGACAAAAAGCGGAAGTTTATACCACGACATCCCGGGGGCGCGCAGCTTGTGAATGGTGACAATAAAGTTGAGACCGGTAAAAATTGAAGAAAAACCAAGAATAAAAATACCCAAAGTCATGGAAATGACAGCTGTAGAACTTTCGGTGCTATAGGGTGTATAAAATGTCCAGCCGGTATCGACTGCACCGTGCAAAATCGAATAGATCGCAAAGACAGAACCAAGAATATAGACATACCAACTGGCAAGATTCAATTTGGGAAAGGCGACATCATTGGCACCCAACATAATCGGCAGGACGAAATTGCCCAGAATTGCGGGAATGCCGGGTATAATAAACATAAAGATCATGATCGCACCATGGAGTGTAAATAATTGATTATAGGTATCGGGCCCCATCAAATCCTGTCCCGGAGTAAAGAGTTCGAGACGGATCAGCAGTGCAAATACCCCCCCCAAAAAGAAGGCAATCATGATACTGACCAAATATAGCAACCCGATTCGTTTGTGATCGAGTGTGAACAGCCAGGATGCGATACCTTTTTGTTCATTTAAATAGCTTTTTATCGACTCTGGACTCATTATATCCTCAACGTTCATTTCAGTGCAAAGGGGGTCTGTGGCAGACCGAACGGACACTATTGATTTTCGTCCTGTATTGATTTGATATATTCGATGAGCGCATCAATTTCTCGATCTTTTAACAAGCCCTGATAAGTCGGCATGACAGACTGATATCCCGTTGCAACCTTGGCTTGTGGATCTAAGATGGACTCTCGCAAATAATTTTCATCGGCTTCGACCTGAGACCCATCGGCCAGGTCTATTCGGGTTCTGAAACGGCCTAAAAAACTGGGACCGATCCCCGGACGTCCATCCACATTGTGGCAGGTTGCGCACGCTTTTGATTGGTATAGTGTTGCACCCAATTCCGTCAAGGGTATTCCCTCAGAATCGATGCTCTGACTGTCCAACCACTCTTCATATTCTCGCTGGGAAACCACACGAACCTTCCCGATCATCTCAGAATGAGCTGTCCCACAGTACTCGGCACAAAACAAGTTATAGGTTCCCATCTTGTGGGCTTCGAACCAGGTGATGCTGTAACGATTCGGCAGAACATCCATTTTGATGCGAAAACCGGGAACATAAAAACTGTGGATCACATCGGTGGAAGACATGGTCAGTTTTACAGGCGTATCTGCCGGTACCACCAGTTCATTCATACTGGTTGTGCCCTGAGGATAATCGAAATTCCAGAACCACTTTTGTCCGGTGACTTTAATTTCCAGCGCGTTGGCGGGTACGATTTGCATTTTCAAATAGGTACGGAATCCCCACAAAAAGACGATAAACACCAGGATAGCCGGTATGATGGTCCACGCGATCTCTAGGCGTGTATTGTGTGAAGGGCTTTTTTCACGTTTTTGGTTCGCGCGTCGACGATATCGAATAACGAAATAAACAGCCAATGCTGTCACCAATATCAGAAAAAACATGGATGCATAAAAAACAAAACTGAACAGGGCATCTACTTCACCGGCTATCGTCGATCCGCTGACAGGAAGTATTCTCGATGCAGTGGTATCAATCATTCAGTACCATCCTTAATTGGAATGCTTTTTTATTCTTTCCCTGGTCCAAAGGAATCCAAGAAACAAAACGAGGACCACAACGGTAAAGATTCCCCCCAATTTCATTACATTTGCGGCAAAAAGGACATATCCCTGAGAATCCGGATCATAGTGATAGCAATACAGGATCACCTTTTCAAGCGTAGAGCCAACGTTACCCTTGCTCGCTTCCAGCAACCCCAGTCGGATATCATTGGGTTTGTACTGAATACCATAAAGATACCGAGAAATCTTGCCTTCCGGAGTAAGAAAAGTCAATACCGCGGGATGAGCCCATTGTTCGCTTTTTTCATCCCAATAATACTTAAATCCCACCGATTGGGCAAGTACTCTGGAGGACTGTCCCTCTCCAACAGTGAATACCAGCCCTTGTTCTGCACCGGGACGGGCCAGACTGGCGACATAGTTTGTTTTCTTTTTGGCAGCGAGCGGAGGCGTCTCTGTTGAATCAATACTGACGACGACAACCTGATAATCTGTTGCCGGATCCAGCGGAATCTGACGGGCCGCTTCGACCATACCGTTGAGAACCAGGGTGCACAGCATGGGACAATTATAATAGGCAAGAACAAGAATGATTGGTTTGTCCTGATGGAAAAAACTCTCCAAAATGACGGTGTCGCCATCCGAAGTGATGAACTCCAGGTCCAGTGGAATGGTTTCTCCCAGATGTTCTTTGACATCGATTTTTTCCAGCTCCTGAGGATTCCGGTTGGCGATCTGTGCCATGCCATCAAACGGATGCAGGTACAACAGAATCCAGAACAGAGCGATCAGGGACAGTTTTCCTGATTTATATTTCATAAATCCTCACAAACGGGTTTAATATATCAAACCTTTGTTGAAACGTACATTTGAGGTGTCGATATTCCTGGAATCATTGCTTTGCGTTTTTATTGTAGAGTGGTTTCAACCCGTTTTTGAAACGCCTCGTCGGCTATAATCTCCATAGCCCGTTCGATTGGAATCTGGTAGACACCTTGCTGTTCATCAATCACTCTAAATCCCTGCAACATCTTCAATTCCTGCGCTCTGATTTCCCGGAGTTCCGGGGATTCGGGGACGAGAACGGATTGATAAATATGACTGTCGGTGGACGCAATGAATATCTCATTCATAATGACAAGCAACACGATCAGGATCAGTATTCCAGCCAGTCCATAAATAAAAACCTTTCTAACATTGACATCCTTTTCTTCATAACCGGATGCCTGCGGATGATGTTCAGATGTCATCATGGCCTCACATTCTTTCGAGTCTATCCCGGTACCACCCATCCGTATAATATATAGATGTCCTGCCAAACCCACAGGACATCACCCGGAGTCAAAACCAACATGATAACTCACCTCTATGCGGATGGTTCCGGTTTGACCAGTCTGGGATCATTGATCGCCAGCATGGGTGCCAGGGTTAAACGACGAGCAAAGAATCCGATTACCAGAAACCCCATAGAAACCCATAGCGATAAATCCATCCATGACAAATGTACCGAGTGGTGATGCAAATTAGGCATGATCAACCAGTATAAATCGATCCAGTGCATACCCAATAACCAGATGCTCAAAACAGCCAATAGTTTGATGTTTTTTTTGGATTTTTGCGGAAGCAGAATCAAAAACGGTACGACAAAATGTCCAAATACGATCAGAAGGCTCACGAATTGCCAACTTCCCTGCCAGCGATGGCCATACCAAATCGTTTCTTCGGGAATATTACCATACCAGATTAAAAAGTATTGAGAAAATGCAATATAAGCCCAGAACACTGTAAAGGTAAACAACATTTTACCCAGATCGTGGACGTGATGCGATTGAATGTATCGTCGTAACGGTTCCTGTTCCCGAAAAACAAAAACAGCCAATAGGACAAAGGCCAAAGTTCCGAGAGCCGATCCGGAGAAAACATAGACGCCAAAGATTGTAGAGTACCAATGGGCATCCAAAGACATGATCCAGTCAAAAGAGGCAAACGTAAGTGTCAGTGCAAAGAGTATCATCGCGGGGGCACTGATCTGACGCAGGCGAGTATATACCAGGGAATCGTATCCCTTGTCCAATAGAAGAGATTTTTTAAAAAAATAACGGCTCAGCAAGGACCAAATTGCAAAATAGATAAAGAGTCGAATCGTAAAAAACGGGATATTGAGATAGGGTGCCTTTTCACTCAGCAG
>CAYPUH010000031.1:6819-22477 GCA_964413725.1 uncultured Cytophagia bacterium
TCTTTCATGCCCAAAACGACAGGGACAAACAACAACAACAGAAATGGAATGAAAAGCATCAGGTTTTCGTAAAAGCGAATGACGAGAACACTCCATCGGGCAGAAAACAGGTGATGCAAAAGGGTAAAAAAGAGTCCCCCCAGGCTTAGTGTCCACCAAAACACAAAGGAGATCAGATAGGAATGAAAAAATTGTTTGCTATTCACGGCCAGTCCGGAAGCGCTGAGAGCCAAAAGCACAAAACCGATGATCAGCAGCCATGTCGACAGCCGTTTGAATCGGGACATATGTTCATTCATGAGATTCCCTTGTGTGCTTATTTTAGCTCATCTCGTTTTTCTTTAGGGATATCGGATAACCGGGCATTCTGACTATGTTGGAGTGCTCTGACATAAGCGGTAATGGCCCAGCTATCCCGGACCGCAAGTTGAGACCGATAGGATGGCATGTTTCTAATGCCATTTAGGATGACATCAAAAAGGTGACCATCGTTCACCGTTCGTAGTCGGTCGGCATGGAATGAAGGAGGTGGTATATAGCCACGCTTGACCATGACCCCTTTACCATCTCCCACCCGACTGTGACAGGGAGAACAATATATATTGTATCGTTCCTGACCCCGCTTCAACATCGGCATGGTAATCGGTTCGGGAATGACGGTCAGCATATTCCCTTGTTCGTCCGTTCCCGTGAAATACCCACTGTCGGTTTCGAGAGTGCCTCTGGCAACGGTGCCGGGAACGGGTGACCTCATAGCGCGATTGTCATTAAAAAATGGATTTCGCTCCTGTGGCTCATATTTGGGTTGCTGATCCATATCCTGTATCAGGTGAATAGGGGGCTCCTCTGAGGGACGACCCCGATAACAACCAGCAGTCTGAATGATCATGACACCCAGCATCAGCGCCATGAAACAGGAAACGATTGTTCTTCGTCGATGAGTCATTGTTCTCTCAATACCTCCACATTTTTACCCCCTATCTCTTCAAGCCATCGAGGAGTTTGGGTCTCATCGAACAATGGATCCTCAGCATCGATACTGACAAAAAATCCATCATCGGTGCTCTTTGAAAAATGATCTGAGAAAAAAACAGGATGGAACGGTTGGGGCAACCGGCACAATGCTAAAAGACCGAAAAAGGCGGTAATGGCTCCCAAGAGCACGGCCAGACCAAATGTGACAGGCGCATAGGCCTGATAACTGAAAAGAGGTTTACCTGAAATTACAAGAGGATAATCGATCGCACCGGTCCACCACTGCAAAAGAATCGCGATGCCGGCTCCTGCAAAGGCCATCCCCCCTACCATCCAGCCCAAGGGAGATCGACTTAACCCCATAGCCGCATCCATACCATGGATTGGAAAGGGTGAATGACAATCGTAGCGTTGATATCCTGAATCCCGGAGATGACGGGCAGCTTGAAGCAAAACGGCCGGATTGTCAAATTGAGCTATAACACCTTCTGCTGGTGTAAGTTTATTGTGAGTCATATTCTTACCTTTACTGCAGTGATCCTTGTGTAAATCGTTAACTCACCTCATCGCTGACAGAATAGATTCAATGATCCGATTGAGGCGTACCGATCTATGACCTCTTGATGACGGATTAGAATATCCCACAAGACGATACCCTAGCCCTGTGTACTGGTTTTATAATAATGAGGATCGGCTTGCGGCAACGTTCCCTTGACCTCTGATATGGCAACGATTGGCAGAAATTTTATAAACAACAAAAACAAAGCAAAAAAGAGCCCAAACGATCCAATCAACATGCCCACATCCACCCAGGTCGGTGAAAAATAATCCCAGCTGGATGGCAAAAAATCATTGGCCAGTGATGAGATGACAATAACAAATCGTTCAAACCACATACCCACATTGATCAGTATGGAGGCGACAAACAATACCGCGAGATTATTTCTTAATTTTTTCACCCAGAACAATTGTGGAACGAACACATTACAGGTAATCATTATCCAATACCCCCAGGCATAGGGCCCGGTGGCACGATTGATAAAAATAAACTGTTCATATACATTCCCGCTGTACCAGGCGATAAAAAACTCAATTGAATACGCATACCCCACCATGAGAGCCGTGGCCAACATGATTTTGGCCATGTTGTCCAAATGCCGCTGGGTGATGATATTCTCGATATGAAAGATACGCCTTACAATAATCGCCAACGTGGTAACCATGGCAAAGCCGGAAAAAATTGCACCGGCGACAAAATATGGCGGGAAGATGGTGGTGTGCCATCCGGGAAGTTGACTGATAGCAAAGTCGGTACTGACCACACTATGAACAGATAATACCAGTGGTGTGCTGAGACCGGCGAGTAAAAGATATCCCATCTCGTAATGTTTCCACTGTCGATTACCGCCTCTCCAACCCAAAGCAAAAAAACCGAGAACCCATTTCCGAATACGAGATTTGGCCCGGTCTCTCATGGTGGCCAGATCGGGAACAAGCCCCACATACCAAAACATAAGAGATACGAGAAAATAAGTAGACACGGCAAAGACATCCCATAACAACGGGCTACGAAAATTAGGCCACATGGCCATCTGATTGGGATAGGGAAATAACCAATAAACGACCCAGATGCGTCCCACATGGATTCCCGGAAAGATAAGCGCGCACATAACAGCGAAAAGAGTCATACCCTCGGCAAATCGATTGATAGACGTTCTCCATCCCTGTCGAAGCAGAAACAGTATAGCTGAAATCAAGGTACCGGCATGCCCGATTCCTATCCAGAATACAAAATTGATAATTGCCCATCCCCAGGCCACGGGAATGTTCAATCCCCAAACGCCAATGCCCGCAAAAATCAGATATCCGATCAACAGGAAAAAGACCAACGCCACAAGAGAAGCAAGCCCAAAGGCCATAAACCATGCGCGGGGTGTCTTGCGCTCCGCGATTTGACTGATTTGGCCGGTGATATCCGAAAAGCTAGGATTGCCGGTGATCCTGGGTTGTTCAAATTCCACTTGCTTTGTTGTCACTGTCATGACTATCCTTGCCTTGCAGGTTATGGGTGTGGTATCCGCCCCCGGATACCACTCGAACGGTATTCTATCCAAAGACCCAAGTCGTCCCTGTCATTCAGGCCTGTCAGTTTTTATAAATTGAATCGACCTGTAGATGTCCTGTAAGGGGGTGTCAGGCCCGCTAAGACAGTTCAGGATTGGGGTTTCTGAGTTTTGCGAGATAACTGGTTCTCGGAAGCGTGTTGTATTCTGCCAGCATGTCATAACGACGTTCATTCTCCCGATCGTGGCTCACCTGGCTGTCTGAATCATTTTTGTTCCCAAACACGATCGCCTGTGTGGGACAGGCCTGTTGACAGGCAGTCTGTAACTCGCCATCATGGATTTGGCGTCTCTCTTGCTTGGCTTTCTGTTTCACAGCCTTGATGCGCTGAATGCAAAACGTACATTTTTCCATCACTCCGCGAGACCGTACTGTAACATCGGGATTTTGAACCATCTTGACGAGATCCGGCAGCTCGTGAGTATAGCTGAAAAAATTAAACCTTCTGACCTTATAGGGACAATTATTGGAGCAGTATCGGGTCCCGACGCATCGGTTGTAGGTCATTACATTCAACCCTTCTTTGTCGTGTACGGTCGCAGCAACGGGACAAACCTGCTCACATGGAGCATTTTCACAGTGCATACACGGAACGGGTTGATAACATACCTGAGGATCACCCACATCACCCTCAAAATATCGGTCGATGCGAATCCAGTGCATTTCACGACCCTTACGTATCTGCTCATGTCCGACGATTGGAATATTGTTTTCACTTTGACACGCCAGAGTACAGGCATTGCATCCGATACAGGCATTGAGATCGATCACCATGGACCACTGATAGCCCTGCTCATATGCCTCCGGGTCTTTCCAAAGATTTTTTAGGGGTGGGTGCTCAACCGTTTCCTGGACAAAACGCGGATGATGGCGATACTCGTCCAGCTTTGCCTCTCTGTAAAGAGGACGACCCTCCAAACTGGCATGATCCTGTGTGTTGGCCAGAGGACGACGGCTCTTTAAAACATCAATCTCAGCCGGAATGGACATCCATTGCGCTCTTAGAGACCGAAGCGGATACACATCAATGCCTGTATCATTGGCGATACGCCCGATTCCTCGACGCCCATATCCCGCATGCATAATAATAGTGTTATCGGCCTGACCAGGAACGATCCACAACGGCATGACTGCTGAACCACAATCGGTTGTAATTCGAATCTCCTGTTCATTGACTATGCCAAGATTTTTCGCCGTTTTCGGGCTGACCAGGGCTGCGTTGCCCCATGCCAGCTTGGTGATTGTATCCGGACATTCTTGAAGCCAACCATTATTACTGTATGTACCATCCATCATAAGCGGCGACGGCAGAATGGTGACAGTGTAATCCGTCTCGCCAGCCGAGATATAATGCTCATAATCCTTAAGGTATTGCTTTAATTGATTTGAATAAGCCTTAGGAGTTTTGGATGCTGTTGTTGTTTCGGCATAACCATCATGCAATACCTGTTCGAATCTGTATTGTCCAAAACGTTGTTTCCAGGTATCTCGCACGATGGCATAATCGCGTTGATTTCGACCGGTGGCCAATAAACCGAGAATTTTGGTGATGCTGTAACTGTCGAACAGAGGTGCGATCATGGGTTGAATAACGGACGGGGTTCCATCAACACTTTTGGCGTCTCCCCAGGCTTCAAGAAAATGGCTCTTTGGAATGTGCCACTCGCATGCTGACGATGTTTCATCCACATGACTGCTGACATGGATTGAATGGAGAGCAGAGTCCAGGATCGATTTGAAATCCAGATCCGCAGGAGTGTTGTAGAGGGGATTTCCACCCAACATCACGAGTGTGTCGATAGAATACGTTTCTGCCGATCGTTTCAGGGCTAGCAAATCACCGGTTGAGGACAGCCCAGCCTCACGAGGTGTCCGAAATGTTATGGTGCGCCCCCAATTGGACAAGGCGTTATTGATCGCCAGAACAAGAGCCTGAATCTGAGGAGGATGATGAAAGCCACACAGCACAAGGCTTTGTCCTCGATGTTTGATCAGATCAGAGGCTAAAGCATTGATCCACTTGTGTTCAAGCGAGGTTAGCTCAGGTTTCACGTTAAGGGTTGGAAGTGTGGTGCCGAGATGATTCAATTCATCGACCAGGGCGGCTACAAGCTTTGGTATATCTTTGGAGGGCAAACGGAGTCGATGGTCTGCCATTCCGCCCGTTAGAGTCATGGCATTCTCGACAACATAGAGGCGATTCATAGTATCTTGAGGGGACCGGACACGCCGATTGTTGGCAAAAGCCCGGGCCATGCGAATTCGCTGCGGATGGGTCTGCAAAAAGTTGTCATCCAGACTCAGAACGACCTGTGCCTGTTCAAGATGATAGACTGGCATCAGGGTTTGCTGTGTTAGCTTTTGGATTCCCAGCAATACAGATTCAGGACCAAAGGGTTCATAACAAATCCATCTGGCTTTGGGCATAGAGTGTTCAAGTTGCTGTCTGAGTCGGTGTATGGTGGGTGAAGAATAGGGTTCTGAGACAATAACCAGTCCCTCTCCCCCGTTTTTGAGGAAACGGGTATATCTCTCTTGCCAAAAGACCACAAACTGATCCCAGTTGCTTTCCACCTTTTTATATATGATCCGTTTGGAGCGATCAGGATCATACAAATTCAGAATTTCAGCCTGAAGCAGTGGATCAGTTGCCCCACTGGTGGAGGGATGCCGTGGATTGCCTTCAATTTTTACAGGCCGTCCTTCGTGCGTTTTAACCAGCAGGCCATAAGTCTGATGCCCTGCTGGCATGCTGGTGGCATAATAGAGCGGAACACCTGGCACCACATCTTCGGGGGCCTTTGTATACGGGAGGATTTTCTCCACAGGTCGACGGCATCCTGCAAGTCCTGCCAGTGCCAAAGAGGCTCCCATGATAGAAAGAAAATGACGCCGACTGACCGTATTACCCAGTTTCCAGGCATTTTCCGGAAACTCTTTTTCCAAAAAGTCGAGATAATCTCTATTTTGATCCAGCTGATTGAAACTTTTCCAATACTGTTTTTCAGACTTCATATTTGACTCTCATCTATGACATGCTGAACAGTCTTTAGGTGGATTGATGTCCTTTTCAATTATGATTCGTGAGGCAAATTCGAGTTGGTTTTTAGGTGCCTGCCAAGCTGTGTTGGTCACCTGATCGGCAGGGCGCAGGTGTGGATCTGGATTACGATGACAACCCAGACACCAGCCCATACTCAGGGGTTCAACTTGCCGTACGACAATTCTGTTTTGAATGTTTCCATGGCAAGACTGACATCCAACACCTGCTCTTAAATGGGCCTGATGAGCAAAATAGGCATAATCACCCACTTTGTGAACCCTCACCCACTCTATGGGTAGGTCTGAGGCCCAGGATTCACGCACAGGAAGTAACTTTGAGTTGTCGGTACCAATGATGGCATGGCAATTCATGCATGTCTGTGTGGGGGGAACATTGGCATAGGCGGACACCTCAACATGAGTGTGACAATAGCGACAATCCACCCCTAACTCACCTGCATGAAGTTGATGGCTGTACTCGATAGGCTGTTCGGGTCTGTAACCAACATCTGTATAGCGTGGAGAACCATAATACCAGAGCAAAAGAAGGATTAAAAGGACACCCGAAACGAGTGTAAGCGCAGCGTAAAGAGGGGTCTTGTTGGTCCACCGGGGAAATAGTTGCGCCAAATCGATTTTCCTCTTTTTAGACCGACTGTTATGGAGGAATTAAAGGCGTGGTATGATACGTACTGGCGCCAAGCCAGTCTCGTGTCATAATATATCTATCAAACAGAGAATGTGCAAGTCAAAATTGATTTTTATAAGATTTTTACGGGAGATACGGCGTCAAATAATCGTGACCAGAGAACCCGCAATCAAAGCAGTGAACAAACCAAACAGGTAGAGGATTGAAAATAAAAAAAGGGACCAAATGACAGATTGGCTGGCAATTTGGCGGCTTTTGTTGGCCAGATAGAGAAAATAGAGTCCAAGGGGGATGGCAATTGCAAGATATATCCACCCGGCTTGAAACAGTATCGGTGTCAAGCTGATCAGAAACAAAAACCAGGTATAGCGATAGATTTGGGCAAAGGTCTCTCGTTCTCCCTTTACGATGGGTAACATGATCAGCCCTGTTTTTTCATAGTCATCCCGGTATCGCAACGATAGGGCCCAAAAGTGGGGCGGTGACCAGAAAAAAACAATCAAAAAGAGTGTCCAGGGTTCGAGAGTCAGGGATCCACTGGCGGCTGCCCAGGCCCCCACCGGCGCCATAGCGCCGGCAACCCCTCCGATAACCGTGTTATGAACGGTATGCTGTTTTAGATAAAGTGTGTAGAAAAAGCTGTAAAAGACGATAGTGAAAAGAGAAAGCAGGGCGCTGAGAAGATTGAAAAATATGACAAAAAGTAAAACACCCAGGCTACCGATACAAACGGAAAAAAACAGAGCAGAACGGGCAGAAATGTGCCCCATGGGGAGCGGGCGTCTGGTCCGTGTACGGGTCATTCGATTGTCTATGTCCCGCTCAAACACATGATTGAGCCCATTGGCTGCGCCACCGGTCAAATAAAGGCCCAGTAAAACCAGGAGAAATCGATGCGGTTCATGTATCAAATCGCCCTGCATGATCAATGCTGTCGCGCCGGAAAACAATACCAGAAGCATAATCCGGGGTTTGGTAAGCTGAAGATAGGACATCACTGTCTGGCCAGATATCATCTTCGTTTGACTCGATTGAGGTCAAAGACGGTCTGCAACCGTCGATCAATAGGTTTATTTGAACACATGATGTTACCGAGAAATTGTCCACCTGGACATTCTTTTGTCAATCCAACATGCAGAACACAGAATCATACCATTGTATTCATGCAGGCTGACACAGAAATGGTCCCCGGTGAAGAGGCACAACACATTGTAATTTAAAAGGCCTGTGAAAAAAAACAAATTAAAAAAAGCCCATACCGGATCTGATATGGGCTTTTGCGGCATAGCATCAATCTGTATTTAAGGGAAAACGCCACGCTCTTTAAAGGCAGTGGCCACTCGGCTCACAGCAATCATCATGGCCGCATTCCTCATATCGATGTTTTCCTGTTGAGCGAGATCCCAAACCGCTTTAAAGCTATTCACCATGACCCGTCTGAGATTTTTATTGACCTCATCCAGATCCCAGAAAAAGGATTGAATACTCTGGACCCATTCAAAATAAGAAACAACCACACCCCCACTGTTGGCAAGAATGTCGGGGATAACATAGCATCCTCGTTTGACCAGTTCCCGCTCCGCCTCCGGTGTGGTGGGGCCGTTGGCACCTTCTACAATGACGGAGGCTTTGATTTTAGCGACATTGTCTCGGTTGATTTGTTTTTCAAGTGCGGCCGGTACCAGCACGTCAACATCCAATTCAAGCAGGGCATCATTGCTGATTTTGCTGACTCCGGGAGTGTCGAATCCTTCAAGTGTATGATGTTTCGAGGTTTGGGTGTATTGAATCATATCATCGATAGGCAATCCGTCCTCTTTATAATAGCCCCCCGATATGTCACTGACAGCAAGAATTTTGCAGCCTTCCCGTCTCAATAAATCCGCGCTCACCGATCCAACATTGCCAAATCCCTGAACGGCAATGGTGGTGGATGCAGGATCCTTATCGAGACGTTTGAGAATCTCGAGTGTATTGAACATGACACCCCGTCCTGTGGCTTCACGACGTCCCAGTGATCCACCCAGTTCGATGGATTTTCCGGTCACAATTTCCAGGACTGTACTGCCTTCGAACATGCTGACCGTATCCATGATCCAACCCATGGTTTCGGCATTGGTGTTCACATCTGGTGCCGGGATATCTCGGTGCGGGCCCATGATGGGCATGATGGATACGGTAAATCGACGCGTGAGACGACGAATCTCTTCTTTACTCAATCGTGTCACATCGACGGTGACTCCGCCTTTGGCGCCTCCATACGGTATATTGACAACCGCGCACTTCCAGGTCATCCACATTGAAAGGGCTTTAACTTCATCCAGACTCACATTTTGGTGAAACCGAATGCCTCCCTTGCAAGGTCCACGAGCACTGGAATGCTGTACACGATGTCCCGTAAAGACCTCGATGCTGCCGTCATCCATGACTACCGGGAGAGAAACCGTCAATTCGCGTTCCGGATGACTCAGGACACGTTGGGTACTCTCGTCCAGATTGAGGCGTTTCGCGGCATCCTGCAACTGCTCCAGAGCCATTTCAAACACACTGTTTTGCGACATGGCGTGCTCCTATCCTTAATGTTTCGAACTACCAGGGATTGACTAAAAAAAAGCCTTTGAACCTGCGGCTCAAGGGCTGGATGAATCGTGTTGAAGTGAATTTGTCTGACGAAAAAAAGAATGGTCAAAATGTGTCCTACCGGTATTTTAATTATCGCATCCATTGGCTTTGCTATCAACACGCGACAAAAGTAAAAAGTTAACAAGACATTGTCAAGATTATAAAATGACATTGTAACGGCGAAAAGAAAAGTCCTTGCCGTATCTGTTCGTTAAAAGTTTAAAGCGAAAACACCAACGCTTAAAAAAATGAACCCATCAAAAAATCAAGGGTCAGGTTTGAAAAAACGGTTTTTGAATTTCTCCATTTCCCGTCGTTCTTTCTTTGTGGGACGTCCTTTGAATTTTGGCCGATAGGGTTTGACATTTTTTCGAAAGAGATCGATCAATTCCTTTGCCTCATCGGTGAGTTCTTTTTCCTCTCGATGATAATATTCTCTCGCGTCTGCTTTGGAGAGATTTTTTTTGGCAAGCGCAAGAACCTCAAAGTTGACGTATTGTCCATTGGAATATCGAATAGTCAGTCGGTCTCTCACGCGGATGGATTTTGAGGGTTTAATGGAATCACCATTGAGCTTGACCCGTCGCTCTTCACAGGCCTTGGTCGCCTGTGAACGTGTCTTGAACAACCGGACGTGATGAAGCCATCGATCGATTCGCTGCGTTTCGGTTGGGGGGGGAGATTGTTCTTTGTTGTTGGCCATAGAGATGTTCGGAGAGTTGACATCCGAAACAATTAAATCACTTCTTTTCTTTTAGCGGTGATATCCATTTATATCTATACGATACATTGTCTTTTTCTTTTTCGAACCGCTTTGAGTGAACCAGAACAAAAGCATATCGTCAGAAAATTTCGACCTTTAGGTATCGCTGTGGATTCCGGCGTATATCCTGAACGAGACTGTCCAATTTGCTGGTCACATGCAAAAGCTCCTTGTACAGCTGTTCATCGGTCAGCGCTCGTCCAAGACTGCCCTCGCCGGTCTCGACCCGTTCCGTCAGACGATTGATCCGCTGCATCGTCATTTTGAGCTCGTTAAACAGATCCGGGTTACGAATAAATTGACCCGCACTTCCCTGCCCTTCCACAAGACTATCGGCGAGTTGTTCCGTACTTTTGAGCAGACTGTTGATATTGTTATACAGCTCGGGATCCGAGAACATTTTGGAGAACGATCCTGTACCGCTCTCGACTTTCATGACAACGCGCTCCAACAGTAACAATATGCGGTCAATGTCATAATACATGCGTGGATCATTGATCAACAACCCAAGTGTTCCCTTACCCTCCTTGATATTATCTGTGATGTCTATAAGATTGTCTGTAGTGCTCCGAAACGAGTTAAAAACGGACACACCTTCATCGAGTAGTTGTTCAACATCGATGGGATCTGTACTGGGAAGCAAGTCTCCATCTTTTAACACGTCATATTCGAGTGATCCCATTGAAATGCCCACATACTTGTCTCCCAGGAGCCCCATGGTACCAATATGCGCTTCAGAATCGATTCGGATTCGTTCCTGTACGTTTTTATTAACCTGCAATACAACCTCGATTTTTTG
Organism: uncultured Cytophagia bacterium; assembly: GCA_964413725.1. Taxonomy (GTDB): domain Bacteria; phylum Zhuqueibacterota; class Zhuqueibacteria; order Residuimicrobiales; family Oceaniaggregativiventaceae; genus CAYPUH01. The sequence continues at coordinate 17,794 of CAYPUH010000031.1, forward strand.
ATCTTCAATGGCCTCGGAAAATTCAACCTTGATCACAGATCCAACACGAACGCCCGCAAGTCTCACCGGTGCTCCGTTTTGCAGTCCATTGACTCTGGACATCATGCAATGTAGTTTGTACCGGGGTTGCAAGACACCCTGGCTCTGTCCAACCCACAAGATTGCAAAAATCAGAATGAACAGACCGATAAGCACGGTCAAGCCGACTTTGATTTCATGTATCCGGTCGTTACGTCTTCTGGAATTCATTTTGGTCCTGCCAAAAATGTTTGAACAAACGTATTTTTACTTTTTTGGACCTCAGCAGGGGTGCCGATTTCAATGATTTTGCCATCACTTATCACCGCCACCCGATCCGCAACACTGAACCCACTTTCGAGTTCGTGGGTGACGACGATGGAGGTGGCCCCCAGTTTTTTTTGTGTATCTCTAATCAATTGGTTGATGGTGGTTGCTGTGATAGGATCCAGCCCGGTTGTCGGTTCGTCATAGAGCATAATTTGCGGTTGATAAGCCATCGCGCGAGCGAGAGCAACGCGTTTTTTCATGCCCCCGGAAAGCTCTGCGGGCATTAAATGTTCGGTACCCGAAAGATCAACGAATTCGAGGTTTTTCCGAACGGTCTCTGCAACCTCGGCATCTGGCACATTCATGTGTTCGTTTAATACATAGCCAACATTCTCTCCAACCGTCATGGAATCGAAAAGCGCGGATCCCTGAAACAACATCCCGATCTTTTGACGAATGGTGACCAGCTGATGTTCATTCAACTCGGTGATATCCACGTCATCGACCCAAACGTGTCCCAAGTCCGGAGGGAATAAACCCAGCAGGATTTTAAGGGTAACGCTTTTTCCGCATCCACTCCGTCCAAGGATGACCAGGGTTTCTCCTGCATACAACTTTAGATTCAATCCCTGAAGCACTCCATTGTCATCGAAACTCTTGTAAACATCCTTGAAGATGATTTTATAAGGTTGTGAATGTGTCATTATGAGATTGTGAGTATAAATTTGGTGATCAGAAAATCCAATAAAAAGATTAATATTGATGAGACAACAACAGCCTGAGTGGTCGCCTCCCCCACCCCTTTGGTCCCTCCCCTGGCATTGAATCCCATAAAACAGCCAATCGTGGATATGACCATCGCAAAAACAAAGGGTTTAATCAAACCGATGACAAAATCTTCAAATCGAATCGCAGTCAGGATCGTCGACCAATAGAATGATCCCGAAATGTTTAAACTGGTTACTGCTATGACCAGTCCTCCAACAATTCCCACCAAATCACCGATTATGGTTAAAATAGGTAGCATGATGGTGATGGCGACCAGACGGGTCGATGCGAGTTTTTTGATGGGATTGGTTCCCAGGGCTCGCATGGCATCAATTTGTTCGGTAACGGACATGGATCCCAATTCCGCAGCGATTCCCGCTCCCACTCTTCCGGCAACGACCATGGCGACAAGTACCGGGCCCAGTTCACGGATCAGAGATAAACTGATCAACGACCCAACATACATCTTTGCCCCATAAATGGCCATTTCATATCCGGCCTGAAGAGCCAGTACCATCCCCGTAAAGCCACTGATCAATAAAACAATCGGAAGCGACCGAACACCGGTGAGATGCATCTGTTCCAATGTCTCCCGAAAGTATCGGGGGGGGGTCAACAGATACCAGATCGAACGGCCAAAAAGCTCCACAAGATCATGCAGATTCACTAGAAATTTGACAATGGGCTTCTCTTGGGTACTCACGACTCGATAATTTTCGGAAAAAGTTCTGGCTCCAGAGGGAGACCGAATATCCCGGGAATTGAGTGAGGTTGACGAAACGGTTCACGCGGATTCAAAAAGATCCAAGCATGAACGCTCACTTTTTCCCGGTACTGATTGATATGGATGGCTGCTAAAACAGAATCCGATTATGATTGTCTTTGTCAACGCATATGTTGATGTTAATCGATTTACCTCTCTAGTGTCCCATCATTTTGCATCTGATGGAGAGCGCATCTGTGTTCAGAATCAAAGCCTTTATTCGTACGAGTTTAAAGTTTAATATAATAAAATTAAGAGCTGTAATCAAACAAATAGTTTCCACCCGTTGCCATCATGAGCTTTAATACGTTAGCGAAAATCAGGTCGCTATGGGTTTAACAAAGAGTTTGCCCAGTGCCAGAGATAATAACTTGCTATCAGCTGTATCAGCACGTGAAGGAATCAGAATGGGTGCTGAAGCGCCAATGATAACATGTGCCAAACGATAGTGGGCAAAATACGTGGTCGATTTTGCCAGCATATTACCGGATTCAATATCCGGGCAAACCAGAATATCTGCATCACCGGCAACATCGGATTTGATTCCTTTGATTTTTGCGGCCTGGGACGAAACGGCATTGTCCAGTGCCAGCGGACCATCAATAAGACACCCCTTTATTTGGCCACGCTGATTCATTTTGGTAATGATGGCCGCATCCTGGGTGGATTCAAGATCGGGATTGATACTCTCTACAGCGGATAATAACGCCACCTTGGGGCATTCAGAACCCAGCGCACTGGCCACCTGTACCGCGTTTTCAATAATGGATATTTTGGCGTTTAAATCGGGCTTTAGATTAACCCCTCCGTCTGTAATCATCAACAAACGAGATTGATCCTGATGAGTGCTCTCAAAGACAAAGACATCGCTGAGCAATTGTCCGGCTCGCAATCCATTTTCACGATTCAGAACGGCCTTTAAGAGAATACTGGTTTTCAATCCGCCCTTTAATAAAAGCTGAGCCTTTCCGGATCTGACGGCGTGTACGGCGCGTTTAGCACATTCGATGACGTCGGTACATCGTTCAAAACGATCTCCAAATCGGTCTGCCAGTGGCTTCGATTGAATCTGATCAGGATCGCCGATCAATAGTGGTTTGACGAGATTTCGATCTTCTGCATCAGCAACGGCCTGAAGTGCGGCTTCATCCTGTCCGGCAGCCACAGCGATTTGAGCCGGTTCGCCCTCCAGAGCTCGCTGCAGCAATTCTTCCATCGTACGTAACATAAACAACCTCTCGGGTTATGGCAAGTCAGTTAATTCATCTGACGTTTGCGATGAATCCAGTGAGACCGTAATACAGTGAAACAGATATTTAAAAGCAAAAAAATGACCAGCCCTCCATATATGATCCATTCAAAGTCAATTTGCTGTTCGATGGCCATTGTTCCCAACAAAAACCCAAAAGCCAGTAAAATAAGTGAAGTCAGAAACATGGAGGTAAACGACAGATTGCCAAACATAAAGCCATCGAGCATGGCGCCAGCGCCGGCTCCCATCAGGGCGATGATATTCAGAATCAGAAAAAAGAGGGTTCCGGCAGACAATATAACAATCAAGATCAGATCCTTTTCGAGAAAATTGATTACGTTCTGTAGACGTTGCTGATCCAGATAGTGGGGTTCGTCCGCCTGAACCTGGTTTAGTGAGAAGGTTTTGATGTCTAAAGGAGTTTTATACAAAAAGAGGGTGTCTGACAGGATAGCCGATTTGGGAGGAGCATCGTGCAAAAAACGGGGATCGACGCTATGGGTAAACAACCATTTCACGCTGTCTTTTAGTATGATCGTCTGAGGAAGATCTCCCTCTATTGACATTCCATCTTCATCTAAATGGATGGGTGGAAAGTCATGTCGAGAGAGTTGCCGTAGCAACGAAAGCCAGGATTGACCGATAGGTTGCATAACCGGCAAAAACGTGCTGATGACCAGGATGATCAACCCGACTTCAAACACAACAATCCAGTATTTTTTGATCATTATCCCTCTCCTGGTACTTTTCGGAATTCGTTCTTAGAACCTAACTGGGTTTAATGCGTAAGGAAAAGATCGTGTACCCATAAGATAATGCATTCGACTCTGTGAGAAGGCTCCAGGCTGTGTGCTGGATGATATGGATATTTCAGCCAGGGGTCCCATATGCATCATATCCATTTTTTGGGACCAGATCAAAGTGTTATGCAATCCGTTTCATAACAGAGATCGTACCATCGTTTGCAGGCGTTTTTGTGTCAATGTGTGAACGAAATAACCATATTAATTCATCACTCAGTTGTTTTGACTCAAAAGCCGCATTCCGTTGGATATATTCTTTGACTGTATCTATGCCCAAAACTGAACGATCACGATTCCGGGCTTCAAGGATTCCATCGGATACCACAATAATAGCATCGCCAACTGATAATTGAACGGTTTGTTGTTCATAGGGTGTGTTTGAAAATGCCGGTACGCCCCCGCCCACACCCAATTCGGAAACCGTTCCGGTTTCAATATTGAAATAGAATGTGGGCATGTATCCGGCATTGGTATATGTGATTTTATGTTTATCCGTATCCAGACATATGACCACAAGTGTTAAAAACACATCCTGTAAAAATGGATCGATATCCATGAGTTTGGAGAGGTCGGACATCAAGGATGCCGGTGTGACGTTGCGTTCTGATAATATCATGGGATAGGTTAGACCGTGAAGATAGCCGGTGAAGCTGTGGGCCAGGAATTTTGTCTTGTTACCCTTTCCAATGACATCACCGAAAAGTAAAAGAAACGTATGGGGGTTCACGGCTATAAAATCAATGATTCCACCTCCACCCTTCTTTGCCGGCAAATGCTGAAAAGAAACATCATACTGAGAGAGTTCTGGTA
>CAYPUH010000032.1:0-22473 GCA_964413725.1 uncultured Cytophagia bacterium
TGTTGGAGCTTGGGGCTGCCAATACACTCTACTGGCGGAATGGGAAGCTATGTGGAGATAATACCGATTCCCATGGTTTTCTTCGGTCACTGAATGACTGGAAGGAGTGTCTCAAGGGTGCAGATGCCATGTTAATCGGTGCCGGGGGGTCTGCCCGTTCCATCGCCCGCGCCCTGGCCGAATGTGAGCTGAATTCTCTTCTCATCGCTAACCGCAGCCAGGAACGTGCCAAAACACTGGTATCCCGTTGCGAAAGCACTTTTAACCAGAAAGCTCGATACATACCGCTGCATCTGGCCCCTGATTATTTGTCCCAGGTAAAACTGATCGTCAATACAACATCAGTCGGAATGGCTTCAGATCCCAATCAATCGCCGTTATCTTGTCACGACGGATTGACCTCCGATCATTTGGTTTATGATCTGATCTATAATCCCTCGTGTACGCGGTTCCTGGTCGAAGCCCGAAACCGTGGAGCCGCGGTTCGCAACGGTCTCGATATGCTGATTTACCAGGGAATCCGATCACTGGAAATCTGGTTTGAGCGCACATTTTCCATAACGGCCGAAGAATTGACTCTGCTGCGGCAGCACTTAACAATGGAGTTGAACACACATGGATAGGATACGTTTTCTTACGGCTGGTGAATCTCATGGACAAGCACTGGTTACGGTGGTGGAAGGATTGCCCGCAGGTCTGAACCTGAACGAGGATGCTATCGAACGAGACATGCATCGACGTCAGCGCGGTTATGGCCGAGGTGGCCGTATGAAAATAGAAAAAGACCAGGCACGGATACTCTCCGGTGTTCGTTATGGCTCCACTCTTGGTAGCCCGGTGGCTCTGTTACTCGAGAACCGCGACTGGGTCAACTGGACCGAAAAGATGGCTGTCGAATATCGGGAGGATCGAGTGGACCCGCTGCAAATGCCTCGACCCGGTCATGCGGACTTTGCCGGTATGGTGAAATATCGACAGGATGATCTCCGCAACATTCTGGAACGCTCATCAGCGCGTGAAACCGCCATGCGCGTTGCGGTTGGAGCGATTTGTCGAACCTTTCTTTCCACCTTTGGAATCCGGATCTATGGACATGTCATTCAGATTGGTTCCGTTTCCTCGGACTATACCGCTTTGTCAGAGCTTTCCGGTAAAGCCGCTCACCAGTCCGACGCGCTTGAACGCTGGGCCCGAATCCTTGATACTGTGGAAGCGGCTCCCATGGCCTGTGCGGATCCATCAGCTGAAAGCGAAATGGTCAAGTTGGTGGATGCTGCAGCCGAGCAGGGTGATACGCTGGGAGGAACCTATGAACTGGTGGCAACGGGCGTGCCTGTTGGACTGGGCAGTCATGTGCACTGGGACCGAAGACTTGACGGAATCATTGCCGGCGCCATGATCAGTATCAACGCCATGAAATCGGTGGATATCGGTATTGGACGAGAAGTGGCCGATCGTCCGGGAAGTCAGATTCATGATGAGTTGTTTTATGATCCAGAGATGGGTTACTATCGTTCCAGCAATCATGCAGGGGGTATTGAAGGGGGGATGTCCAATGGTGAACCCGTGGTGGTGCGCGTCTCCATGAAACCTTTGCCTACCCTGTCCCGGCCATTGCAATCCGTGGATACAAAGTCCCGACAGCCTCAAGAAGCCTTTCGGGAACGCTCCGATGTGTGTGCTGTTCCAGCGGCCGTGGTGGTGGGTGAGGCGATGTTTGCAATTGTTCTCGCCAACGCCATTTGCGAAAAACTCGGTGGCGACTCTATGTCTGAAATGCTTGACCGATTCCAGGAGCTACCCCATGTACCTATGGGATGGTAAGCATATTTTTCTGACCGGATTCATGGCCACCGGTAAGAGCCGTGTCGGTATCGAACTGGCCCGTCTGATGGGACGCCCGTTTGCAGACACCGACAAACTGGTTGAAGAACACGCCGCAATGTCGATTCCCGATATCTTTTCTTTAGAGGGTGAAACAGGCTTTCGGAAACGAGAACACGACGTCGTGGTCCGTTGTTCCAAACAGCCTGAAGCCGTCATCGCTCTGGGGGGTGGGGCCGTACTCGATCCGGCAAACCGGCAACACCTCGAGGCTACAGGCATTATCGTCAATCTTTATGCTCAAATTCCCGTATTGGTGCAGCGCCTGCTTCGTAAAACCAATCGTCCTCTGGTCCATGGCGTTTCCCGGGACGAATTATTTGATTATGTACGGGATTTGCTCGACAAACGCAAACCGTTTTACGATCAGGCTCAATATCAGTTTGAAAGCACCCCCACGGAATCTCCGGCAAAACTGGCAGAAAGGATTTTCATACACTTGCGTGAGGACTTATGACCACTGTTTCTGTCGACATTGGCGTGAAACAGTATCCGATCTATCTCGGACGGAATCTCATCGATCAGCTCGGACACTATTTGACAGAACACCAAATCCACGGCCCTCTTTTTGTGATTACCGATGACCATGTCGAGTTCCTTTATGGCAGACGAATGATCGATCAATTGCAGCCGTACTTTCCTGATGTACGCCTGCTGTCGGTTCCAGAGGGAGAATCATCCAAAAGCCTGACTCAGGCCAACGAGTTGTATACCGCTATGATTCAGCGTGGCGCGACGCGTGATTCTTTGATCCTCGCGTTTGGCGGGGGAGTGGTCGGCGATTTAGCGGGGTTTGTAGCCGCGACTTTTATGCGTGGCATACGCCTTATTCAGATACCAACGACACTGTTGGCACAGGTTGATTCCAGTGTCGGTGGAAAAGTAGGCGTGAACCACGAGCTGGGGAAAAATTTGATCGGCGCATTTCATCAACCCGAAATGGTTTTTATCGATACCGGGATTCTGTCTACGTTGGAGCTGCGACAGCGACGGGCTGGTGCCGCTGAAATTATAAAATATGGTCTGATTGCTGATCCCACTTTTTTGCACACATTGCATGACCGACTTGAAGACCTTCTCTACCTCCGCGATACGGTCTGGGTTGAATCGGTTCTGGAAACCTGTTGCCGCATCAAAGCGGTTGTGGTGGGTCAGGATGAACGGGAAGATGGCTTGAGAGCGATATTGAATTTCGGACACACCATTGGTCACGCCCTGGAGGCCGTAACCCGTTATCAAACCTTCCTGCACGGCGAAGCGGTAGCTTATGGTATGCTGGCCGCTTTGCAATTGTCACGGATCAAATACCCGCAACTGTCCATAAAAGCGGCTTGTGAGTTGATACAACGTCTGGCACCGCCGCCGCTCCCTGAATGGATTACTGCCGATATAATTATCGAGGCATTGGGTAAGGATAAAAAACGACGTCAGAGCGGTCAGACGTGGGTACTGCTGGAACAGCTGGGTCAGGCTCGTCTCGATACCACCGTGTCTCCGGCTGAAACAGAATCCGTTATCGAAACTCTTTTGGATTCCCTGGACACCTCGCCGACAATTGGAGGATAAGCCGATGAAAACCATATTGCTCATCCACGGCCCCAACTTGAATCTGCTCGGTGATAGAGAACCCGAAATCTATGGGAATCTGACTCTGGACGATCTGGTGCGACGTGTCGAGGTTCGAGCACATACCTCTCATGTGCACATTCTTCCTTTTCAATCCAATCATGAAGGGGACCTTATTGATTTTTTACACCAGTATCGATATGAGGCTGATGGTATCCTGATCAATCCTGGTGCCCTCACGCATTACAGCTATGCGCTCAGGGATGCTCTCTCCGCTATCGACCTTCCAACTGTTGAAATTCATCTCTCCGATATTGAAAACCGTGAACCCTTTCGCAAACACTCTGTGATTCGCGATGTCTGCATTACAGCAGTATGGGGGCATGGCGTTGAGGGTTATCTGCAAGCGCTGGATATGCTCCTGACCCATCTTGGCGGGGAAAAGGGATCTTAAGATACTTATAATATTGATTATAGCTTACTCAGTTAGATGTTGACTTTGCTCGATGGGGATGGTATATTCAAATCGATGTGCCTCTGGTATGTCTGAGGTGGGTTATGTAGAGATTGACAACAGACGACTTTTTGCCTTGTACTCTAATACGATGCGGCTACAGGTCCCACATGATGGTCAAGGCAAACTGATGTGTATCAAGTGGGTGGACACCCTGATATGAGGAGTGTATGAAGAATAAAGATCTTTCCATTCTTTTTTCACGGATGGCTGATGCTCTTGAATTCAAAGGAGAAACGGTGTTTAAAATCAACGCCTATCGCAGAGCTAGCCGTGTATTAAAAGAATTGACCGATGATATTGAACAGCTGGTGGCGGAAGGGACATTAACAGATCTTCCCGGCATTGGGGACGCACTGCAACAGAAAATTATTGAATATGTTGAGACTGAAAAAATTGACGCTGTTGATCGGCAATTGGATACGGTTCCTGAAGAGTTGTTCGAGTTGCTCAGCGTTCAAAACTTTGGTCCTAAAACCGCTGCTCTGGCAAACCGGGAACTGGGTGTTACCACTCTGGATGACCTGCAGCGAGTGGTGGAGGATGGATCGCTGACAACGCTATCTGGAATGGGAGAGAAAAAAGTCCAGAATATTAAACGAGCTCTGGAGCACAAACGATCTGCTGACCAGCGTATCTCCATCGGTATCGTCCATCCCATCATAGAAGAGATTACTGAACGCATGAGATCCGGGCTTGGATCCAAAATAGGTCGGTTAACAGCAGCAGGATCTGTTCGCCGAAGCCGTGAAACAGTGCATGATATTGACCTGCTGGTGGAGACAGACGATGGAGATGGGGTGATCCGGTTTTTCACTCGCCTGCCACGTGTCACCCGAATCCTGGCAGCTGGCACGACCAAAGCCAGCGTTTTGTTTGATGGCCGGTTTCAGGTGGATTTGAGAGCGATCGCACCACAAAGCTTTGGAGCCGCCCAACAATATTTTACCGGGAGCAAGGAGCACAATGTACGGCTGCGTGAACTGGCACGCAAAAAAGGACTCAAAGTCAATGAATATGGTGTATTCAAAGGGGAAACCTCTTTGGCCGGACGGACAGAAGATCAGGTTTATGGCGCTCTGGATCTTCCATGGATTGCACCGGAGTTGCGCGAGGACCGGGGAGAACTCCAGGCGGCAATGGACAACACACTTCCAGATCTCATCGAGGTTGAAGATATCCGTGGCGATTTCCATATCCATTCACAGTACAGCGATGGTCAATTGTCCATCGAAGATATGGCAGAAGACGTGCGACAGATGGGCTATGAGTATATGGCCTTTTGTGATCACTCCCAATCCGCCCGTTACGCCAACGGACTGGATGAAACCCGGCTCCTGAAACAGATCGCCGCCATTCATCGTCTCAACGCGCAATACACTGACTTTACCATTCTAACGGGCACGGAGGTGGATATACAGAAAAATGGTGAGCTGGATTTTTCTACAGACCTCCTGTCCAAACTGGATTTCGTAATTGCTTCTATACACTCCTCTTTTCAAACTGATCCCACAGGCCGGATTTGTCGCGCCATGGAGAATCCCTATGTCGACGTCATCGCACATCCCACCGGTCGTTTGATATCCCGACGAGAAGGCTATTCGCTCGATATCGCCAGGGTTATTCAAACAGCAGCTAAAACCGGGACCGCTCTCGAGGTGAATTCTTTCTGGGATCGACTTGATCTGTGTGATCTCCATGTCCGTCAAGCGATGGACGTCGGGGCGCTGATTTCGATCAATACCGACGCCCATCATCCTGCCAACCTGCCCCTGATGACCCTGGGGGTGGGTACAGCACGGCGAGGCTGGGCTCAGGCCGCGCAAGTGATCAATACATGGTCTATTGATAAAATCAGACAGTGGAGACAGGACCGTCACAGGAGTTGATCCTATGCATAAATACTGGAGCTGGATTCTGCTATTCATCTTGTTTTCTGATTCTGGCGCACCGTGTGGTGAAGAACCTGTCCCTGCCTTCGGGTCACATGGTATGGTGGTTTCTGCACATCCTCTGGCCACCGAGGTGGGAGTCCAGATTTTAAAACACGGCGGGAATGCCGTTGATGCCGCCGTGGCGACGGGGTTGGCACTCGCTGTAGTCTATCCACAGGCTGGAAATATTGGCGGTGGAGGATTTATGGTTATTCGGTTTCCGGATGGATCTGCCACCAGCATTGACTTTCGCGAAACCGCCCCGTTAAAGGCACATAAAGATATGTATCTTGATTCTCTGAAACAGGTACAACCTCGGGAGAGCCGGATCGGTCATCTCGCTGCAGGTGTACCCGGTACTCTGGCCGGTCTCGCTCTTGCCACAGAAACCTATGGCAGCCAGTCATTCTCCTCTCTGATAGAGCCCGCTCAACGCTTGGCACACGACGGATTCACATTATCCAGGGAACAAGCCCAATCACTGGCCCGACATCGGACCGCCCTGCAACGTTATGCGGCAACCGCCGATATTTTTTTAAAACAAGGGACATCCTGGGTTCCGGGGGATACCTTGCGACAGACCGACCTTGCCAGGACATTGGATCTGATCCGGAAGCAGGGAATCGACGCTTTTTATCACGGGCCCATTGCGGATCTGATTGTGGCGGATAACGAAGTGAACGGAGGATTGATTACCCATACCGATCTCTCCACATACCGAGCCATCGAAAGAGATCCCATGATTGGACACTATAAATCCTGTCGGATTATTTCAATGCCGCCTCCCAGCTCCGGTGGCATCGTTTTACTGCAGATGCTAAAAATGCTTGAACGCTGGCCACTCTCTGAATGGGGCACAGGCCCGCTTCAGCGTGTCCACCTCATGGCTGAGGTGATGAGACGGGCCTTTGCTGACCGCAGCCGCTATTTGGGAGACCCTGATTTTGTCTCTGTTCCCGTTGAATCCCTGTTGGACACCACTTATCTTGCCAACCGAGGACAAAACATATCTCTGACCTATGCCAGTGATTCGGATTCAGTTCTACCCGGACTTTCGGCGAGTCCCGGTCATGAATCCGTGGAAACCACTCATTACTCTGTTGCAGATGCCAATGGTATGGCGGTATCCGTGACGACAACATTAAACGGCTCCTATGGCAGTCTCGTCACCGTACCCGGTGCTGGGTTCCTGCTCAATAACGAAATGGATGATTTTACCGCCAAACCGAATGCACCCAATATGTTTGGGTTGTTGCAGGGACGAGCCAATCAAATCCAGCCTGCGAAAAGAATGTTATCCTCGATGACTCCCACTATTGTTGAAAAAAATAATCAACTCTATCTCATATTGGGCTCTCCTGGCGGACCGACGATTATCAATACGGTATTGCAAGTGCTATTAAACACAATCGAATACGGAATGTCTCTGCCACAGGCCGTTGCTGCACCGCGCATGCATCATCAATGGATGCCGGACCGTATCGATTATGAGCGTGATCTGCTATCCGACTCACAAAAGACCCGGCTTCAATCCATGGGACACTCTGTTCAGGTTCGTTCTTCTATTGGCAATGTCCAGGCCATTCTTTTTGATGTCGATCGGAATGCCTTTATCGGCATTTCTGATCCACGAGGTTACGGAGCTGCACAAGGTTTTAATGATCAGTAGACAAAAGAAATCGCCTCAACAAGGAGAGTGCCATGACCGGTAAAACCGTTTTTATCCTCGTATTGATCAGTACCCTTTTGGTTCTGGTGTCAATGGGATGGGCACAGACTCGAACACCCGATGAATGGTTGGATGTTAACCCGTTTTTGAACCTTTTGGCACTGGCTCTGGTGATTGAACGGCTTCTTGAGATTATTCTGGTTTTGGTTCCTGGTGTGCTTGAACATCCTCCGTCAGAAAAAGAGCCTGACCTCTTTCGTATCCGCATTCAACGAATTACTCTGGTTGTCGGTATGTTGATGGGTGTGAGTATGTGTCTTGCTTTTCAATTCGGAGTATTGGATGAAATTTTTCCAGGTCGAATCAGTGCGTTAAATGCATTTAATCATGTGATTACCGGTCTGATTGCCGGAAGTGGATCCGAACCCGTACATCATATGATTGAACTGTTAATTGGTTTGCGGGAACGGCTGCGCCCCATCTCCTCTCGACAGGCGAAAACCAAAAATCGAGGACAAGCATCTGATGGAACAGAAGGGTAGACACGTTTGGTAAGGAAAACCACTCTGACCCACTATTACCACACTAGCCGGCACCCGTCTTATGGCTTGCTGGCCGTTTTGCCCCTGGCTTTGGGATATGAGGTGCTGGCGCGACACCTGTACGATTTGCAGTGGATGGAAATTCGCAATGTTGCTGATATCCTCATTCGCCAATTGATGATGATGGCAGGGGTACGAGGACATTGGCTCATTGCCATTCTCGTTGTGGCCACGGTGCTGGCTTTTTTTTTACGAGATCGCGATCAGTTTCCATTTCGTATCGACTATTATTTTTTTATTATTCTGGAGAGTGTTGTATACGGTTCCCTTGTTGGAGCTATCGTTGGATCCATCACCGATATGCTTTTGATGACACCCGAAATGGGAAATGGTTTTAGCAAACACATCATGCTCAGCCTGGGGGCTGGAGCGTATGAAGAACTCTTTTTCAGAGCCATTATGTACCATTTTACCGCCTATACTGTTATTCATCTTCTACATCGCGAACCGATGCTTGGATACATCGTGGCCGCTTTGTTCTCTTCCCTGGCATTTTCGCTCTATCACGGACTTGGATCAGAACCTATTACATTCCAGCAGGGCACCTTTTATTTTCTTGCCGGCCTGTTCTTCTGTACGGTTTATCAACTCAGGGGGCTGGGAGTTGCTGCCTGGACTCATGCGTTATACGATCTTTTTTGGGTCGTTTCAAATTGAGCATTTGCAGCTCTCCTTACAAATTTATATATTACTCGTTATCCGGTATCCACTCGATATTATAATAATCGGATCACATTCGGAGCATATAACGTGAAGAAACTGATTGTCTATAGCTTTCCTGCTCTGCTGGTGTTGATAGGAGTCTGGTTGGCGATTCAAATATGGATCCCATGGCCGATATCCCTGGACTCGAACCAGAGAACCATTCATATTGAATATGGCATGACTCCAGAGGACATTGCCCATTCGCTAGAGTCCCATGGCGTCATACGGGATGCGACCTGGTTTTTACGTACGACACGCCTGTATGGAACGACCGGACGATTACGAGCGGGTGTGTATTCCCTCGAAACGGGACTCTCTCCCTATCAAGCCATGCAACAACTTACGCAGGGTAAACAAAAGCTTGTCAAGGTTACATTTCCCGAGGGATTAAATTTAAAAGAGATGGCGGAAATTGCGCACCATAAACTTGCGGTTGATTCGGCCCGTTTTGTTTCTCTGGCAAGGGATAGTCTCTTTATAGAGTCGCTGAATATGGACGTACCTTCTCTGTTGGGGTATCTGTTCCCCGAGACGTACTATTTCAGTTACGGACTTTTCGAACAGAAAGTCCTGAAGACAATGGTGATCGAGTTCTCGAATCAGATTGCAGATAGCCTGCGTCCACGGGCCCTGGAATTGGGGTTTACGTTTCATGAGATCGTTACCCTGGCGTCTATTATAGAGGGCGAAGCGATTCTGGATGACGAAAAACCTCTTATTGCCTCGGTTTATCACAACCGACTCCGTCTGGGCATGCCTCTTCAGGCCGACCCGACGATTCAATTTATCATTCCGGACGGGCCGAGGCGGTTGTTGCATCGGGATTTAGAGATCGATTCACCCTATAATACCTATTTATATTCTGGATTGCCCCCCGGCCCGATCAGTAATCCCGGTAAAAAAGCCCTCCTGGCTGCTTTGTATCCGGCAGAGTCATCCTATCTCTATTTTGTTGCCGATGGTACTGGAGGCCATACCTTCAGCGAACACCATTCAGAACATTTACAAGCCAAGCGGAAATTTGATCGAATACGAGCCAAAGTAGCCAGAGAAAGACAACAGAGACAAGATGAAAACCCATAATATGAACGATCCTACTCGTGCCTTTTTATCTGAATTGAATACCGTGCAGCAAAAAGCTGTACAGCAAACGAATGGCCCGGTTTTAATATTGGCAGGAGCGGGCAGTGGCAAAACAAGGGTGTTGACCTATCGAATTGCACATCTTTTAAACGAGGGACTGGCACGCCCATCACAGATCCTGGCCCTGACATTTACCAACAAGGCTGCCGGCGAAATGAGAGAACGTGTGATCCAGCTTGTCCCCGGACAGATGGCTGGCATGTGGATCGGGACGTTTCATTCACTGTGGGCACGCCTGCTTCGAATGGAGGGAGAGCGCCTGGGATATGGATCCAATTTCACCATTTATGATCAGAATGATCAGGTGACGCTCATCAAAAGGATTTTGAATGAAATGCATGTCTCTCCGCAGGAAAATCCGCCCAAAATGGTGGCACATCGAATCAGTAACGCCAAAAACGAAATGATTTTACCGGATCAGTTTCAACAATCCCCGACCTCACCGGTGGACGCTGTGGTCGCCAAAGTCTATCCCGTCTATCAGACACGTTTAAAAGATCTGAACGCCATGGATTTTGATGATCTGCTAATCAATCCTCTTGCCCTGTTCGAGCGATTTCCAAGCGTCAGGGAGTTTTATCAGAACAAATTTCAATATATACTAGTGGACGAATATCAGGATACCAATCACGCACAATATCTCGCCCTACGTACCCTGGCGGCAAGACATAAAAATATCTGTGTGGTGGGGGATGATGATCAATCAATTTATCGCTGGCGGGGGGCAGATATTCGCAATATTCTCGATTTTGAAAAAGACTATCGCAATTGTGCGAAATTTCGACTCGAACAAAACTATCGTTCTACACAAACCATCCTCTCTGCCGCGCATTCGGTGGTGAGGAACAATCGTCAGCGACATGCAAAAAAGCTATGGACATGCAAAGAGGGTGGGGAACCGGTTACGGTATTAGAGATTGAAAACGATCTCCATGAAGCGCGAATGATTGCACAAAAGATCAGCATGGAATTGCGACGCGGTGATTATGATTTCCATGATTTTTCTGTGCTGTATCGAACCAATGCCCAATCCCGTGTCATTGAGGAGGCGCTCCGTTCAGAAAGCATTCCCTATATCATTGTAGGGGGGGTCAAGTTTTATGAACGCAAGGAAATCAAAGATGTCCTGGCCTATCTCAAAGTGATCACCAATCCGATGGACGCGTTAAGTCTCAGAAGGATCCTCAACTATCCTCTGCGCGGTATTGGTGACGCGACGGTCGGAAAACTGGAAGCGTTGGCCTACCGACGAGGGGGGTCCCTTTACAATGCATTGAACTGGGTTCATGACGATGCGTCCATTGGATCCCGGGCAACCGATACTCTGGTTTCTTTTTATGAGCTTTTGGAAAAATACCGCTCCGTAAAGGAAAAGCTCTCACCAGCGGAATTGGCTTCATCTCTGGTAGAAGAGGTGGGAATCCAAAAACAGCTCAAGACAGAAGGAACGATAGAATCATTGACGCGTTTAGAAAATGTCCGAGAACTACTGTTGGCCATTGCTGAATTCAGTTCCCGCAATGGCCCGCAGACCACACTGGAGGATTATCTTGAGAATGTATCGCTAACCACAGATATCGATACCTGGGATGATCGCTCCAATGCTGTCACCCTGATGACAATGCATTCCGCCAAAGGACTGGAATTTTCAATCGTCTTCATAGTTGGCCTTGAAGAGGGGCTGTTCCCCTTGTCTCAGAGTTTGTCGGATCCGCTAGCCCTGGAGGAAGAGCGTCGGCTATTTTATGTAGGCGCCACTCGTGCCAAGCAAAAGCTTTATTTCAGCTGGGCGCATCAACGACGCCGTTATGGTGGAACCACCACCAGTGTACCCTCACGCTTTCTCAAGGAAGTGGATGCTCAATATCTCGATTATAATCGCGGTACGATACAGCATTCCACCCAGCAGCGAAGACCTGTCCGATCCGAATCTCCCATAACTCAAATCATGCCCAACTATGAGGACGAATCACAGGAACCTATCCAGTTCCGTGTTGGAATGCGGGTGGCACACAATACGTTTGGTCGAGGTACGATCCTGAAAATTGATCCTGCTGGTCAGTATCCCAAATTGATCGTCAAATTCGATACAGCAGGAAAAAGAAGGCTGATATTACCACATGCAAAGTTGGAGATATTATAACGTGACCCAAAAATCAATATGGTTGATGTTGATCGTGTTTCTTCTTCCGGGCGTTTTGATGGCACAACAGAATGCGCTCCAGGAAGAGGAAGATTTCCAGTTCGCGCAGCAATTGGAAACCAAAGAGATGTATGATCTGGCGGCCTCACAATTCCAATCTTTTGCCGAGACCTATCCAACCAGCCCGAGAGCTTCGGAAGCATTGTTAAGAGCCGGTGAGAATATGACCAAAGCTGGTGACACTGCTGCGGCTGCGACGCTCTATCAACGCCTCATGATGCGCTATCCGGAGACGCGGATTCTTGATCAGGCCCAATACAACAGGGCTGCTCTGCTGGCCGATATGGGTGAGTTTCAAGAAGCCGCACTTACATTTGACCGGATTCGTTTTTTTGATGAACAGAGTTCGTTGATTCCCGACGCTCAACTCAATGCGGGAGAGGCTTATCTGCAGGCCGGCTCACACCAATCCGCGTTGGATGCTGTTCACGTATTCACGGAGCAGTTTTCGAGGCATCCAGGCCGGCTTCGGGCGCGCTATCTCCTGGCACGGATCCATCTGGCCATGGGCCATCCAGATATAGCCTTGAAACAACTGGATCGATTGAGTGCGGAACGACTGGATGATGCGTTACTGGAAAAAGCATTGTTATTGAGAGCCCACGTATTGCGAAATATCGGTCGTTACGGTGCTGCAGACAGTGCGCTGTCTCGTGTGGTCTTTAGTCCAACCCCATCCGATTCGCTTGGACAAGCCTCTGTCATGCTTGTTGATTCCTATCGCCGTAGTGGCGAGTATGAACGCGCGGATACTGTCGCAGATCAGGCTCTTTCAGCGACTACTCTGGATCCGCGCTTTCGTTATCAACTCCTGCAGGATCGGGGGGATCTGGCATATCTACGGGGATCCTATACTCAGGCAGTAGAGTGGTACGATAAAGCCGCGCAATTGCCGCTGTCAAAAGATGACTATACATTGTGGTTTCGAACCGGACAGGCACATGCCCGGCTGGGGCATTCAAAACAAGCTCTGTCAAATTTCAAGGCTGTGCTGGCATCTCCGGATACGGTTGTCGAATATCCTCGCGTACGGGTAGAGGCCGCAAAGGAAGCCTCCAACGCGCTGGTGGACCGGGATGAACCGCTAGAAGCCTTGCACTTGCTTCGAACGGAAATTTCGGTACTCGGGCAAGAGTCTGCAGCCGCTGAATTGCTGCTCTATATCGGAGCTGTTCAGGAGAAATCTTTACAGGACTATACCGGAGCACGTCGCAGTTATTCCACGCTTTTGGATTTGTATTCGCAAACACCTCAGGTAGATGAAGCCCATCTCGGTATCGCCCGTTGTCATGAACTCGAGATGAATTATGATCTGGCCCGCAGAACGTATAAACGGTTTCTTACCCTGTATCCTGCTTCTGAATTCATCGACACTGCCCGGAAGCGGTCCCGTTATCTGTCTCTTTTTACCCCTTCACGGTCTGTTGACGTCAGTGAAGCGGTTGATCTCATACTGGGAGGCAATCTCTCAACACGTCCTCAAGCGGTTCAGCTCACCCAACTGGCTGAAGAACAGATTCATACTTTTCATCACTATCGTTCGGCACTCCGGACCTTGCGTCGTGCGCTGCAGACAGAGGGCCGTGAATCTATGAACCGTCCACGAGTGCTTTATCTGCTCGGCCTGGCTCACACGCGGCTGGCTGAAAAAAATTACTCGCTGGACAAACTGTCCAAAGCCCGGGCACATCAGGATACATTGCAGCGCACTACTGAACTTATGCGGAATAATTTTCCGAATTCTGATTGGACACAAAAAACCATCAGTGATTTTTACACCGTACGAGTCATGTTGGATCCCGCCAGAAATGCCTCTATTCTGGCTGAGGCGTTGAAGCAGGGCAATTTGACTCGTAAGACGGAGAATGAATTTACATACAAATTGGCATATCACTATTACGATTCTGCCACTGTCCCCATAGAAAAAAGTCTGCCCCTGGTGAAAGACGTCATTCAGCACACTGATTCTGATACTCTATTGGCCCAGGCATTTGCCCTTCAGGCCTACCTTTTTGCCAAAGAGGGCCAAAAGGATACCGCTCGAGTGTTGTTGAAACACGTTATCGACACCTTTCCCTCACTTCCCGCCGCCCCCCAAGCTTTATATACCTACGCGGATTGGAGTGAAAGCGCCGGTGATACAGTGGCTGCAATGGATACCTTTGAAACGATGGCTGAAAAATATTTTTATGCACGGGTCGGACACGATGCCTTGACCCGACTCATCGATCTGATGGTCAGGACCGGAAAAAATGATCAGGCTCGTAAAATACTGAGTCAAAAGCTGGATCGCTTGCCCGAATCACTGATCGATTTTATACCCCATACTATAGAGGATAAACTTGGGTGGTTGTGGGTTCGAGTTCAACTCGAATCACAGAATCCAGCTGCTTCGCTCGCGACACTTCGACACTATATCTTATCTCATCCCAAAAGTCAACATCGCGCTGAAGCCTATTATCGTATAGGAAACGTTGCACTGGACATGGGTAAACTCGACGCGGCCCTGGGCCATTTTCAGGAACTCGCAGAGCATTATCCCGAATCAGAACTCGCTCAAAAAGGACGTCTTCAATCAGCTCGGCTCTATTTCGATCGCGAAGAATACCAAACGGCGAGAGATATCTATAATCGTCAAATTCCAAACCTTATGGGATCGTTCCAAAGGACTGCCAAAGAGTACCGCATTCGCTGTGAATACCGCCTGGGTAATTTGTCCAGAGGCGATCAATTGTTGCAGTCGTTTCGTTCGCGGTACGATAACCGCAGCTCGGAGGCCCGGATTTTGTATGAACGGGGACAGGTTTTACTCAAAGAGAAACGATTCCATGAAGCTGAAAAGACGTTTGAACGATTGACGGATGACTATGACGACCTACCCGAAGGTGGCAGGGGAGAATTGGGATTGGCACGAATGTATGTGATTCTGAATAAAACCGATGAGGCATTGAAAACCCTCACTCGAATCACCACAGAATATGACGATCCCATATTATTGGCTGCCGCGTATGTTAACCTTGGGGATTTTTATTACGAAAATCGTCAGTTACAAAATTGCATTGTTGCCTGTAAGCGAGTGCTGAATCATCAACAACAGGGACGCGAGCATCGTCTCGCTCTGAATCTTTTAATCAATGCATATGATGATGTACGACTGTGGGATCAGGCCATCGCCCAGGCGAGAATGTATGTTCAGACATATCCCAATGCCGAGGATGTGATGGCCAAGCGCGTCAAAATTGGCGTGTTTCTATACTATCTCAAAGAATATGATCGTGCCATCGACTATCTGACCCAACTCAAACGCCGTGTAGATGCTGAAACCGAGACTGAAATACAATATTGGATTGCCAAAGCCTACGCTGACCGGGGGCATCTGGATACCGCGATCGCGGAATTTCTCAAGGTTCGATATGTCTGCAAACAGACAAAATGGCCCTGGGGAGTAACGGCTCTATATGAAGCCGGAAACGCCTATCAGAAATTGGGCAAATATAACCAGGCACGTCGGCTGTATAAAGAAATTGTCCGGGAACGCGGAAAAAGTGATCAGTTTGGACAAGTGGCTTTGAAAAAACTTGAAGAAATAGAACTAAAAATAAACTCCTCATCGCCAGAAGCGGAGCATGAAACTCAATCCCGAGTACAATCATGAGTCCTCACACCGCGGATCGTCTTTCCACTCTGATTCAGTTGGCACTTGAAGAAGATCTTAAAAAACGAGGCGATATCACCACCGATGCCATGGGATTGAGCAATCGGTCGGTACAAGCACGCCTGGTTTGCAAACAGGAAGGAGTGGTTGCTGGACTCTTGTTTGCACAGGAGGTTTTCATCCGTGTGGATGAATCCGTAATATTTAAAGCGTGTATCTCCGATGGAGAGGCTGTAGAGAATGGTACGATTCTCGCGACTCTGACCGGCCCTGCCGGTGCGATTCTGACTGCTGAACGAACCGCACTCAATATTGTCGGCCGTTTGTCTGGTATCG
Source organism: uncultured Cytophagia bacterium (assembly GCA_964413725.1). Taxonomy (GTDB): domain Bacteria; phylum Zhuqueibacterota; class Zhuqueibacteria; order Residuimicrobiales; family Oceaniaggregativiventaceae; genus CAYPUH01. The sequence continues at coordinate 16,212 of CAYPUH010000032.1, forward strand.
CCACCTTGACCGCTGCTTATGTCCAGGCCGTTCAACCCCACAGTACATTGATTTTGGATACCCGCAAGACCACCCCCGGTTGGCGGATTCTGGAAAAATACGCCGTTCGCTGTGGGGGCGGCAATAACCATCGGAGCGGCTTGTATGATATGTTTCTCATCAAAGAAAATCACATCTCAGCTGCCGGTGGGCTTGAACACGCTGTCGCGAACTGTCAACAGTATATAAAGGACACGCAGATCAATGCTCCCATAGAACTCGAAATCAGAACCCAAGATGACTTGAAAACAGCTCTAGCGTTGCCCGTAGATCGCATTATGCTAGATAATATGAGCTATGAGGAGATGAGAGCGTGTGTAAAAGAAACGCGCGGTCGCATCCCTCTCGAAGCATCGGGTAATGTCTCCCTGGAGACGGTTGCCGGGATCGCAGAAACAGGCGTGGATATGATTTCTGTGGGAGCTCTGACGCATTCAGCACCCAATTTTGATATCAGCCTGCTACTGGAAACGTAACAATTATCGGGAACAACCCATTTGGTCCTTTTGTTAGATAGTAAAACAAAATATCGCAAGCAGAGGTGAGTTTTATGAAAGGCAATAGTAATTATCCAAATCCTGACGAGATACGGAAAGAAGTATCCGAATTTTTAAAACATAAATATGGTGATCAAGTACATATACCCCCCGAACCCGACAAGACAGGTAATGAACCAGGAGACCAGTCAGATTCAACTCCTGTCCCCTCTCAGATCCAATTTGATCTTAAACCCTCGGAACTGGAGACCTATTTAAAAAATTATGTTGTGGGGCAAGAGGAGACGATTGAGGTGCTGTCCACAAAGATATGTACGCACTTTAACCGTATGAAACTCGAAGCCACTCATCAACTCGAAGATGTGGTCGGGAATATCAAGAGCAATGTGCTCATGATAGGACCCACAGGTGTTGGAAAAACTTATTTGGTTAAGCTGATCGCTGACAAACTGGGTGTACCCTTTGTCAAAGGCGACGCCACCAAATTCAGCGAAACGGGTTACGTGGGTGGAGACGTTGAGGACCTCGTAAGAAGTCTGGTTCACGAAGCGGATAGTGATATCAAACTGGCAGAATATGGGATTATCTATCTGGATGAGGTCGACAAAATCGCTTCCACGGGAAGCTCTGTGGGGCCTGATGTGTCCAGAACAGGCGTGCAGAGAAATCTCTTAAAGCTCATGGAAGAGTCGGAGGTTGATCTCAAGACACCTCATGATTTGGCCTCGCAGATGGAGGCTGCTATGGAAGCACAGAGAACCGGTAAGGTACATCGAAAAAAAGTTAATACCAAAAATATATTGTTTGTGATGAGTGGGGCCTTTTCCGGGTTGTCGGATATTATCAATCGGCGTCGGAATCAACAGCCGGTAGGATTTCGAACCTCTTCCGACACAGATACCGGTCCGAGTCTACCTCAGGATGATCTTGAAGTGATGAAACACGTTCGAACCGAGGATTTGATCAAATATGGCTTTGAATCTGAATTTATTGGACGACTGCCTATTATGGTGGTTCTGAATGATCTCGGAGAAGATGGGCTCTATCAGATTCTTAAAAGTACAAAAAGTGCGGTCATCCAGGGCAAAAAGCGCGATTTCAGCGCCTATCATATTGATATAGAATTCACGGATGAAGCTTATAAACGAATTGCCGAACTGGCCTATCAGGAAAAGACCGGTGCCCGCGGACTGGTGCGAGTTGTAGACAAGGCGTTGTTAAAATTTGAAAAGTCGCTTCCGGATACTGACCTGCGAAAATTTACCGTGACCCGGGAACTCATCGATGGCCCTGATACTGAACTCGATAAAATACTGACGCATCATGCCATCAAAACATTCCAGAAAAAATTCCTGGCCACCAATGGTATCGTGATCACGTTCACTCCCGAGGCGGTTCACCTCATAAAAGAACGTGCCGGAGAAGAGAAAATAGGATTCGGTGAGTATTGTAACAATATGCTCCGCGATTATGAATATGGACTGCGATTACTCGATTGTGACGAGTTTACTGTGGATGCAGATATTGTCAAAGAACCCAAACGACGATTGGAACTACTGATCAAGAAATCCTATGACCAGCAGCAATAGAGCATAACTTCAACCTTAACAATTGGTTTGATTACCTTTGAACACCAGTGAGCCGTTTTTCCTCTTCAGGGGAGAAGCGGCTCTTTTTGGATATTCTTGACCATCTCATTATCTTTATATGGTGCTTTTTTTTGCTTTTTTGTTTCGGGTTTGTTAATTTGAATAGACAACAAAGGATAGAGTCTTCAGACCATGGAAACGACACTGCCCCTGACTCAAAAGCTCGATCATATTCCCACACGACCCGGTGTCTATCTCTTTAAAGATAGCAAAGGTACCATTCTCTATATTGGAAAGGCCAAGATATTACGACACCGTGTGCGTTCCTATTTTCAGTCTAACCGGCAGCATGATCCAAAAACCCGGCGACTGGTAACAAAAATTCGTGATCTGGAGACCATTGTCACCGATTCAGAAGTCGAAGCGCTGATCCTTGAAGCCAACCTGGTAAAGGAGTATAATCCACGATATAATATAAACCTAAAGGACGACAAGAGTTATCCCTACATTCGTGTTACCCGCGAGGCGTTTCCCCGCGTATTCACCACACGTCGCCTGACGCGGGACGGGTCACGGTTCTTTGGTCCGTATACAGACGTCGGACCCATGAAGCAATTGTTAAAAACCATTAAAAAGATATTTCCCATACGGTCCTGCAAGTTGAAGCTCACACCGGAAACCATTTCGCAGGGGAAATACAAGGTTTGTCTGGCCTATCACATTCGGCAATGTCAGGGACCATGTGAAGGTCACATCACTCAGCAAGAATATAACCGGATGGTTGAGAATATTGTCCAGTTTATTGAAGGAAAGAGTCAAAAGGCTGTGAATGATATTCGGGAACGCATGAATACCCTGGCTGCTGAACAACGCTATGAAGGAGCTGCTCAGCTACGGGATCAGCTAAATGCATTGGAAACATTTAACGAACGACAAAAGGTGGTCGATCCTCATCGGACAGATCGGGATATCATCGCCACGGCCCGTAATCATAAAGATGCTTGTTGTGTTGTGTTTAAGGTAAGAGATGGAAATATTATTGGCAGGCAACATTTCTATCTTGAAATCGACAAGAATGATTCGGTAGGAACCATCACCTCGGCGTTTATAAAGCAATACTATTTGGGATCGGATTTTATTCCCGGCGATATTCTGTTGCCGGTGGAGATCGATGAGGATCAGAAAACCTTAAAAACCTGGTTGCGGAATAAACGTCAGGGATCGGTGAGTTTGCAGATTCCTAAAAGAGGATTTAAGGCCAAATTGATGGGCATGTGCCAAAAGAATGCGGATCTGTTGTTGCAGGAATTGATCATTCAAAAGGAAACCCAACAGGTTCGGTCCAAAGCAGTACAGGCGCTTCAGGACGCTCTTTATATGGAAACCCCCCCCCTTCGTATAGAAGCATTTGATATCTCCAATATACAGGGATCCAATGCGGTTGCCTCTATGGTGTGTTTTAGGGAGGGTAAACCTGCAAAATCCGAATACCGACGCTTTAGAATAAAGAGCAAAAGTACCCCGGATGATTTTGCCATGATGTATGAAGCTGTCAAGCGACGTTATAGCCGGCTGTTGCGAGAAGAAAAAGCCTTTCCGGATTTGATTCTCATCGATGGGGGAAAGGGCCAATTGTCGGCCGCGGTAAAGGCTCTCTCGGAGCAGGGGATACAGAATCAGCACATCATCGCATTGGCGAAGAGACTGGATGAAGTTTTTTTACCGGGCCACCCGGATCCACAAAATATCCGACGCGACTCTCCAGGTCTGCATTTGTTACAACATGTCAGAGACGAATCGCACCGATTTGCTATTACCTATCACCGTAAGTTGCGTGGAAACAAATTGCTTGAATCAGAGCTGGATACGATCAAAGGAATTGGTCCCGCTCGTCGCAAGCGTCTGATTCAATCGTTTGGTTCCTTGCATCAGCTTCGAAATGCTCCGATGGAGGATATTCAGGCTGTAAGGGGTATCTCTAAAGAATTAGCCACAATAATTTGGTCACAATTTCATTCCAGTGAGGATGAGACATGAAAAAACTTTTATTCGTCGCTGTTTTTTTTCTGTTGTCCTGTGCCGGTCAGCAACCATCACGACAGGAGAAACTCCAGGATCATTTAATGGATCAAAAGATGGCGGTGAAAATGAATCCGGATGACGCAGATGCTCATAAAGAATTGGGACGTCTCTACCAGGAGCTGGAGCGATACGATGAGGCTCTTTTGGAACTCGATGTCGCACTGGAATTAAAACCCGGACTCACCGAAGCCCTTTTTTTAAAAGGCCTGGTATTATGGCAAATGGGGAACAAGACGCAGGGCATTGCAACATTCCAATCTGTTTTGTTTGGGACGGATAGTGAAATCTATGCCGGTAAAATAGGAGCCCTTGTGGGATACCCTCATCCTGTGCGGCAATGGAGTGATGGTATCGGACAAAATGCGTTTCCCTCTGTTTCCGTTTCACCGCAGCGGATCGCGTTTCAATCGAATCGGGATGGAAATTGGGAAATCTATTATCGGGAGTCTGGCACCAAAACCGAACCCATCCGGATCACCGACAATCGCGATCGGGATGAAGGACCGGTATTTATGTCTGGTGGCAAGCACATTGTCTTTACAACCACACGGGATGATACGACCCACGTGCGTCTGGAAAATTTAAAACGGAACCTCTATACTGTTGATGTGGAGACCGGAATCGAAACGGCACTCACAAATGACGACTATGATGACTGGGCACCTTCACCGGATCCCAGTGACCGGTTTATTTTGTTTTTCTCCAATAGAATGCTTGGACCCGATTCTACATCAATAGACTCTATCTATCAGATCTATTCTTTGAATCCCAATGAATCCGCAATTCGACAGTTGACCCATTCCCTGATTCCCAAGACTCCCGGGTCACTGGATACCACCGGTCAAGTCTATTACTATTCGGAGAAGAGACAGACTGAAAAATATTCCGTAGTCAAGTTAAATCTTTCAAGCGGTAAGGGTTTTAGAATCTCCGGACTCGATCAGAATGACATGGTACCCCGATTGTCCCATAACAATCGTTATATCACGCTGTTTTCGGACACCTCAGGCGATTTTAATATCTTTCTCTATGATGCAACAACCTCCACCCGTCAGCAATTGACGCTCAGTAGTGCAATAGATGCCTATCCCGTTTTTGATTCAAAAGATTCCTCGATCTATTTCCACAGTGACCGTTCCGGCAGTTTTCAAATTTATCGCATCGATCTGACGCGTCCGGTTGCACGCCAAGAGCTGATAGAGGTGTTGGATACATTAAAGAAGGAACTGGAGCGGGATATCTAATCATTTTCGGGTGGGGGAGTGATTTCGTGAAAAGTCCTGTGTGTGTTTCCAGAGAGTACCTCAAGCGTTTGCTCGATAACGGTATTGAGGGATTCCGGATGTACATTCAGATATTCAAGGACCTCTTGAAATTCCTGGCGATCCATATTCTGCTCCCGCAATACAATCGTTAAAAGTGAGTCGCGTTGTTGTGGTGAAATTTTATCCCTGCTTGCCTGTTTCAAATAGTCGGAATAGACATCAGCGAATGTCTGCAATTGATTTGGCTCCAGATTTTGTTCCGGTGAGCCACATGCAAGCACCATAACACCGATTAACAAAACAGTCGAACGCTTTACCATCAGCCTCTACCTTTTTTTGGGATGTGCTACGCAAGAATCATTCTGGTTTTCAAGATACTAAATATGACTGGATGAAACAAACAGTATTCCCGGCACGGGTAAAACTCGGATTCTGCGTTAAGACGTTAACCCAAATTTTATTACAAACGGTTTGATGAGTGGATTTTGATTTTTGTTTGTCCCGGCGACAATGATTCCCTGTTGAATGATTTGGGGATACGGTATATCACACTGTTACCGGATGGAAAAGGCTTGACTTTTATCTTTTGATTTAATACTTTAAGTGAATAAAATTCAATGTCCTACAGTTAGTGGTGTCATCCTGATCCGGATATGAATTTGAATTGACAGAGTTATGGCAAAGCCTAAAGAAAAGATAAGCTATGTATGCCAGACCTGCGGATATGTTGCTCCGTGATGGTTGGGTAAATGTCCTGGTTGTGAAGCCTGGAATAGTTTTGTTGAAGAGC
>CAYPUH010000033.1:0-22239 GCA_964413725.1 uncultured Cytophagia bacterium
ACCTTGATTTCACATAGTTTATGTGAGGGTGGTGTCCGTTAACCGGACACCAGTGTTCGTATATTGTGCGTATCGGTTTATATACATTCGCTAGCTGCCTCCACATCTTATGGTTGGGAGCCAGTCTGAGGCCAGAGTGCAGAGAAAAACGACGTGTCATTTGAAACAGAATCCAGCCTGTCCGTCGATTATCAGCATCGGTAGTGGTGAAAACGGATGACAGAACATCCCGGAAAGGAGCCAGAGGTGATTCAACGTTTTGTATTTTTTACCGTCAAAAACGATCAGGACTTGTATCCGATTCTACAACAGAGCAAGGCCGTACTCTCCACCATACCTGAGGTTCGTCAGGTGACAGTGGGGCGGGCTGTGGATCATGAGGATGCTGATGGTGTATTGATGTTGCTGTTTGATGACATGGAGGCGGTGGAGGCCTTTGGACCGCATCCGGTGCATCGCGATTATGTTGATAATTATCTCAAGCCACAAATCACGTCTCTGCGTGCAGTCAATTGTGAACTGGTCTGATCGGATTGCGGATCGGTTATAGTACAGCCTCGAAACATCGGGTTGCAAGCGTCCGGGTATGAATAATGAATACAAGCAGACTTTTTGTGTTTCATCCGGAAGCATTCCTGCGAATAATTTATGAGCGCTAAAAAGTACTAGAGGATGAGAACGGTAACGTGAAATCACAACACAATTTCGATTTGGACAAAAAGCTCATCACACGACAGACGCAAATGTCGGATTACGAAGCCATTGTCGAATTACAGCATATGTGCTTTCCCCAGATGACACCATGGAAACGGGAGGAAGTGCAGAGTCAAATCAATACGTTTCCACAGGGTCAGCTTTGTATCGAATACGAGGGACGTGTTATCGCTTCGTCGAGCAGTCTGATTATCGATTTGGATGAATATGGCGAAAAGCACACCTGGGATGATGTGGCCGCAGACGGATATATCGACAACCACGATCCGGAAGGGGACACTCTGTATGGTATTGAGATTATGGTTCATCCCGACTTTCGGGGAACGAGGCTGGGTCGACGGTTGTATGACACCCGGAAACAGCTGGCCCGGGAGTTGAACGTCAAGCGTATCGTCGTCGGAGGAAGATTGCCTCATTTCAGTCGCTATGCGGACGAGATGGATATTCATGATTATATTGAACAGGTTAAACAAAAGGTGATAGTGGATCCGGTACTCACCTTTCAGTTGGCGAACGGGTTTGTCCTGAAACGCATCCTCAAGGACTATTTGCCAGAGGACAGCCGATCAGAGGGATATGCGGCGTTGCTGGAATGGGTGAATCTTCATTACACGCCACGCAGACGCTCCAGAATGATGCCGGCCTCGCCGGTCAGGATCTGCGTCATCCAGTACCAGATGCGAAAGATCCAGTCCTTTGAAGAATTTGCTCATTATTGCCAATACTTTGTCGATGTGGCCTCCAACTACCAATCCGATTTCGCCGTGTTTCCGGAAATTTTCACCCTGCAATTGTTATCGTTTTTACCCCGTGAACGTCCCGGTATCGCGGTCAGGCAGGTGGCGGGCTTTACACCCGATTATCTCGATCTCTTTCACGGGCTGGCTATAAAATATAATATCAATATCATCGGTGGCTCGCACTTTACCGAGCGGGATGACAAACTGTACAATATTGCCTATCTGTTTCGGCGCGATGGCACGGTTGAGGAACAGGCCAAGCTGCACATTACGCCCAACGAAAGACGATGGTGGGGTGTGCAGCCGGGTGACCGGTTTGATGTGTTTGATACCGATCGGGGACGAATTTCCATCCAGATTTGTTACGATGTCGAATTTCCCGAGTTGAGCCGCCTGGCAGCCGAACTGGGCGCTCATATGCTCTTTGTTCCCTTTTGTACGGATGAACGCCAGGGATATCTGCGAGTGAGATACTGTTCTCAGGCCCGCGCGGTGGAAAATCAGCTCTATGTCGCTATTGCCGGCAATGTGGGCAACCTTCCCTCTGTGGAGAATATGGATATCAATTATGCCCAATCCGGTATCTATACGCCATCCGATTTTGGCTTTTCCAGAAACGGCATCGCCGGCGAGTGTTCTGCCAATACCGAAACGGTGGTGGTGGCTGATGTGGATATTGAAGTCCTGCGTCGACACCGACGTCAGGGTACGGTGCTCCATCTCCGGGACCGTCGTCTGGATATCTACCGCATTATCCGGGTCGAACCCGACCGGGCGGTACCATCGCCCTCCTGAACACCATTCGATACTTGATTGTTATTTTAAAAATCATTTAATTTTATCTTTCGGCTTTGACTCCACCCATTCCCGAGTTACGGCCATAGAATACAATTCTTTTTGTATCATTCTGTTGCTCTTGCTGCGTGGCATGCTGCCTCTCTATTTTGTCCAATCGGGGGCGATGTGTAACGCACTGCACCGTGTCATGTGTCATAATCTCTGTTCTCTTTTATCAGTATGACGATTCATTCCGATCAATTTGGTTTAACAACGGAGTGTCCAGTGTCCGAACAACAATCAGGTGATGAAACGAAAAAGTGGTTCAATCCACAAGCGGTCATCGGCACGTTTTGGACGGCGTTTGGCGCGATCGTGCTGCTCGCCTCCTTTTTTGTCACAGATTCCGAATATGTACCGCAAACGCGTGGTGTGCTGAGCAATGCCATAGCCGGAATGCTTTTGCTCGGAACCGGTTTGTTATTGTTGATCCGGGGACAAAACCGGACATGAACCGTGATGTCAAGACGGTATTCTCGGATGTCCCCGGTGTGATCCCTGCAGTCGATGAAACCGGGGCCCGAACCCGCCTGGACCAGCAAGCACGCCAGGGATGGTGGCCGTTACGCAAAAAACCCCCTGTATGGACCCGATTGCAGCGGGTGAACCTGCCGTTTTACTGGTTTGTGGTCCAGGCGCACACGCAAAAGATTGCCATGGGAATTGAAGCGATCGAGGGCAATGTACTGTACATGAATCATCAGCTGTTACTCGAATCTACCCCAGCGGAAGGCGTTTTGGCAGATGCCTGTCTGACCCCGGCACAGGCTGAAGATCTGGCGGCTCAGGTTGTTCAGGGTCTTTTCCTCCAATATGGCGCCTTTCATCGATCCAAATTTCGCAACGCCACGATCGTAGATCGGGTCTATCGTTATTATCCTGTTTGGATTGGCTATTACAAACGACGGGGAGCCTATGATTTTAAGGCTCTGGACGCTGTTTCCGGTGACCTGCTCGGTCTTGTTTTTCGCCATGTTTTGGTGACGGTCTTGATGCAAACCTGACAAGAAACTGTACGGAATGGTTCCAGGAGGATATGGTGAACATTCATGGTGTGGATTTGGTTATCGTGATCGCATACCTGGTGGCGATCCCGTGTTTCGGTTTTTATTTCAAACGCTTTGTGCACACGGATGAGGATTATTTTCTGGCAGGTCGCATGCTGCCCTGGTGGGTGATCACCCTGTCGATTATTGGAACCAATATCGGTGCGACCGACTATGTGGGAGCAGCAGGGGGTGCGTATCGATTCGGGATCACTCAGGCACATTATGAATGGGTCGGTGCGATCCCCGCTATTATCGTTTCCGCTTTGCTCTTTGTACCCTATTACTGGAAAGCGGGTATCTATACGGTTCCCGAGTTTCTGGGAAAACGGTATAACCAGTTTATCCGGGTGGTCCAGACCATCCTGTGGGGTGCGTTTATGGTGTTTCTGCTCGGTCAGTTTTTCTGGGCCAGCGGATTGATGCTGGAGGAATACTTGGGCATTCCTCTCTATGCAGGACTGGTGGGTGCTGCGGTGATCGTCGGGCTCTATACCATCTCCGGTGGACTGGCCGCTGTGGCCATGACCGATGTGGTGCAGGTATATGTGATGTTTATCGGTGGGATTGTGCTGAGCGTTCTGGGACTGTGGACTTTGGGGGGGTGGTCCGGACTGGTCGAGACCCTGTCGGCTTCCCATCCCGATCATCTCAAACTGTTTCTACCGGCGGATCATCCGACCTATCCCTGGCCAGGTATCATCCTGGGGCTCGCCTTTGTGGCCTCTCCGGCCTGGTGGTGCTGCAATCAGGCCATGATCCAGAGAACGCTCGGGGCTCGCAGCGAATGGGATGCAAAAGCGGGAATGCTGTTCGCTTCCTTCCCCAAGATGCTGATACCGATTATTACGGTTCTGCCCGGTATCATCGCACTGGCTCTCAATCCCAATTTGACCGGTCCCGATATGGACAAGGCTTATCCCTGGTTGATCAAAACCCTCTTGCCCACAGGTCTTGCCGGACTCGTGTTCGCCGCGTTTATTGCCGCCCTGATCTCCAGTGTGGATTCGGTGCTCAATTCGGCTGCAACATTGTGGACCCGTGACCTCTATCAGTCCTATATCGTCAAAAACGCTTCCCCCAAACACTACCTTACAGTCGGTCGTGTGGTGACCGGGATTTTTGTCATTATTGCCATTTTTATCGCTCCGGTGATGACAAAGTTTCCCGGACTTTTCGTCGCCGGTGCCACCATGCTTTCGCTTTTTCAGGGACCGACGCTGGCCATTACTCTGCTGGGAATCTATTGGCGGCGTGCCAACCGGGCCGGGGCGATGGCCGGACTGATCGGCGGGGTGGCGATCTCTACTGTGCTCTTTATTGCCTACGATACCAGCTTTCTGTACTATTCGTGGTGGTCCTTTGCCGGATCTATGGTGTTGACCGCTGTGGTCAGCCGCTTTACAACACCGGAACCCACCCAAAAACTGGTGGGACTGGTGTATGGCTTGATTATATCCGATGATGATGTCCAGGATTCGCTCTCCCGTCACGCCGAAAAAGGAGATTGATCATGTTTGATTGGATTATGGATCTGCCCGATTCGCTGCCCAAATGGATCTCTATCTTGACCTTTGTTGTTATCGCTATCTGGGCCTGGTTCCGCCCCCGCGTGTATATCTTTACAGATGCACCATCGCAAAAATGGTGGTGTGACCTGAGAATCTGGGCAACCGTCTTTATGGTTGTTCAGACCGCAATCTATTTGGCGCTGTGAGTTGTGACGACCGGGGCAGAACTGTTCAGAATCTGCCCCGATCCGGTTCTATTTTCTGGTATTTACTCCTTGTTTTCGTGCATATTCTTCATGTTCACCCCATCTTTATCCCAAAGTGTACCAAATCCCCACACAATCTCTCCGTGCTTTTACCACTGTTCTTGTATTTCAAGGTGACTTAAGAGCAATAATAACAGAGTTATGGGTTCTTAGGGTGCTGATTGGCATGTTTTTTGTATCATTCAGAGTCGGAAGATATACAAATGCATGTCCATTCAATTCAAGAGACTGATTATGATACTCGTATTGGGTAAAGATGAAAAAGGGGTGTTGGTAACCGCTCTGTCTCAATTGGGATGGTTGACGGTTTTAGAGTATTCGCTGCAACAAACAATGCGTCAATTGAGACGACACCGGTTCAAGGCCGTTCTTTTTGTCGATGATCAGACCGACAAAGATCCACTTGAATTTGTGCTCAACATTCGGGATTATGATACCACGATACCCATTATTTTGATCCTGCCGACCGGGACCTCGGACTCGTCATTCAACTTTCCTCCTCATATCAATCATCTGTATCTGATCAAAGCGCCCCATCGTCAGCTCAAAGACCAGCTGGATCATATCATCGGGCACGGTGAGCATTGATTGTGCACATAGTACACAATTTATAGTGTTTGCTACGCAATTAGCACCGATTTCTCCTGCCAAATTACAGTGAGTTACCCTGCCAACTCGCTTCCGTACCAAAATCAATTTGATTTGTTCGTTTGTGTAAAGTATTTGCATAATTATGCCATATGTTGGTGCATGTTATGTGCAATAATTGTTCAAATTGTCGTTATCCGTGGACGATTGGGAATTTAGTAGGGCTTTTAAGTAATATAAAAACAGTATATAAGGAATTTTGGTCGGGTGTGGCACAGAGGTTGTAATGATATGGTACAGACGGCCGTGAAAGGGTAATCATTTGAATGCGAGGTGGTTTCATGACAGATCGGCAAGAGTTGTTCGATCAACTCAAACAGGAAATCAACCAGATGGGGTAGCGTGTCGAAACTCTGGAAACACAAGCGAAAGAGGCAACGGCGCAAACATTGAATTGACGCTTGAACGCATGGGTTGATGCCGAGAAACGGATATCCTCCGACCGGATGAGACATCAACCGCTCCGGTAAATCCCTATCGGTGGGGTGTCGATATCTTCCCGAGTCAGTACAGCGTGCAGATTATTTACACTTTTTCCTTGGTTGGACCGTATGATTCCTCTATATTAGATTACAGACTCGAGAGAATCGGTACGAGTGCACCGATCTGGCGGGAGAGAAAATAGTGTCGTTCCCGCATATTGATTTTCGAAACAGAGCCATAGAATGCGAAAAACAGACTGCTTATTCCAAATTCCAGAGCATAATTCATGTCAAGCTCACATATTACAATTGTAACCGTTGGATGTGACGTCCAACTGGTGGATCGGTTAAAAGAGATCAGCAACGACCTGGATCTGGGTTTTCATTCCTCTTCCCCTGAGGATTATTTTGCATCCGCCAAATCGAAACGGTCACAAATTCTGGTCCTGTCTTCAACGTCTCTGATACACGATCCCGGGCGGAAAGACCTGTTGAACCGCATCGATTCCACTGTCACTCAGATCATCCTGGTGATCGATCCGGAGCATGTTGAGGATCTCTTTGATATCCATCGCATGATCGGACATCAGTATGCAAAGCATCCGCTGTCACGCCATGAATTGGTTTTTTTAATCGAAAATGCTCGTCGCCGGCTGCGGTTTCCGGAACAGCGCTCGTCAAAGACCAAAACCGGCAAGTGGTCGCGCTGCGGTCCGTTGTTGGGGAAATCGGGTGCCATGAAGGAGGTGTATCGTCAGATTTATCGGGCAGCGGGCAGTGATATTCATGTCCTGATTTCCGGTGAAACCGGCTCGGGAAAGGACCTGGCCGCTCAGGCCATACACGAATATTCCACCCGAAAGGACGAGGTCTTTATCCCGGTGAATCTGGCTGCCATGCCACCTGAGCTGGTGGCAAGTGAGCTTTTCGGTCATGAAAAAGGTGCCTTTACCGGTGCCAGTGCCCAGCATGAGGGAAAGTTTGAACAGGCGGACAAGGGGACGGTCTTTCTCGACGAGATCGGTTCTATCGAGAATCGGGTTCAGGTCAGTCTGTTGCGCCTGATCGATCAGAGCGAATTCTATCGACTTGGCGGCAAGGATCCCATAAAATGTACCGCGCGTTTGATTGCTGCCAGCAATGAGGATCTGGAAGCATTCGTTCGTGAAGGTCTGTTCCGTGAAGATCTCTATTATCGTCTGGATGTGTTTCGGATTCATATGCCGCCATTGCGCGAACACAAAGAGGATATTCCTCTGTTGGCCTTTCATTTTTTAAATCAGTTCAACGAGCAGTTGTCGAAGACGATCCAGTCCATTTCATCGGGGACACTGGAGGCATTGTCCGCATATGACTGGCCGGGAAATATCCGTGAACTCAAAAATGTGATTCAGCGTGCTGCGATCATGTGCCCGGGACGACGGATAGAGATGTCCCACTTGCCGGCACGCTTTTATTCCCAGGACCAGCCCCGTCCCACTCTCGAGTTTGAAATCGGAACTCCGTTGGAGGAAATCGAACGACGCACCGTCATCCGGGCTCTTGAACTGGCACAGCAGAACCGGACACAGGCCGCCCGGATGTTGGGCATCAGCCGGCGCGCATTGTATAACAAGATTGAAAAGTATAATCTTGGCGCAAAACACGAATCGTATTGAGTGTTCCGATGCCTTCGTTTTAAACGTGCCAGTCATGATATCGCTTTAACAGAACACCAATATATGCCTGAACTGATCTGTAGAAAAGTACTCTTGTCCATACTAGACTTTTGAAAAATCTCGAAGCAGAGTACGCAGAAAAAACGCAGACGTCGCAAAGAAATAATATATTTGCTGTAGACGGCTGTGATAGAAAACAAAATTTCACAAAAGGAGTTTACTATGACCTATCCTGAAAAATACAAGGACCTGACCAAAGGTATGAAATCCCTTTCCCAGGATCTTCCCGGTACCTTGTCTGCGTTTACCAAATTACACGAGGCCGCGGCTCAGGAGGGAGAGCTCTCCACCAAGACCAAAGAACTGATCGCCCTGGGAATCGCCATAACCGTTCGCTGTAACGGCTGTATCTCTTATCACGTACATGATGCACTCAAGAGTGGTGCCAGCTATCAGGAGGTTGTGGAAACCATCGGGGTCGCGGTTCTGATGGGTGGAGGACCGTCTGTGGTTTATGGAGTCGAGGCGCACGACGCGCTCAAGCAGTTCCAGGAACAGGGAATTGACTAGGACCTGTCAGCCCTCCGGATTGTTACCGGGGGGCTGATTTGTCTATCTATAAAGTTCTCTCAGTTTAAATCGTGGTAAACAGGAGGATAGTATCATCGGACTGTTAACTCTGAATCAGGTGGGTCTGGAGCTGGATGGCCAGAACATTCTCAATGGTCTGACAGTGGATTTCTGGGAAGGTCATGTGCATGCCGTCATCGGACCCAACGGGGCTGGAAAATCGACATTGGCGGCCACGATCATGGGGCTGGACGGATTTCGCCATCATACGGGCGATATCCGGTTTGAGAACCAGTCCATTGTCTCAAAAGGCATTGATGAACGGGCCAAACTGGGCATCACGTTGGCCTGGCAGGAGCCCGCCCGGTTCGAAGGACTCCGGGTGCGTGATTTTATCGCCCTCGCGTCCCGTTCCGGATCGGATGAAACCGTCGAATCGGTGTTGCATCAGGTCGGGCTGGATCCCGCTACTTATCTTCACCGTTCCGTAGACAAGACCTTGAGCGGAGGGGAACGAAAAAAAATCGAGCTGGCCTCCATTCTGTCTATGAAGCCCCGGGTGGCCATCCTGGATGAACCGGATTCCGGTATCGATATTGAATCGATAAACAAAATTTTCGACGCGGTCCGGGTGCTCAAAGAAAATGGCACAACCGTTCTATTGATCACCCATAGCCTGGCGGTTCTCGATCAGGCCGAACATGCGTTTTTAATGTGCCATGGAAACATTGTGGACAAGGGTCGGGTGGCGAGAATCCGGGGGTATTTTGAGCACAATTGTATTCCGTGTGACCATAAAAACGAACCCGAGCTGCAGATGGAGGAGACCGATGAGTCCACAGGATGATAAAATTCAACAGCTGTATCAGGCCACGGAAACCGATCCCCATCTTCAAGATCCGGAAACCGCTCACCTGGTCATTCATGAAAACGAAGTGCTGGGCAAACATGAGGTGTCGGGGCTGACGTTTGAGGCACAACAGAAACCCGATGGCATCGATTTGCTGATGACCGTCGCCCGGGAACACGTGATTCAGAAACCTGTCCATCTTTGTTTTGGTTTGTTACCGGCCGAGGGTGAACAGCACATCAACATGCGGGTACGCTGTGAACCGGGATCGCAGGTCACTCTGCTGGCCCATTGTGTGTTTCCGGCTGCGGTGAATGTCCGGCATATCATGGATGCGGATATCGAGATTGGCGAAAATGCCTCCTATTCCTACACGGAAAAGCACGTCCACAGCCTGTCCAGGGGTATCGATGTGGTACCACACGCCACGATCCGATTGGCTCCCGGTGCGCGATTTTATACCGAATTTGAATTGATCAAAGGACGGGTGGGGCGCATCGATATCGACTATGAAACCCACGGCGCGGCGAACAGCCGAACGAACATGGTCTCGAAAATCAGTGGTCGTGAAGATGATGACATTAACGTCAACGAGACCACGTATCTGAATGGAGAGGGTGCGAGAGGTGCCCTGGTCACCAAGGTAGCCGTTCGGGATCAGGCGCGGGCAACGGTACGGAATACCATGATCGCCTCCGCTGCGGATGCTCAGGGACATGTGGATTGCAAGGAAATTGTAAGAGACCATGGTGTCGCCACAGCCATCCCCATCGTTGAAGTCAGGCATCCCCGTGCCCATGTGACTCACGAAGCTGCCATTGGCAGTGTGGATCACAAACAGCTGGAAACACTCATGTCCCGTGGCCTGGACGAAGACCGGGCGACCGATATGATTATCAACAGTATGCTGTCCGGCGGATAGTTACCAACAACGCCTCTCAGCAGCAAGCATCTCAAATAACGATACAAGGGGAGCTTTATGTATACTTTGATTCAGGTGATCTTGTACGGTCTGGCGGTGTTCTGGCTGGTCCAGGGTATCCGTCGACGAAACAAACAGGCTATCACAGCGGGGCTGGTGTTGGGAGGGGTCACCTTTATCGTTTTTCAGTTGATGATATTCTGGACCGAACTGCTTTGGTTCGAATCACTGGGCTTTGATACGAGATTCTGGACCGAGGTTGGGGCCAAGGGCGCCTTTCTCGTTGCGGGTGCTCTGTTCGCCCTGGTCGTGGTCTGGTTGAATACCGCCCGAATGCAGGGTGACCAAAAAGCAACCCGCCTGTGGAGTCGTCTTTTGGCCACACTGGTAGGCGCCTTGTGGGGTCTTTCCAACTGGGATACGGTATTGATCTATCTGAATCGGGTGGATCAGAATATTTTTGATCCTTTGCTGGGAAAAGATGTGGGATTTTATCTCTTTTCTCTGCCGTTCTACGATGCCCTTTATGGTCTGTTGCTCATGTTAGCCCTGATTTCCGTGATCAGCGTTGTCGCGGGCACCTTTTTCTCCCTGCGTCAGGGTCAGGTCGTGTTCACGCCGGTCGAACCCGGGGATCGAAAATCCTTTCGGCCCCTTTGGATCTCGATCGCTTTTTTGATTCTGGTTCTGGCCGCCGGTAAATATTTGTCCCGGTTTCATCTTCTGTATTCCGATTGGGGCGCGGTCAGCGGAGCCGGATGGACCGATACCCACATTCGTTTGCCTGCCTATACAGTGGTGGTGGTGATCATGGTGGCTCTCGCCATCGGGGTGCTCATCCGTCCGCTGCGGTCTGCTCTTGAGGGCTGGCTGTCAAAACGGGTACGAAATTCAAACTCTGCTCTCATTCTGATCGGCGGGGTGGCCGGATTCGTCATCGGGCTCTGGCTGCTGGCATTGACCCTCATCCCCGGTCTCTTTCAATGGCTACGGGTGGAACCGAACGAGATCACCATGGAAAAAGAATACATCCGCAACAATATTCAGTTTACCCGGCAGGCGTTCAAGCTCGACAGGGTCGAGGAGAAAGAGTTCCCCGCCTCTGAAGAGTTTACCCGCGAGACGGTGGAAAAGAACCAATACCTCGTGAACAATATCCGGTTGTGGGACTGGCGGGCCCTGGATGCTGTGTATAAACAGTTTCAGGAGATCCGTCTCTATTACGAGTTTAAAGATGTGGATATCGATCGGTATACCTTTGATGACGCCTACAGACAGGTGATGGTGTCGGCCCGGGAAATGGAACAGAACAATCTGCCGCCCCAAAGTCAGACCTTTGTCAACAAGCGCTTCAAGTACACCCACGGTTATGGGATCACCCTCACCACTGTGAGTGATTTCACCCCACAGGGGTTGCCCAATCTTCTGGTCAAGGATATTCCACCCAAAGTCAAGTATCCCGCCTTACATGTGGATCGGCCCGAGATATATTATGGCGAGTTGACCGGTTCGCATGTGATCGTCAATAGTACAGAAAAAGAGTTTGACTATCCCAGTGGTGAAAAAAATGTCTACACCCGCTATGATGGATCGGGTGGGGTCCGGATTTCCAATTTCTGGAGAAAATTTATCTTTGGATACCGCTTTGACGGCACACGCCTGCTGCTGTCCGGATATCCCACGCCGGAGAGCCGGATTCAATTTCGACGAAGCGTCAAGGAGCGCGTCGATGCCGTGGCGCCCTTTCTCCATTATGATGACGATCCCTATATTACATTGATCGACGGCAAACTCTATTGGATCCTGGATGCATACGTGACGTCTTCCTATTATCCCTATAGCGAACCGTTCAATGCCACCGAAACCATCGAGTATCGGCAAGGAAAGCAGACACGTGAATTACAGACCCGGATGAACAGTCGATTCGATGGGGCCAACTATATCCGAAACTCGGTCAAGGTGGTGGTCGATGCCTATAACGGGGATGTGGATTTGTATGTTTACGACAAACAGGATCCGGTGATCCAGGTGTGGCAAAAGATTTTTCCGGATCTGTTCAAATCTCGCGAAGCAATGGATGATGCCATCAAAAACCACGTCCGGTATCCGGCGGATCTCTTGATGGTGCAGGGGCTGGTCTATGCAAAGTATCACATGACCGATCCCACCGTATTTTACAATCAGGAGGATCTGTGGATCCGGGCGACGGAAAAATATTATGACCGTGTTCTTCCGGTGGAACCCTATTACGTCATGTGGGAGATGCCGGAATCTGATGATCCGGAATTCATCCTGATGCTGCCCTTTACGCCCAAAAACCGGCAGGTCCTGATCGGATGGATTGCCGGAATGAGCGATCCGGAAAATTATGGTCGATTTCTGGCCTATAAATTCCCCAAAGAACGACGGATGCTCGGAACGCAGCAGGTTGAAACCAAAATCGACCAGGACAGCTATCTGTCGGGTCAGCTCTCGTTGTGGGACCAACGCGGATCCAGCGTGATTCGCGGCAATGTCCTGGTGATTCCGGTGGAGGAAACCCTCTTTTACGTAGAGCCGATCTATTTACAGGCCGAGACGGCGGCCTACCCTGAATTGCGTCTGGTGGTCGTGATGCACAACGATCAAATCAGCTATGCGGAAACCTTTGATGAGGCGCTTGAGGGTCTTTTCAAAGCCAAAGCCGGTGAACAGCCCTCACGGCCGGGTCGAATGGCCGATGAGCAGGTCTCTGCGAAACAGCTGGTCCAACAGGCCAATGACGCGTTTGAGAGCTATCTCGAGAACCTCGCTCAGAAAAACTTTCAACAATCCGCCCGGTCTCTGGAACAACTGCAACAGACACTGGAACGACTGTCCAAGCCATCCGAATAGATGCCATTCATTGTCCCGCCGGTGCCCGAGCCGGCGGGACTCTTTTTCTCTCTTGCCACGTTCAAAACCACGCCCTTGATCCGGATGCCATTCGTTTCAAACGCACTTGGATTATCCTCACCCGATCCGGGTTTCTGTTCACAGAATTCCCGGAACGGATTTCATCATTTCTTTACTTGCTTTCGAGGGCATTTCTTGTTAATTTTTAATTTTCATATCTTACAGACGTATTTGTTTTCCGGACAAATACAACATCGTGACCGATGGAACAGATCAGGAGATCCGTGCGCATTTGGACGACTGCTCTCGACCCCAGTGTGGATCGGGCACTGATGGTGGGGACGCTGTCCGATCACATTGCCGCCCACCGTAAGAGTTGCCCAAGCCCGTTGTGGCGACGTTTTACTGGACGATCGGGTTCAATCTGTCCCCGTGAAAGAGGGTGCCAGTGGGATCGAAAACGATAACAAAAGACCTCAGATGGAGACCTGTTATGGACCTTGCTCCTGTTGTACAAACCATTGGACCCGAGCGAATAGAGCAGATCTATGAGACCATAGAGATGTATCTGGAGACTATGTTGCTCCCGTTCTGGCTGGAAAGATCCCTGGACCGCGAGGCTGGAGGATATTTGACCTCTTTCGATCGTGATGGTCGTCCCACCGGAGAGACCGAAAAGTCTCTCATCTCCCAGATGCGACTCATCTTTACATTTTCGCATGCCTATCGCCATGGATATTGCGATAAAGCCTGCCTTGAGGCGGCTCGTCATGGAGTCGACTTTGTCCGGAAAGCATTCCGGGACGTGGAGCACGGGGGGTGGTACTGGATGACGACACGCGATGGCAAACCGGTCGTTGACAGCAAAATCCTCTATGGCCAGAGCTTTGCCATATATGCACTTTCCGAATTTGCCCTGGCTACAGATGATGAGAATGCCATCGATCTGGCTGCGCAGACCTTTGATTGCATGCAGCGCAATGCCACCGAAACCAGTTCGGGAGGGTATTGGGAGATGTTTTATCGCGACTGGCGCCGTAAACCCGGTGGACAGTGGGGAGGGGATCGGAAAACGCTGGACGTTCATATGCATCTGATGGAAGCGTTTACGACACTGTATGAGTTGACAGGCGATCCCGTACATCGACGAAAGTGTTGCGAGAGTATTCGAACCCTCACGTCACATATGATAACCTCTTCCCATAGGATCGCACTGGCACAGTTCGACGTGGACTGGAATCCCCTGCCGGCGATCCTGTTCAAGGATGTTTGGGGGTCAGATCGCGATGTGGAGGCGGGTGCCCGTCCTCTGGACAATACCAATTATGGCCACAATGTCGAGCTCGCCTGGCTCCTGCATCATGCTCTGCATATTCTCGATGAAGATGTTAATCCCTATCGCCCTGTTCTCAAAGGTCTCTATGATCATGCGGTTCGGTATGGGCTGGATCGCGAGTTTGGCGGGATCTTTGTAGAAGGACCTGCCGACGGCCCCGCGACGCAACAGTTGAAAGAATTCTGGCAGCAGGCGGAGGCGTTGGTGGGGTTTCTTGATGCCACTCTGCTGTTTGGCAATGAACTCTATTGGGATGCCTTTGAACAGGTGTGGAATTTTGTCTGGAATCATGGTATCAACCACAGTACCGGTGAGTGGTATGCGCTGTTGGAGCGGGATGGCCGGGTAAAATGGGACTATCTGGGGCATGCCTGGAAAAACAATTATCATACCGTACGCTCGATGCTGGAATGCCTCGCCCGGCTCGATCATCTGAAAGCCGCCATCAAAAATGGATGAACATGGAATCGTCCACCACCAATTTTGAGACAGAACCGTCGTGTCACAGAACGCATTGCCAAAATTGAACTTTCCACCTTATTCCTTTCAGGTGAATCGGAACAAAGGGGGACTCTGTATCCTGGATCCCATCCGTCGAAAATGGGTGGCCCTGACACCCGAGGAATGGGTACGACAACATACGATCAATTACCTGGTGGACCACAAGGGATATCCTGCCGGTTTGACCCGGATCGAAGCCTCGCTGTCCGTTCACGGGTTTTCGAAACGGTGCGATGTGGTGGTTTTTGATCCGGATTTGAGACCCCTGATACTGGTAGAGTGTAAAGCCCCCACAATAAAACTGGATGAAAAAGCGGCCTGGCAGATCGCGTTGTACAACGCCCGCATTCAGGCTCGAGTATTGTTGATCACCAATGGTTTGATTCACTATGCCTATGCTGCCGGATCGGATCGTCAGGATGTATCGCCTCTGGACAGTTTGCCCACTTATGATCAGATCAGGGAAGTGAAGTGATCAGGCAATACATGCGGACGGTACGACGCAATTCCCTGGCAGTACGGGAATGCATCCAGATTGACCGGTAAAGGTGTTGAATCCGATGTTAAAATGCTTATATTTATTAAACTCACCCACTCTTGTCCAAAATAGTTTTTTTGCGACCAAAAAATGGTAACCACAGAGGGCTCTGAGATACACAGAGGAAAAAGATAGACAAAAAATGGTAAGCGTGTTTCGAGAACATACATTGGTTTGTCCAAGAGTATCTTGTTTAACAAGAGATCAGTACAATGAGCTTTTTTTAAAGGCTACCTGTTTGAATCGATTGAACTAATGCTGAAACTGTCTTTTTTAATTGATTGTTTTCTCTGTTTCCTCTCATCTTTTCTCCGTGCTGAGGTTTTTATGGAGCTGTTTTAATAGTTTGGCTCGAAAAATATATTCATGAACTAAACGTTGTAAATATGAAGATTTTGATTGTTTTGGACAGCAATGATTCAATCTAGTCTTTTCAATACGGTGGGTCCCGGATTGGAACCTGTCGGTTTGAGCGCAATTCATGTTATCCCTGCATCATTACCAACACGTTGGGAGGTCCTGTGAACATATTTACTCCGGTTGATTGGCTGGTCGTGGCGCTCTATTTTGCTGTGATCATGGGAATTGCCGTGTGGGTGATTCGACAACGGCAGGATTCCACGACAGACTATTTTCTCGCCGGGCGGCACGTGGGCTGGTTTGTGATCGGTGCATCGATTTTTGCCTCCAACATCGGATCCGAGCATATTGTCGGGTTGGCCGGTACGGCAGCTAAGACGGGAGTGGTGATGGGGCATTACGAGCTCCACTCCTGGCTCGTTCTGTTACTGGGCTGGGTCTTTGTCCCGTTTTATATGCGCAGCAAGGTGTTTACCATGCCCGAGTTTCTGGAAAGACGGTATTCCCCGGGTGCCCGGTGGTTTCTGTCTCTTGTTTCCCTGGTGGGATATATCCTGACCAAAGTCTCTGTTACCGTCTATGCCGGTGCGGTGGTCTTTCAAGCCCTGATGGGGATCAATTTTTGGACCGGTGCCCTCATTGTGGTGGTCCTCACCGGCATTTATACCATACTCGGGGGATTGCGGGCTGTGGTCTATACCGAAGCCCTACAGGCGATCGTGCTTATCGCAGGCTCTTTGACCGTGACCGCGATCGGTCTGGCCAAGATCGGTGGCTGGTCTCAACTGATCGAGGTGGCCGGTGCGCAACATTTTAATCTGTTCTTACCGGCCGATCATCCGGAATTCCCCTGGACCGGGATGATTTTTGCCCCTCCAATTATCGGATTGTGGTATTGGTGTACCGACCAATATATCGTTCAGAGAACACTGGCGGCGCGGGATGAGACGCAGGCGCGACGGGGAACCATCTTTGCCGCTTATCTCAAGTTATTGCCCTTTTTTATCTTTATCATCCCTGGCGTGATCGCCTATGCTCTCTCCAAATCGGGTCAACTGGTACTCAGTGAAGCGGATCAGGCCTTTCCGGTGATGGTCAAAACATTGTTACCCATGGGAATGAGAGGCCTCGTCGCTGGAGGATTGCTGGCCGCCCTGATGAGTTCTCTGGCAGCGGTCTTTAATTCTTGTTCCACTCTGTTTACGATGGATATCTATAAGAAATTCAAGCCGGATACCCCTGAGAAAAACCTGGTGCTTGTCGGCCGCATCGCCACGGGTGTGGTGGTTATTCTCGGTATTTTGTGGATTCCGTTTATGAAACTGATCTCCGGTGAACTGTATCACTATCTGCAGAGTGTACAATCCTATATCGCCCCACCCATTGCAGCGGTCTTTTTGCTGGGACTGTTCTGGAAACGTATCAATGCATCGGGGGCTATGTCTGCGCTGATCGGTGGATTCGTGCTGGGTATGGCGCGCCTGGTGCTGGAATTGAACAAGGGTGCGCTCAGTGGTTTTCTGCACTGGTACGCTGATGTGTCCTTTTTGCATTTTGCAATCTATCTCTTTTTGCTGTGCATCGCCATCCTGGTTTTGGTCAGTATGTTTACCGCGGCACCTTCCTATGAAAAGATAGCCGGACTTACTTACTCTACCACGGTGGCCGAGGACAAGGCTTCCTCTCGGGCCAGCTGGAACTATAAGGATGTTCTGTTGTCCATCGGAGTGGTCGTGATTATTGTTCTCATTTTGCTGTTATTTTCACCTGTGGTATTTGCTGCCTGATCATTCACAATTCAGACTCGAGAGCGTATATGAATCACACCGGAAAGATGAAAAATTACTCCGGTGTGATCGATTTCGATTAGCCATACCATAGCGGTCCGGTCTGCAAGTTTAAATCAGATGAGTTGAGGAACCGGTCTTTTTGCGCAAAACAGGGTCATTGAGGCGTTTAACGACCCTGTTTGTTTTTTTTAAAAGAGGTCATTCTTGTCCAAAATAGATTTTTGCAAAAAAAAAATGATAACCGCAGAGGGCTCGAAGAAACACAGAGAATAAAATGAGAACAATAAAGGGTATGGATGGTTTGAAACTGTAGAATCATTCTTTGAGAGTGTCTTGTTAAGCAATTTTAAATCAAGGAAATGAACTGATTTAACAGCAACGTTTTTGCAACGAAAGAAATCCTGTTGCAATAACGCTTTTGAAATTGAATTTTCTCTGTGTCCTCTTTTTTTTCTCTGAGTAACTCTGTGTTATTGTTTTTGTCGACCTGTTTTGATAGATTGGCTTAAAAAAGGGTTAAATTCCATATTTACAATTTACAGCAATGATGATTTTGATTGGTTTGGACAGCAGTGAAATATGCTGATTTTGTAATTTTGGCAGCAGTGAAAAGAGGTTATAGATGAATCGTATTGTCCTGTCACTTTTTGTAACGGTTCTTTTGTGTGTCCATATGGCCGCAGGCGCGCCGTGGTTGTCGTTGGCTGAACAGCGCGCATCTAAACTGTTGGCGCGTATGACGCTGCAAGAAAAAGTCGGACAGTTGGTGCAATACTCTTTCGACGAGAACAGGATCGATTGGTTTCTCAAGGGGATTCGTAACGGTCGCATTGGATCTCTGACCAATGCCAATGCGGATATAGAGACCGCCAATCGTCTGCAGCGCGCAGCAGTGGAGGAGACCCGACTCGGCATCCCTCTGATCTATGGAAACGATGTGATTCATGGTTTCAAGACCATCTTTCCCATACCCCTGGCCGGTGCGGCCAGCTGGGATCCGCGCGGTGTCGAGGAGACCTGTCGGGCTGCCGCCCTCGAGGCGTCGGCTGCCGGTTCACACTGGACGTTCGCTCCAATGGTGGATATTGCACGGGATCCACGCTGGGGACGTATTGCGGAAGGGGCGGGAGAGGATCCGGTGCTGGGAATGGCTATGGCACGCGCCCGGGTGAGGGGTTTTCAGGGGTCCGCTCTGGATGATACCGGAACCATTCTGGCCTGTGCCAAACACTATGTGGCATATGGGGCCGCACGGGCCGGTCGGGATTATAATACCGTGGATGTTTCCGAACAGAGTCTCTACGAGATTTATTTGCCCCCCTTTCATGCGGCGGTCACCGAGGGAGTGGGAACGTTGATGACCGCTTTTAATGATTTGAACGGTGTGCCGGCCACCGGCAACCGGTTTACACTTAACAGAATCCTGAGAGGCACCTGGGGATTTGAAGGATTTGTGGTCAGCGATTTCAATTCCATAGCCGAACTTATGATTCACCGGTTCGCCACTGATTCTCTGGATGCGGCACAAAAGGCCCTCTACGCCGGCGTGGATATGGATATGCAGAGTCACGTCTATGATGATCACCTGGCCGCGTTGGTGCAACAGGAGCGTATCCCCGAATCCTGGATCGATACGGCTGTGCACCGTATACTGACACTGAAATTTGCGCTGGGGTTGTTTGACAATCCCTATGCAGATCCGGTTCGGGCCCGAGAACTCACGATGAGCCCCGATCACCTCGATCTCGCCCGTCATGCCGCAGCCCGTTCCATGGTTTTGCTTCGAAATGAGACTGATTTGCTCCCTCTCGATCCCGATATCGAATCGATCGCCGTCATCGGTCCGTTGGCGGACAATCAACACGATCTGCTGGGATCCTGGCACATGCTCGGAGAAGCGGATCCGGTGATCACCGTCCTTGCCGGTATTCGCTCCCGTGTCTCCGATCAGACCCGGGTCGAATTCGTCGCCGGGTGTTCCATCTCCGGTGAGACGACGGAAGGGTTCGCCCGGGCTGTGAGAACTGCCCGGAACGCTGAGGTCGCGGTGATGGTGGTGGGAGAGAGTGGAGAAATGAGCGGGGAAGCCCGCTGTCGCACCCGACTGGATCTCCCCGGAATGCAAAAACAGTTGATTCAGGCCGTGTATGAAACCGGGACGCCGGTGGTGGTCGTGTTGATCAACGGACGTCCCCTTGCCATCGAATGGACCGCTGCACATGTTCCCGCCATCCTTGAGGCCTGGCAGCCCGGTACCTCGGGGGGTGCCGCTATCGCCGATGTCCTGTTTGGTAGGGTCAATCCCGGTGGCAAACTACCGGTCACCGCTCCACGATCGGTGGGACACGTGCCGCTGTTCTATAACCACAAGAGTACCGGACGTCCGCCCGATCCGGAGCGAAAATTTTCTTCCAAATATCTCGATTCTCCCGTCTCACCCCTGTTTCCCTTTGGATTCGGACTGAGCTATACGACATTTGAACTGAGCGATCTTCAACTCAGTGACGCGAAAATTGGCACCATGGGAACTCTGGAGGTCCAGGTCGACGTGACCAACACCGGCCGTCGGGCCGGGGATGAGGTCGTACAGCTCTATATTCAGGACAAGGTGTCCAGTCGGACCCGGCCGGTCAGGGAACTCAAAGCCTTTCAACGGGTAAGTCTTGATCCCGGTGGCGCGCGGACCCTGCGATTCAACCTGGGTCCCAAAGACTTGCAGTTTTATCATCCCGTCGAGGGATGGATTGTAGAACCCGGAGAGTTTCTCGTCTGGGCATCAACGTCTTCGCTGGGGGGACTCGAAACGAGTTTTCAGATCACAGAATGATCACTTGCCCTCATATCACACTCTATGGGAGAATATAGATGAAAAGAGCCCTAAAGGATCCAGCTATCTGGGAGGATTTGTATGGAGATGATGCCGTATTCCTCGAATCCCAGATCAATCGGTTTCATGAGCTGATCGACCTGTTCGCCGAACGCATAGGACGCCGAACGATACGATTTTTCTCCACACCGGGTCGTACCGAGTTGGGGGGGAATCACACCGACCATAACCACGGAAAGGTGCTGGCTGCGAGTATCGATCTGGACTCCATCGCAGTTGCCGCTGCAAATGAAAGCGCTGTGGTCACACTCTATTCTCTTGGATATCAAACTCCCTTTACCATCTCCCTGGAGCATCTCGATCCGGTGCAATCGGAACGCGGAACCACCACCGCCCTGCTTCGCGGTGTGGCGTATTATCTGCAAAAAAAGGGGTATTCTGTCGAGGGCTTTGATGCCTGTATGTCCAGTCAGGTGCCAGTGGGTAGCGGATTGAGTTCATCGGCTTCTGTGGAAATCCTCTTTGCCACCATCTTTAATGCACTGTGCAATGATGGCAGGATTCCTCCCCTGGAACTGGCCAGGGCCGGCCAATTCGCAGAGAATGAGTATTTTGGTAAACCTTGTGGATTGATGGACCAGATCGCCTGCGCGGTTGGCGGTATCGTGGCCATCGATTTTGAAAAACCGGAAGCACCCGGGATCGAAACCATCGATTACGATTTCCACGCCTCCGGATATCATGTGGTGGTGATCGACACTGGTGGTCACCATACCCATCTCACCGATCAGTACGCCACCATACACTCGGAGATGAGACAAGTGGCGCGGTATTTTGGACGCGATGTGGTCCGCGGCCTCGAACAAGAGGATCTCTTGTGCCAAATTTCTGCTCTGCGTAAAAGCGTGGGGGATCGCGCGATCCTGCGAGCGCTGCATTTTATTCAGGACAACAATCGGGTTGGAGACCAGGTGGACGCCCTGCGATCGGGACAGATCGATCGGTTCCTGCAGCTCGTCCAACAATCGGGCGAGTCCTCGTTTCGCTGGCTACAGAATATCTATGATCCTGCACAACCCACGGAGCAGGGAGTGAGTCTGGCTCTGGCACTGAGTGAGTCGATCCTGGAAACCGAACCGAAAGGTGCCTGCCGGGTTCACGGCGGAGGATTCGCCGGAACCATTCTGGCCTTCGTGCCTGTCGACCGTATGGATGCCTATACTCAATTGATGACCTCGGTATTTGGCAGACAGGCGGTTCGTGTTCTCAATATCCGATCGGTGGGAACACTTCACATCGCACCAGGACAGTAGTCCCATCCGGTTTTTACCTTTGCGACGAGTGTCCCCGTGTCTCTCGACTCCAGCGGCATGGGGACACGGCCTTCGGATTCGCCTCATCGGAAATCCTGCATCTATCTCAAGAGATTCATCTTGCGTGTCTCACTTCGACCCCCGCAGATTAACCGATAGAGATAGATGCCACTCGATACTCTTTTGCCGCTTTCATCCCGTCCCCTCCAGATGATTTTATAACGACCCGGACTTCTTGTATCTGAATAGCTTTTGATCAATTGACCCTGCAGGTTAAATATCTGTAACCGATATGGACCCGATGCACTCAGAGAAAATTCTATTGTCGTCTCGGGATTAAAGGGGTTGGGATAGTTTTGTTCCAGAGAGAACCCTTGCGGTATAACGACGGTTACGGAAATCGGGGAATGAAGAGTCTCCAGTCCGCTATAATCGATATCACTCAATTGATATCGATATGACTTGCCCGCCTGCACCTCGTGATCCATATATCGATAGTCATGAACACTGTTGCTG
>CAYPUH010000034.1:0-21803 GCA_964413725.1 uncultured Cytophagia bacterium
TGGTCGAAAAAAATATTAACGGCCAGTCGATACTCGATTTACTTGAGAGTTGGTAGGCGGAGCCGTCAGGTGAACATGTTGTTTGGTTGCCTTTTTCTTGATCGGCCACTGCGCGGAAACCCGATATAATCCCTTACAACGAGCCGTTAGGTGCGGTCCAAATTCTATTTCAAAAAGTCATCAAATCGTCCTTTCGGCAGACGGACAGATGATATGTTTTTCATAACCCAGTAAATAGGGACCCGTGTTTTTTCTGTCAGGGTTACCGAAGCAAACAACCCATACCTGGAGAGAAGGAATAGTATTAGGATTACAATCAGAACAACGATGATGCTGATGATTCCAATGATTTTCGTCTATGTCTCTCCATTTTACGTATGGAACACAATTTTGGGTTGATTTATCCCCCGTTCATTATAATATTTATAAAAATATCTGTGCATACCGAGCTTCTTGTTTTGCTACGGAGCGACTGTAAAATGTTATTAAATGTATTATCAAATCGAATCGTTTAATCGTATCAATGTAATGATTTTAATATAATTGAAGGCTGGTGTCCGGATTGTCAATCGGACATCAGTGAGCTTGTATTTATATTCACTTCATTTCCTCTGGCTTGAAAGTGTTTGCCAAACACCAATCAATTTGTCGGAGGATACAGGTGTTCAATTCACCATGATGACCTCACTCTCGCCTGTGTGTTGAACAGCTTGTTCGCTCTGCACAGGTGACTGTTGGGATGAACTTTATTTTGTAGCAATGACTTGAATCAAATTTCCATCCAGGTCTTTTTTCTTGTGGGTGCAATAACGAAGAAAGTTAAAGCCGACAAAAGCCAGCGATGTTATTAAACGAGGCAAGCGCGGCGTATTGGACAGAGCCATTTTCATTTTTAAAGTCGTATAACGACTTTTCAAATAATCCAATTTTTTATTAAAAGCAGGGACTGTGGCGGTTTTTATTTCAAATTTTGTGAATCCACCCCGTTTTAATACGTTTTCAATGCTTTTGGTGTTAAAATGATAGAGATGTAACGGGACATACCAATAACTCCAGGCAGCACCGTGGATTTTAGCGTCATACGAATCAACATTGGGAACCTCTATCCACATTTGACCGCCTGTTTTCAGGCATCGATAGAATTCAGACATTATGGTCTGAAGATTATGAATATGCTCCAATACATGATTGATATGGATATTATCAAAATAGTCATCCGGAAAATCAATTTTATTCGGGTCTGCTTTTTTTATGTTAAAGCCCATTTCTTTTCCCGTTTTTATGGCTGTATCATCGATTTCAATGCCAAAGGCATGGTAACCCAGTTCGGCTTTTTGGAGCAACACATGTCCGGCTCCACAGCCATAATCAAGAAAACGTTTCCCGTCGGTATTGATCGATATTGACTGGGCCACTGGCTTTTGATAAGAGTAATAATCGGTTCCATAGTATTTCCCGATCTCATCAAAGGTCGGGCGTGGATTGGTATATTTAAATGAGCAATGAGAACACTCGACAACTTTGAACTGCTCTCGAGTGTTTTTAATATCAACCGTTTCGACAAACAGTGAAGATTCTTTTGATCCGCAAAGCGGGCATGCTATCGTTTCCATATCATGACTCCTTGGCACGAGTACTCTGGCTTGCGCATAGCCATTGGCATTGTAATACTTGAACAGCCATTTTATGCTCTCAAGCGCTTTGTACCATCATTTTATTTTTTTTCGAGTAACTCTGGTTATTCTTTTTTCTAGCAGCGATCTGTTTTGGACAAAAATGAAATATACTTTATCTAGAGTCAAGAACAATTGCCCTGACGATTCAGATTGGTAAACGTTGATTCGGGGGGCTTCAGAGCCCCCCTGGAGGCAGGTCTGAAAGGTCTTGAACGGATTTGAAGCGTTTTTTCTTTTGGCATGCAGCCTTACGGGAATGTAAAATCTCCGTTTCCCGTTTTTTGGAATCACTGTGTCATGGATGCCAGTAGCCGTTGTACTTTTGCGTCGTTGAGGTTGTCCAGGGTAACGACGGTGACGCCGGTATCGATGCGGCGGTCCACCGGCCTGTCCTCGAGGAGGGTCAGGGCGGTCTTGACGCCCTGGTAGCCCATGGCAAAGGGATTCTGCACCACCAGGGCCTGGATGGAGCCGTCCTTGAGGGCGGCGATCTGGTTGGGCGAGGCATCGAATGCCACCAGCTTGACGGTGCCGGTTTTGTGGCGGCCTTTGAGGGCCTGCACGCAGCCGATGGCGCCGGCTTCGTTGGCGGCAAAGTTGGCATAGAGATTCGGGTGCGCGGTGAGGATATCCTCGGTCACGGCCATGGCGCGTTCCACGTCGCTCTGCGAGTATTGCACCGACACCAGCTCCAGTCCGGGATAGGCTTTCAACCCCTCCTTGAATCCGTTCTCGCGCATGTTGGAGGTGGCGGCACCGGGGACAAAGGGAATGAGTGCCACCTGTCCGGATCCGTCGGTGAGTTCAGCGATGGCGTCGGCGGCTTTTTTTGCGGCCAGTACGTTGTCGGTGGCGATGAGGGAGCGGGGAATGTCTGAATCCACTCCGGAGTCGATGGTCACCACCGGGATGCCGGCCTCATCCGCTTTTTGCAACGCCGGATTGAGGGCGTTGGCATCACAGGCAGCCAGCACGATGGCGTCCACATCTTTGTTGATATAATCCTCCAGAATACCGATCTGGGTGGCGATGTCGGTTTCCACCGACGGTCCCTTCCAGATGACGTTGGCATCGAATTCTTCACCGGCGGAATCGGCTCCTGCCTTGACGGTGAGCCAGAACGAGTGCACCAGTCCCTTGGGAGAGACCAGGATCTGCGGACGGGTATCTTTTTGCGGCGTGGAGCAAAACAGGGTGACGCCGGCGAACACCAACAGCACGAGACCAACACTTGTTTTTTTCTTCATCGGGTTCTCCTGTTAACGCATTTTATGCTTTCGATATTGATCTGAAAAGACGGCGATGATAATGATGCTTCCAATGGCGATCTGCTGCCAGAACGCAGAGATATCCAGCAAATTACAGCCGTTGCGCAGCACACCCATGATCAGGGCACCGATGATGGCGCCGAGAATGGAGCCTTCGCCGCCGCTGAGGCTGGCGCCACCGATCACACAGGCGGCGATCACGTCGAGTTCATAGCCGGTGCCGGCGGTGGGTTGTCCGGTGCTGAGGCGCGAGGCCATGATGATGCCGGCCAGTCCTGTGAGGGCACCGTTGAGGGCGAAGATTTTGACCTGTGTGCGTTCCAGATGAATGCCGGACAGCCGAGCGGCGGTGGGATTGCTGCCTATGGCATAGAGATGTCGGCCCATGGGACGATAGGTGAGAAAAATGTGCACGGCAGCGGCGAGTACCAGGGTGATAACCACGGGCACGGGCAGGATTCCGGCAATGCGCCCGCCGCCGAATACGGCAAAGGATTCGGGCAGGCCGAATACCGGCACGCCGCCGGTCAGGAGCAGCGAGGCGCCGCGCGCAATGCCCATCATACCCAGGGTGGCGATGAAGGCCGGAATGCGTCCATAGGCCACCAGGGTGCCGGAGATCAGACCGCTTAACATGCCAACGGCCAGACCGGCCAATAGGGCCGGGACGAGCGGAACGCCGTGGGACAGCAGCAGAGTGGTGCTCACACCTGACAACGCCAGCAAAGAGCCGACGGAGAGGTCGATACCTGCAGCGATGATCACCAGCATCTGACCGATGGCCATGATGGCGACCACCGACATCTGCAAACCGATGGCCAGCAGATTGTCCACGGTCAGAAAATGCGGCGATAACAGTCCCAGAACCAGGACCATGATGACCAGACTCATCAGAGGGGCGGCTTTTTTCAACACGCGCAGCAATGGTTTGGTTTTCATAACGGGTTCGCTTACCAGGGTTCAGGATTCACGGTCACTTTAGACTGTTGAATGTAAGATAAATCAGACTGGTTGTCAACGGTTTATAAACAGGATAGAGGGTTTTTCCCCGGTTTTGAAACGACCTCAGGCAAAGGCAAAGAACGCAAAATAGATGAGGATCCACTGGTGTCCGGTTACCGGACACCAGTGGATTTAACTACATAATAAACAACAATGATTTCACAATATTTGATTCAAGTCGATTCTGTTTTTCGACTAACATAATAAATTGATTTTATGGGAATTATATTGGTGTGTCCGGTCATTCGACCGGACACTAGTGATGAGGATCAA
This sequence comes from uncultured Cytophagia bacterium, assembly GCA_964413725.1. Taxonomy (GTDB): domain Bacteria; phylum Zhuqueibacterota; class Zhuqueibacteria; order Residuimicrobiales; family Oceaniaggregativiventaceae; genus CAYPUH01. The sequence goes on from CAYPUH010000034.1 coordinate 4,220, forward strand.
TGAATAATCGTGTGGTGATCTTTACACTTGCGACGGTACAGATAAAATCTCTATATTGGTGATCACAGTGATATTCGCATCCTTTGGGAGATCTTGCGTGAGACGATTCGTACGCGGTACTGCCATCCTGCTGTTGTTTGCTCTGGCCTGTTCCAAACCGGTTGTGAATCCGAATTATCCCATTCTGGCGTGGGACGAACCGCCAGAGGGTCAGTGGGACCGGCCTCATTTCAAGGAATTACTAGACGCCGGCTTTACTCACTTTAAGGCGCCGTCGTCGGTGCATGGACAGAATCAGGCCAATCTGGATCTGGGACTCGCTGTCGGGTTGCGCGGTTTAATTTCTGACAACCGCCTGACGCAGGCGTTGCAGGATTCAACATTCACGGTGGAACCTGTCGCCCGGGCCTATCAATCCCATCCGTCGTTTTGTGGGTATGTGTTGCCGGAGAATCTGCCTCAGGCGGATTTTTACCGTATGGGCAGTATCGTGGATACGCTGAATCAGGCAGACCCTCACCACTTGATCTATAGCGTATTGCCGGGGCAACACTCGGGATCGATGATGGAGGAATCGGATCGGTATCAGACCTATCTAACCCAGTTTCTCAAAGTGGTGCAACCAGATGTGATCGATATCGCTCCACCCCGCCTCCAGAGTGTGGAGTGGCCACCGGAGTATTATTCAACTCTGGAGAGGGCTCGACGACTCGCGCAGATGTATGAGATTTCGTTCTGGACCACCATCTGGGCCAAACCCACGGACACGCGTGTGGTGCCATCGTTGTCCTTCCTGCGCCTTCAGGTGTTCAGCGCCCTGGCCTACGGGGCCAGCGGCTTGCGATACGATTTTCACGATCCCATGCCCTCCTCTTCGGATTCGTTCGAGAATCCCAACGCCATTTCCCAGACGTTGCACGATCGCGTCACCCGGGTCAACGCCGAAGTCCATGCCTGGGGTCCGGTGTTGAATACCCTGTCCTCGCGAACAGTCCTGCACACACCGCCTGTACCACCCAATGGCACGGCTCTAAATGGAAACGCCATCATCAGTGCCATAGAAGGCCGCTCTGTTCTCGTTGGCTTGTTGAATGATGACGAGGATCGTCTGTTTATGTTGTTGGTAAACCGGAATATGGTACAGGGTCAACAGATTCGGGTGGTCTTTTCCCAGGTGGTCAAATCCATCCGGGAAGTGACCAAGCCGGGACGCATCGCCATTGAGCAAGAGTGGTCAAAGCGGCAGGCAGACCGGTGGGTGGAGATGATTTTCAAAGCCGGCGAAGGCCGCTTGTTTCAACTCGGATATTGAGGTCGGGCAAGAGTAACCTATTTTAATTGTTCTTTGAGTGCTTTTTTCAGCATCTCCCGCGCACGAAAGATGCGAACCTTGACGGTCCCCAGCGGAAGGTCGAGTTCTTCGGCAATCTCCTCATAAGATTTATCCTGGCGATGGCGCAACAGAATGGCCTCGCGATATTTTACAGGAAGCTGATCGATGGCCTGCTCGATGAGCAGTTTCCGTTCTTTGGATATGATCCTGCGATCCGGTTGTGGTTCATCACGATCCGCGAATTCCCGTTGTATTTCATTGTCTTTAATATTGATGGGGTTGTCGATGGGCAGGGTTTTGAGACGTTTTTTCCTAAAGTGATCGATGCAATTGTTGACCGCAATTTTGTAAAGCCAGGTTGAAAAGGCATAGTCAGAGTTGAACGTATCGAGAGAGTTAAAAGCCTTGATAAAGGTTTCCTGGGTCAGATCCTCGGCTTCCGCGCGGTTTTTCACCATTCGCAGGATGAGACCGAAAATCTTGTCATGAAACCGGTTGACGATTTCCCGATACGCCTGTTGATTGCCACCGAGGGCTTTTTGTATCAGCGTTGCGTTTGTTTGATCCATAATGCATTCAGGTTGTATGACCTATAAACTCAAAAACATACATGAAAAATGACAAACAAGCAAGAGAAATGTCTCTTCTGACCGGTGGAACTCTAAAAAGATAATCGTGATGAGCGAACAATTGCCCTGGTTTGTCGCAACGGGGATCTTTTTGGCGGGTCCAGAGGGTTGAATTTGTTTTAATGGGTCACTGGTGTCCGGTTAACGGACACCAGTGTTAATGGGTAATGAACTATGATCGTGGGTCTGGGAACAGATATTGTAGACATTGACCGGTTTGAGCGGGCGGTGGACCGGTGGGGAGACCGGTTTGTGGAACGCATCCTCACCCCCTCTGAGCAGTCCTATTGTGAGGCAAAGGTTCAATCGATTCCCTCCATGGCCGTCCGCTTTGCGGCCAAAGAGGCGATGATCAAATGCCTTGCGCCCGAGCATCAGTCCCGCTTCCGCTGGCTGGATATGCAGGTGGTCAACACATCGGAGGGAAAACCGACCGTGGTCCTGTCGGGTGCTCTGGAAGAGATACTCGACGGCCACGATATCCACATCTCGCTTTCTCATAGCCATCGCTCGGCTGTGGCGGTTGTGATTCTTTATAAAAAATAGATGCGACGCACCTGATGAGGAGGGCGAGTGCGACGCACCATACAGTCGAAGCGTTTTTTCTTTTTGGGGTGTTGGTGGTTTTTTCTCATGAAGGTGCGTCGCACCTTATATCATTAATAAACAGAGGTAAAAAATGACATCTGTGATCGTGACGGCCAGTGAGATGGCCGGTATGGATCGACATACCATCGAAACGCTCGGGATTCCGGGGGTGGTGTTGATGGAGAATGCCGGGCGGGAGGTCTATGAAATCGTTCGAGAGCTTTTGGGCCCGGGAGCAAAGCATGTAACGGTATTGTGCGGACCCGGAAACAATGGCGGGGATGGATTCGTGATTACCCGTCATCTCTTGAACAACGGCTATTCCGTTTCGACGATTCTCCTGACATCCCGGGACAAGATCAAGGGGGATGCCCGGACCAATCTGGATATTCTGGAGGCCATGGATCATCCCGTCAAGAGTGCCGGTGCGTGTGAGGACATCGATCTCGGCGGCACCGATCTTGTGGTGGATGCCATTCTGGGAACGGGTGTCAAAGGTGCGTTGCGGGGCTTTTTTGCCGAGGTGGCCGAGGTGGTCAACCGGTGGTCCGGACCGGTGGTATCTGTGGATCTGCCCACCGGTGTCGATGCAGATACCGGTGCGGTGGAAGGGCCTGCTGTCCGCGCCACCCGAACCGCTACCATGGCCCTGAAAAAGCGGGGATTACTCTTTTCACCCGGTCGTGAAACGGCTGGAGAGGTGAGGGTGGTGGATATCGGGATGCCGCACAAGAGTGTCTGCGATCTGCACCCCGAGGTGGTCGAGTCGACCGGGGACGCTGTTCGCGAGCGGTTACCGCGACGGACGCCTGATGCCTGGAAAAACAGATGTGGTACGGTGGCGGTGATCGCCGGCTCTGAGGGCCTCACCGGTGCCGCTGTGCTGACCTCGGAAGCGGTATTGCGTGCCGGAGCCGGGTTGTGTTATCTCTCTACCCCCCAGAGTCTCAACCCGGTGCTGGAAGCCAAACTCACCGAAGTCATTACCCAGCCCTTTGACGATGCCGGTACCGGCTTTTTGCACAGCGGCAGCCTGGAAGAGATCTACAATCATGTCTCCGCCCAGACAGCTGTGGCTGTGGGACCCGGCCTGGGTCAGCATCGCAAGACCGGTGAACTGCTCACAGAGCTGTTGCAAAGACTTTCGATACCCATGGTGTTGGATGCCGACGGGTTGAATCTGTGTGCGCATCAAACGGATTTGATCAAAGCATATGACGGAGCGTTGGTGCTGACCCCGCATCCGGGAGAGTTGTCGAGATTAACGGGACTGCCGACGACTGAAATCCTGAAGGACCGCATCGGTATGGTCCGCCGGTTTGCCAAAGCGTGGAATGTGGTGCTGGTGCTCAAAGGGGCACCCACCGTCATCGGCTATCCGGACGGTGCGGTGCGCATCAATTCCACCGGAAATGCCGGCATGGCGACGGGGGGTACGGGTGATGTGCTCACCGGTGTGATTGTGTCCCTGATGGCTCAGGGGCTGTCGGCCCGAGATGCCGCCTGTGCGGGTGTGTATGTGCACGGCGCCGCCGGCGATGCCGCTCGGGATGTGGTGGGAGAATCCGGTATGGTCGCCAGTGATCTGCTCAAAGCACTCCCCGGCGTGCTGAGGGATCTGACGCTATGAAATCCGGAATTGTCTGGTGGTGGACACCCTGGATCGCCTGGACTCTGTTGCTACTGGTGCTGACCTCGTATCCGAAACTGGCGTCTCCGGATCTCGGATTTAACGCTCAGGACAAACTGTATCATGCCCTGTTTTACCTTGTCTTTGGTGTGCTGCTGGCCCGTGCCCTGCTTCAGGGACGACGGGAACGCCTCTCAAAAACCCTGTGGCAAACCGCGATGACCGGAGTGGTCTTTGCCGTCTTTGATGAGCTTCATCAACACTGGATCCCCGGCCGTTTTGCCGAGGTCACCGATGCGGCCGCGGATGTGATTGGAATTTTACTGGCCGTGATACTGTTTTTTTATTTAAATAAATTCTGCTTCCACCGGTTGCAGACAATACGGATCAATGGAAGACCCTTGCTATGAACGGTTATCGATGGATATGGTTGCTGTTTCTGATTATGCTGCCGCTCGAGTCTCAGGCCCAGCCCTTTGTCTATTATCAGCCGCGGGTGTTTGCCAGTGCGAGTGCGGGATTGTTTCGCATTTCCCTGGATGACTTTGAGGATGTCTATACCGATCGCTGGGGACTCTCTTACGGTGGAGCCGCCGGAGTACGTGTCTACAGTACCTATTATGTGATAGGCAAGGTTCGTGAGTTTAAAAAAGGTGGCAAGAGTGGCTCGGCTCCGGGAACAGGACTGTCCCTGAGTGACGCCCGGTGGGAGGAACGGTGGTACAATGTGGGCGTACGGGTACATCCACCCATCACCGATCGGTTTTCGTCGTTTTACGGCTTTGGCATGGTCTTTTACGATATTGACGAGCATGCCGACACTTCCGTCTTTCGCGAGGAGGGTGATGATGAGGTGGGCAACGGCCTGTATCTGGAGTTGGGCATCGAATATTTTTTCCATCGCAAGATATCCTCCTGGTTTGAAACCGAGATCTCCTCCGGCGGGGTTCGGGGCCGGACCGGCTATGAGGCCTTTAGTGTGGGTGGCTTTCGATTCGCTCTCGGACTGTCGGTCTATCCCTTTTAACTCGTCTGAGCTTTCGGACGCAAAGGTTTTCATTGAACCGGACATAAATTTTATGTATATTTCCACTCTTTTGACCCGACTTGAGGCGCAATCGATTCAGGCCCCCTCCGATCAGTCGTGAATGCGGTTTGCAAGGAAGAACCGAGAGACCTCTTTCGGGTCAAAAGCGTTCATGTTCTGTCTTTTCCGTCCCGATCGAGGGTGCATAAAACAATCAACGCAGAGAGAACAAAGGATTCGCAGAGCGTGCAGAGATCCCATCAAGTACAGCAGATCCGGGATCCGGTTTGTGCTCTGATGTTGTCGCCGTTGAAGTGCCTTTTTTGGATGTCCTTTTATCTCTGCTCTTTTTCGTTTCGCCTCATGTAATCACTTGAAACCGGACCGGTTTTGACGATTTGTTTTTTGCCAGGTGTGTGTCTTCATTTTTAACCGTTACGGACGCTGTGTGATGTTGGGTGGTGGAGGGGAGAGGTTTTACTGTCAGGGTGCGTCCTCAATCCATTGGACGATTTATGCGATTTATTGCAGATCTTCATATTCATTCCTATTATTCCAGAGCCACCAGTAAAAAACTCGATCTCGAACATCTGTATCAGTGGGGGCAACTCAAAGGCCTTCAGGTGATCGCCACGGGCGATATCACCCATCCCAAATGGTTGGCGGAGATGCGGGAGAAACTGATCCCGTCCGCTCCTGGTCTGTATCAACTCGATCCGACACAGAGTCAGTCGTTGGAATCCGACGTGCCGCCTGCCTGTCGGGATCAGGTACATTTTATTCTTTCGGGAGAGATCAGTTGTATTTACAAAAAGGGGGATCGGGTTCGAAAGTCCCATCATGTGGTGTTCTTTTCCACTTTGGAGGCGGTCGACGGCTTTCAGAAACGACTGGATCGCATCGGCAACATCCATTCCGACGGCCGTCCCATTCTGGGTCTGGATGCCCGCAATCTTTTGGAGCTGGTTCTCGAGACCGATCCAAACGGCATTCTGATCCCGGCTCATATCTGGACACCCTGGTTTTCTGTCCTGGGATCAAAGTCCGGTTTTGATTCCATACAGGAGTGTTTCGACGATCTGTCGCCGCATATCTTTGCGCTCGAAACCGGACTCTCTTCCGATCCGCCCATGAACTGGCGCTGTTCCCAACTGGACGATTATACATTGGTCTCCAATTCCGATGCCCATTCGCCGGAAAAACTGGCGCGGGAGGCGAATATATTCGATACCGAGCTTTCCTATGCGGCCCTGTTTGATGCTCTGAAGCATCCGGACACCGATTCCTTTTGGGGCACGATGGAATTTTTTCCCGAGGAAGGCAAGTACCATCTGGATGGTCACCGCAAGTGTGGCTATCGCGCTCATCCGCGGGAGACACTGACCAACAATGGCATCTGTCCGGTCTGTGGCAAGCCTGTGGTCAAAGGTGTGAGTTATCGGGTGGAAGAACTTGCCGATCGCCCGGAAGGGTTTAAACCCGACACCGCCAAGCCCTTTCTCAGTCTCATTCCTTTGCCCGAGGTGTTGAGTCAGGTTCTCAATGTCGGTCCCAAATCAAAAAAAGTTCAAACCCAATACGGCGCCATGCTGCAGACGTTGGGATCCGAAATGTCGATCCTGATGGACGTGTCTCTAGAGGCTATCGAACGGGCGACGAGTCCGGTGGTTGCGGAAGCCATTCGGCGCATGCGGGCGGGGGATGTGGAGCCGGAAGGGGGATATGATGGCGAGTATGGTGTCATCAAAATCTTCAAGGGGGACGAACAGACAGAAATCCTGAACCAGGGGAAACTGTTTTCATTTGAACCGCGTGAAACACCGGTTCGCGAGAGCAATCCAACAGAGTTGACAACCTCTGTTGGCAAACGTCCGGATTCGGGTGAAGCGGTGGCGGCCAAACATGTCGCCGATGCATCGACCCCGACATCGTTTGGACTCAACGATGCCCAGAGGCAGGCGGTGGAATACCGCGGAAGCCCTCTGATCATCCAGGCCGGACCGGGAACGGGCAAGACCCGAACCCTGACCCATCGTCTGGCGCATCTGATTAAAACTCTCCAGGCTCTGCCGGATCATGTGCTCGCGGTGACCTTTACCAACAAAGCGGCCGACGAGATGAGCGAGCGCCTGGTCAAGTTGGTGGGCCGACGGGCTGCCGGAAAGATGAATATCCGCACCTTTCACGCACTGGGCGCCAATCTGCTGCGGACGGTATCTCAGTTCGATGGCCGTACGTCTGATTTTCGCCTTGTGGATCCAGAACACTTTGAACCCGTACAGCAACGACTGAGTGAGAATCGGGACAAGCGCCGTGTCTTGCGGTTGATCCGGGATATTTCCCGGGTCAAGAGTCAGCTCTACGGGACGCAGAGTCTGCCGCCCGAAGGCTTACCCGGACTCGCCGATGACTTTATCGAAGGCTATCGCGCCTACGAGTCCATCATGCGAGAGTACAATGCGGTGGATTTTGATGATCTGATTTACTGGCCGGTACTGTTGATGCGCCGGGATCCGGAACAGCGACGTCAGTGGCTCAACCGTTATTCGGTCATTGCGGTGGACGAGTTTCAGGATATCAATACCGCCCAGTATGAATTGTTCAAGCTGTTCGCGTTGGCAGCCGAGGATGTGTGCGTGATTGGCGATCCGGATCAGGCCATCTATGGATTTCGTGGTGCGGATCGACGATTTTTTTACCAGTTTGTGAAGGATTTCGATGCCCTCAAAATCGATCTCACACAAAACTATCGCTCCATTCAGCCGATTCTGTCCGCGTCTGTTCAGATGCTGAACCGGGATGCAAACGGTTCTTCCCTCTGGTCTGAACTGAATTCTGATGTAAAGTGCGAGATCCACGAGGCGGCCACAGACCGGGCGGAGGCAGAGCTTATCGTCCATCAGATCGAGCAGGGGATGGGAGGTACCAGTCATTTTTCCATCGATTCGTCCCGGGTTGGTTCGCTGGATGCGGATCGCGGATATTCGTTCTCGGATTTTGCGGTGTTGCTCCGGACCCGACGACTCGCCGGACCTCTGGTGGAGGCATTGACACGGTCCGGTATTCCCTTTGAGTTGTTTGAGAATACAGCCTGTGATCCGGAAGAGGGGATCGGAACGTTGGTGGATGCCCTGCGATGGAGCGTGGATCCGGACCCACAGATGATGCGATATCCTCATCTGATGAACCAGTTGAACATCGACACGCCGGAAATCATAGCCGATTTCCCGGCCGCCGTTTCGGAACCCCTTGCCGCGCTTTCCGCTCTTGCACCGGAATTGTCCGTACAGGAGCGATTGAAAGCGTGCCGCGACATCATCTCTCTTCCACTTCCGGACGAACGGATGCGCGGATTGATCGATTGGTCCAAATCGTTCCGCAACAGGATTGGCGAGTATCTGGATGCGCTGATGTTGCACCGGGATATCGACGAGCTCGATGAGACGGTGGATCGGGTACGGGTATTGACCATGCATGCGTCAAAGGGACTCGAATTTCCGGTGGTCTTTATTGCCGGACTCGAGGATGACATTGTGCCGCTTCAACGGGGAGGCGTTGTATCTGATGAGGATGAAGAACGGCGATTGCTCTATGTGGGCATGACCCGTGCCCGGCATCGACTGGTTTTGAGTTGGGCCCGGCAACGGTCGCTTCAGGACAATCGCACAAAGTCTCCTTCCCGCTTTTTGTCCGACATCCAGCAAGAGTGGTTTGACCGTCTCTCCATGCGTCCTCTTAAAGGCGGAAAACAGATGGATTTGTTTTGATTTTATGACGGTGTTAATCGTTTGAGCTGTTGAATGGATCTTTTGTCCAAAACAAAATTTGATCAAGAGTCAGCAAAGAAAAAAATATGCCTAAAACACCTGCCTGGATAGACTGATTTGATAGAGTCCTAAATACAGGCCAAAGAAACGCCTGTTTTTTCTTTGCGCAATAGAGACAAAACGTGGTACTATTAAACGTTTGCAAAGGAGTCGGTGATGGACGTGATCGACCTTCGCAGTGATACCCTGACCCGGCCCACGGCCGGGATGAGAGAGGCCATGGCCAGAGCCGAGGTGGGGGATGATGTGTTCGGAGAGGATCCGACGATCAATGCCCTGCAGGAACAAGTGGCTGCGCTGATGGGCAAAGAGCGTGCGTTGTTTGTGCCCTCGGGTACCATGGGTAACCAGCTGGGTATCTACGCTCATACGCAACCCGGTGATGAGGTGATCTGCGAGGCGGACTGTCACTGTTTCAACTACGAGGGCGGGGCACCGGCTCTGTTGTCCAGTGTACAGCTTTATCCGCTCCGCGGTAGGAACGGGGTCATTACCCCGGACCAGATTCAGTCGGCATTGCGCCGGGACGATCCCCATCATCCTGTTTCCCGGCTGGTGACACTCGAAAACACGCACAACCGGGCGGGTGGAGCCATTTTTTCCTATAAAGTGATGAAGGCGGTCTCGGCGTTTTGCCGCGAGCGGGGATTGTCTATTCATCTGGACGGCGCCCGTCTGTTCAATGCTCATATTGCCTCCGGGATATCGCTTCAGGACTATGGCGAGTGTGTGGATTCGGTCTCGCTTTGTTTCTCCAAGGGGCTGGGTGCGCCTGTGGGGTCCATCCTGGTGGGCTCTGAAGCGGTGATCCGGCGAGCACACCGGTTTCGAAAAAAACTCGGGGGCGGCATGCGACAGGCCGGTATTCTGGCCGCGGCCGCATTGTATGCGCTGGAGCATCACGTGGACCGTTTGAGAGAGGACCATCGCCGAGCACGTCAACTGGCGGAATTTTTAAATACTTGTAAAGGCGTCCATGTGGACCTTGAGGCCACACAAACCAATATCGTGATCGCCGATTGTTCGGCACGCTCCGAGTCAGCCGTTCAATTGGTGGATGAGATGAAACAGATGGGATTATGCTGTCTGCCTGTTTCCGATACGCGCATCCGGTGGGTGACACATCTCGATGTAGACGATGATCAGATGGATCGCGCTCTGTCTATCCTGGGATCTGTCTTTGGCGGGAACGGTGGTACAGAGAAAGTGTGAAACTTTTTACGTAATATGGCATAAAACAGGTTGCCCTGAGAGAGGTAGCCGAGAAGGGGTATGAATACGATCCTCCCAGAGGGTTGTACAAGAATCGGGAGCAGAAGGTCATATTTAAAAAAAAATTCTATATTGACTTTTCGTTAGGTTTTTGTTAACTTTACTGATAATTTTTTCCAAATCCCTTCTTCTTGTCCTGAAATATAAAAGTGCCGGCTGTATTGTACCTGTGCTGGACACACCACATGAATTACTTAAAGGCTCGAACCGAACACCACGTTGATCCCGGGAATGATTCTGTCCCAAACCGGTCGGGTGTCCAGGGTAGTGATGATGCGCGACAGATGGGCTCGTGTAGAGATTGCCGGATTAAGATTTTGTGAAATAATTCTAGATAAATAGTGTTGAGTGTAATAGGCCAATCTGGAATCCCGGGATATATAAATTTGCAAAGGAAGTGATTCTGACAATCTATGGCTACTCAGAAAAAGAAAAAAAAGAATGAGACGCGGTCAAAGGAGTCTATAGAAAAATACCTCGAAGAGATCGGGAATTTTTCTCCGTTACCGCCGGAAAGGGAGATTTCTCTGGCCCGCCGTATCCGCAAGGGGGATGAGGACGCGCTGGATGAACTGGTCAAATCCAATCTCAGGTTTGTCATCAGTGTGGCCAAGGAGTACCAGGGACAGGGTTTGCCTCTGCAGGACCTGATCAGCGAAGGCAATCTCGGGCTGATCAAAGCAGCGCAACGTTTTGACGAAACACGTGGATTCAAATTTATCTCTTATGCGGTCTGGTGGATCCGCCAGTCCATCCTGCAGGCTCTGGCCGAGCAGTCCCGTGTGGTGCGACTGCCGCTCAACCGTGTCGGGGCCATCAACAAGGTAGGGCGTGCGCTGGAAGGCCTGGAGAAAAAGTATGGCCGCGAGCCCAGCATGGATGAAATCGCCAACCGTATGGAGATGACCTCGTTTGAAGTGGCCGATGTGCTGAAAACGTCGGCGCGTCACCTCTCTCTGGATGAGCCGTTCAAGGAAGATGAGGGCAACAGTCTGCTCGACGTCCTGGAGAGTGACCGGTATTCTCCACCTGACGGCGATCTCATGAGAGACTCGCTACGCGAAGAGATTGAAAAGGTTTTGGGAACGCTAAAAGACCGTGAAGCGGAAATCGTAAAGCTTTATTTCGGTTTGGACGGCGACCGGCCGTTGACTCTGGAAGAAATCGGAGAGTATTTCGAACTGACTCGCGAACGCGTGCGTCAGATCAAGGAGAAGGCCCTTCGTCGCCTGCGTCACCGTTCCAGACTGGAGCCGTTGCGAAAATATCTCGGCTAGCGGGGCTCAACATAAAATGTACTCTGATATCCAGAACCTGGTATCGTATCGTCAGGTGATGGATGTTCAGAGTGGACCATATCTGGGGCTGTCTGTTGAAGATCGGACAGCCCCTTTTTTGCGTTCAGGGGAGATCAGGCGGCAATGGGCGTGAAGAGCAGATAGATAAAGACTGCATAGATGATGAGCAGTATAGCTCCTTCCCATCGGTTCAGAACAAACCCGGTTCGCATCATGGGCAGAAAAATCAGTGTCAGCACAATCATAAACGGATAGTGAAATCCGAGCAGGTTGGATCCCACCTCGATGGGAAAGAGAACCGCAACCAGCGCGATCACCAAAAGGGTGTTGAAAATATTACTCCCCACGGCATTCCCCACCGCCAGATCCACTTCCCCTTTTAATGTGCTCATGGTCGAGATGGCCAGTTCGGGTAGTGACGTCCCGATCGCAACCATGGTGACGCCGATCACCAGTTCACTGATGCCGAGCGCGGTGGCCACGCGGGTGGCTGAATTGACCATCAACGTGGATCCGGAGATCAGAATGATCAGTCCTCCTATCGCCATCAGCAGATTGAGAAGGGTTTTCCGGCGCGTCGTGTTTACCGGCTGATTCGAAGCGCTGTAGCGGTCTTTGAGCTCTCTGTCTTTGGACGCCAGACGAATCACATAGACAATAAACAACACAAACCCCGCCAAAAGGATGATTCCGTCCACATGCCCGAGTACGCCATCCAGACTGAGCAGAAAAAAGACGATAGACGCAACGATCAGAAACGGCATTTCCCGCTTTACGGTGGTCATTTGAATTTTAAGCGGTTTCAGGACCGCGGCAAATCCCACCACCAGGGCGATATTGGCCACGTTACTGCCCAGAATGTTACCCAGAGCGATATCCTTGCTTTCCTGGAATGCGGCCATGAGACTCACTCCCAATTCGGGAGAGGAGGTGCCCATGGCGACGATGGTCAGGCCGACGATCAGAGGGCGGATGCCGAGGCTGAGAGCCAGACGGGAAGACCCCCGGATGAGGACCTCGGCGCCCAAAAACAACAGGGCAATGCCGGCCAGAAAAATCAAAATGGAAGAGGTCATGGTTTGTATGCCATTCGTAGATTATAGAATAGTACAACGTATAGAAATGAAAAGGATCAACGCAGAGATCAGAGGACGCAAAGAAAGAGAAAAGATAATGGCACCATCAAGTTTTTATGCGAGATTAAATTCATTTTTCTTTTTTCATGACACGGTAACTACAGTTAACGAATTGTTATCTTTTGGTCAGAAATATTTAACACTATTTTACTGCACTATCCCGTTTGCCTCCACGTTTTCTATTTTGCGTTTCCTTTGTGGTTATTTTTTTTCACCAAAATCAATTTGGGACGAGAGTGATTTTATACCCGTGTTGTAATGGGTAACATCATAGCGTATGAACTTTATTCTTGCTTTTTGCGGACTTTTTTTGTTTTGAGATTCCGGCTGCCGGGTTTGACCAGTTCAATCCCTTGCCGGCACAGCGGACAGGTGTCCGGGGGATAGGTGACCACATCCATTTCCAGTACCGAGGATTGTCTGGGGACGTCAAAATTCACCTGACCGCTGCTGCGATCGACGATAAACCCGACGCCACGGATATCTGCCTTGTGTTCCCGGCAGAGGCTGAGGACTTCCTGCACCGACCCGCCGGTGGTGACCACATCTTCCACCACCAGGACCCGTTCGCCTTCATCCAGTGTAAAGCCGCGCCGGAGACTCATCCGGCCGTTTTCCCGTTCGGCAAAGATGGCCCGGGCTCCGATCAGACGCGCCACTTCCTGACCCACGACGAGCCCGCCAATGGCGGGGGAGATGACGGTGTCGATGGTTTCATCCTGAAAGGTTTGCACGAGGGTCTTGCACAACACCTCGCACTGTTGCGGATATTGCAGCACCCGGGCGCATTGAAAATATTGCGGGCTGTGCAGGCCGGAGGTCAGTAAAAAGTGCCCCTCCAACAGGGCGTTGGTTTGCCTGAATATCTCGAGTACCTGATCTCGATTCATACCGCACTCCTAATTGATTGACAGTAAAAATCATTCTTGTCGAAAATTGATTTTTGCAGCAAAAAAATGATAACCACGGAGGTCACAGAGAACCACAGAGAAAAACCGAAAAAGATAAAGGGTATGGATGGTTTGAAACTGTAAAATCATTGTTTATGAGTATCTTGTTAAGCAAATTGAAATCAATGAAATGAACTGATTTAATAGCAATGGTTTTAAAGTTATAGAAATAATCTTGAAGCGACTTTTTTTACTATAAATTTTTCTCCGTGTCCTCTCTTTTTTTCTCTGAGCAACTCTGTGGTATCGTTTTGGTTGACCTGTTTTGATATTTTGTCTGCTAAAATGTATAAATGCCATATTTTCAATTTATAAAATGGCGATTTTGATTGTTTTGGACAACAATGAGTTAAAATATACTTTCAGGATTTGCGCCGCTGTCCGAATGCCTGTCACCCGTTTTGGAAACAATCGGCCGGCTCTGTCAAATCCATTCTTTTTTCTCTCAGTCTCTCCGTCCCTCAGTCTCTTCGTCACTTGGTCCCTTCGTCCGTTCCCGATTGATGGCGTCATTCATCTCCCGGGCCTGTTGTCGTGCGGCGTCGGCGAAATCGGAACCGGAGGAGGCGTACAGGATACCGCGACTGGAATTATACAGGGCATTGCCGCCCCTGGTATCGGTGCCGTACCGCACCGCTGTTTCCAGATCGCCGCCCTGAGCGCCGAGACCGGGGATCAGAAAGGGCAGATCCGGTGTTCGTTCCCGGATCTCTTTCAGCTGTTCCGGATGGGTGGCCCCCACGACCAGACCGCAGTTGTGATGGCGGTTCCAGCTCCGGACCGTGCGGGCGATCAGCTGGTAGAGGGTTTCGTTGCCATCGGAGAAATGCTGAAAATCACGGGATCCGGGATTGGAGGTCAGACAGAGGATAAACGTCCCCTTTTCGGTATACTCTAGAAATGGTTCCACGGCATCCCCACCCAGATAGGGATTGACCGTAACAGCATCGGCCCCCAGGGTTTCAAACACGGCTTTGGCATACATCCGGGCCGTGTTGCCGATATCGCCGCGTTTGGCATCGAGTATCTTGAGGACCGTATCGGGTATGGCATCCAGTGTGCGTTCCAGGGTGTGCCACCCACGACTGCCGTCCTGTTCATAAAAGGCGGTATTGATTTTATACGCCGCCACCCGGTCGGACGTCGCCTCGATAATGGCCTTGTTAAAGGCCAGGACGGGATTGTCCTCCTTGCGCAGGCGTTCCGGCAACCGCTCCAGTGCAGTATCCAGTCCCACGCAGAGCAGGGAATGTTGTCTGTCGGTTGTGGTGTTCAGCTTGTCTATAAAATTCAAATCATTCTCCTGGAGTCATGTTCAAGCGGACTTGTCGCCGGTTCGACGGCCTGAAATGGAATCAAAAGAGTGTTTCCAGAGCTCCTCGCCGTGGGTCAGGCTGATCACTCGTACGGTCATGGCTCGATCGGTTTCCAGGGTCAGCAGAACGACCGTGGTATCGTCACGTCCTCTGGGTCGGCTGGCCGAACCGGGATTGATAAACAACAGACCATTTTGTCGATGGATGAACGGTTCGTGAGTATGACCGGCGATAAGAATATCGGATTCTGTCTCTGCGTGGGGAGAGGCGATATGGCGGATCTCGACGGTTGTGTCGTCCACCGTCAAGAGTTCCCGGCCGTGGAGTGAACGGCGGATGTCAAAGCCATCGATATTGCCATACACCGCAGTGACCGGTGCCAGGGTTCTCAGCTCCACCAGAATATCGGGATCGCCGATATCTCCGGCATGAAGGATATGATTCACGCCGGCAAATACAGAAAAGATACGGCCGTCCAAAACGCCGTGCGTATCGGACAGAATGCCCAGTGTTATCGGATCGGATCTCATACGAAAAACCATCCCAGAATGATATAGGCGATGACCGTGATGCCGGCTGCGGTGAGGGCATAGGGCAGCTGTGTCCGGATATGATCGATATGATCGGTCGCCGACGCCATGGATGAGATGATGGTGGTATCGGAGATCGGTGAACAGTGATCGCCAAACACACCGCCGCCGAGGATCGCCGCGATCACCAGGCCTTCATTGAGTCCCATCATGGAGATCATGGGTACGCCGATGGGGATCATGATGGCGAATGTGCCCCATGACGTACCGGTGGCAAACGCGATCACACAGGAGACCAGAAACAAGAGTACGGGTACGGGTTCGGGGGAGAGGGCGGCTTCGGTGATGCCGGCCACATAGATTCCGGTGCCCAGGGCTTTGCAAACGTTACCGATGGCAAAGGCAAAGATCATCAGGGCGGCCAAAGGAATCATACCACTGACACCGGACATGAACTGATCCATAGTCTCATCCAGGGTAAAGATACCCTGGATTCGGTAGGAGACAGCCCCCGCCACCAGAGCGGCGACCACCGACCAGAGCACGGCGGTGGAGCCGGAGCCTTGCATGATGTTTCCACCTCCGGTGAACCACAGGGCGACGGGCATGGTGATCACCATGACGAGGACGGGAAACACCATGTTAAATGCCCGTTTGGGGACATCGGCTTTGGCGTTGATCTGTAGAATATCACTTTCGATCACCGGTTTGGCACCGTCATTGAGAACCTTACCCTCTTCACGGATGCGTTTTTCGGCTTTGCGCATGGGACCGATATCGAAGCGAAAAAAAATCACCACCAGCACAAACAGAATGGCCAGGATGGCATAGAGATTATAGGGCATGGAACTGACCATGGCCATCACCGGTTGTTCAACACCCTGCTCGGTGAGCAAGCCGATGACAAAGGCCCCCCAGGCGTTCAGGGGGATCAGGATACATTTCGGGGCCGAGGTGGAATCGCAGATATAGGCCAGCTTTTCCCGGGATATTTTCAGGTTGTCAAAGATAGGCCGGGCGATGGTTCCGGAAATCAGCACGCTGATATTGGATTCGACAAAAATGACCATCCCCACAAGCCAGGTGAGAAAACCGGCGCGGCGGTGATTGCTGATTAGCTTGTTCCGTGTCATTTTGTCCACAAATCCCTGCATGCCGCCGGAATACTGGGTGAAGGTGAGCAGGGCGCCCATGAGGGCGCTGAACAGGATCACCTTGGTATTGCCGGGGTTGGTAAACACCAACACGCACCCTTCCAGTGCATCGATAAAACCCTTCAGGGGGTTCCATCCGGCGAGCACGGTCCAGCCCAGCCAGATGCCAAAGAACAGAGAGAGGATCACTTGTTTGGTCCTGATGGCCAGAATGATAGCCAGAGCAGGGGGTAGCAGGGATACCCAGCCAGTAGTCTCAGGCATAGGACTCCAACAGTTTGGTCGATTGGTGGTGTTCGGTACGGGGACGGAACACGCGTATTAGCCGATGATATCGGTTTTCATGGTATCGCGAAGAACATCCGGGACAGCGATTTTACCATCAGTGGTTTGATAATTTTCCAGAATGGCGATCATGGTTCTGGGCAGTGCCAGTCCCGATCCGTTCAGGGTATGGATGAATTCCGGTTTGGCGCCTTTTTCGCGGCGGAACCGGATATTGGCGCGACGGGCCTGGAACGCTTCGAAATTGCTCACCGAGGAGACCTCCAGCCATTTCTGGATGCCCGGGGCCCAGACTTCGATATCATAACACTTGGCGGCGGCAAAGCTGAGATCACCGGTGGCCAGCGTCAGGACCCTGTAGGGGAGATTCAGGCGTTGCAATACGGTTTCGGCGCGGCTCAGCAGGATTTCCAGCTCGTCGTAAGAGGATTCCGGGGTGACGAATTTGACCATTTCCACCTTGTTGAACTGATGTATCCGCATCAAACCGCGCGTGTCCTTGCCATAGGCACCGGCTTCGCGACGGAAACAGGGAGAATAGGCCACGTAATTGATGGGCAGGTTGTCTCCCGCCAGGATTTCCTCGCGGTGGAGATTGGTGACCGGCAC
>CAYPUH010000035.1:0-21364 GCA_964413725.1 uncultured Cytophagia bacterium
TTGATTTTAATGTAATTAAAGGTTGGTGTCCGGTTTGTCAACCGGACACCAGTGAAAGGATTCATTATCCTCTTGCACAAGGAAAAAGAGCTCTTCCACGGGCTTGTTGAAAAAACTGGCGAGTTTCAGGGCGAGCAGGGTTGACGGGATGAATTTCCGCTTTTCAATGGCATGAATGGTCTGCCGGGTGACTCCCACCGCATCTGCCAGCGATTTCTGCGAGAGTTCATCGTGTTCAAACCGGTACCGTCTGAGAGTGTTACCCAGTCTCATAAGCCCTGCCTCCGTAAACTATACTTGACAATTTGTAAAGTATACTATACTAAAAGTGTGGATTATGGGGGACAATGTCAAGTATAATTTACATCATCTTCAGGTGATCTGATCGTGGAGCGTTGTGAGAACAGAATACGATGTCCCGAAAGAATATCAAACCAGAGATTGATGTTATTAAAGAGAGTGGGACGGTAAGGAGTCAGCCTCGCAGACGGAGACAACCGGAAATCCACGAGAACCCGAAAGGATCATCGACATGTGGACCTATCGCGGACAAAAACGACCGCCCTTTGCGGCGATCCCCAGTCCGGGGCAAGAGTCCGTCTGGGACTATCCCCGTCCGCCGGCAGTGGAACTCTGCAGCCGTCTGGTGGAGGTCAAAGCCGGAGATCTCCTGCTGGCCCGTTCCACGCAGACCCTCCGGGTGCTGGAAACCGCGAGCCCGCCCGGATACTATATTCCTCCAACCGATGTTATCTTTGAGCACCTTGCCCGTACCGCCGACCGATCCGCGTGTGAGTGGAAAGGACTCGCCTCCTATTGGCGCCTCGCCTCGCATCCCCGTGGCAATCCCTTGGGATGGAGTTACGACGACCCCACGCCCAACTATGTCGCCATTGCCGGCTATCTCACCTTTTACCCGGGACGGGTCGAATGCACCGTGGATGGAGAACGCGTCCGTCCACAACCGGGATTCTTTTATGGCGGCTGGATCACCAAAGAGATCGCAGGACCCGTCAAGGGCGCTCCCGGTACCGGACAGTGGTGACCCTCCGAACAGCTGTACCGATGCACACATCAGACCGGCACCATCCCCGCCTCCGTCCGGTGTCGATCCCACGCCTCACCAACGATAACAAACAGCGGCTTTCTCCTGAACGAATCCATGCCGAAAATACGGGTAATCGATCTGGTACCGGCTGGTTTTTTTACACTGACCGGAGTGATTACGATTTTTCAGACCCGGATGGTGTTTAGTGTTTGGATTCTATCCCTGGGATTGTTATTGTTACATAATGCGTTCGCCGACAGCCTTGAAACCCGGTTCGGTCCGGTCATCGTCACATCGGTGCCTGTTGTCCTGACTGCCATCGTGTTCGTGACGGCTATCGTGATGTTGTTGGGTGTCGGATAGCTTCGCTCTATGAACACAGGGGGCCTGGCGGGGTGACACGCAGATTCTCATCAAATACAGTGTCACAGGACATGACCAGCGAGTGAGGAGATCGCGATGAAACCTTACAGCGTCTTTCTTGGCGCCTGCTCCACCTATTCGCCTCAAAACATTACGCAACTGATACACACAGCGGTTCAACAAGGGGTTGTCACCCACACACCCCGCGGCAAGGTGGTTATTAAACCCAATCTGGTGATGTCCCATCCCAAAGTGGCAACGGAATCCTTTACCCGAAAAGAAGTGATCGAGGGGATTCTGGAGTTTATCACCCCTTCTGACCATATCCACAAGATCGATATCTGCGAAAAATCCGGATTGGGCGTCACCACCTCAACCATGTTTCGCAACGCGGGATACCATCAGCTGCAAAAGCGCTATCCCGTCCGTTGCCGGGCTATGGAAGAACGTCCTCAAGCCCGGGTGGTACTCCACAAGGGTCGGATTCATCGTCACCTCACCATCTCGAGAGAGATGGCAGAGAGGGATTTTCTGATCTTTGCACCCAAGGTCAAATCCAATGTACTGTCGCAGGGTATCTCCGGGGCGCTCAAGCTCAATATCGGCACCATCGACGGCCGGGAACGCATGCATCACCATCATCGCGATCTGCCCGCCAAGATTGTCGATATCCTCGAAATCGCCAATCCGGATCTCATCATTTCGGATGGTATTCGCATGTCCTTTGGCGGCAACCAGATGACCCAGCACGGTACCCACCTGGGGGTGATTCTCATATCGGAAAATGCGGTCGCTCACGATATGGTCTGCGCCTATCTGCTCGGTCTCGATCCCTTGTCTGTGGAGCATATTCGCGAGGCCGTGGATCGGGGCTATGGTCCGTCCTCTTTTGACCAGATCGAGATCAAAGGAGACTATGATATCGAGTATGGTCGGGCAAAGACCCGGGAACTCGATTTGGGCTTTATGGCCGTGGAATCATTTCCGGGCCCGTTTACCATCCACTCGGGGACACCGCTCTGTGTTGGGGGGTGTCAGGGGATTTTTCTGGACTGGCTCTATATGCTCAAAGACCGCAAACCGCAGCTGCTTATGAAATTACCGGTGCTGACGGCCCTCATCGGCAAGGTGGAGAAACGCATCTCGGACAAAACGATCCTGCTCGTGGGCGACTGTGCCTGTGCCTCAAATATCGGCTCGTATAAAAAATGTGTTCGCATACGGGGATGCCCGCCCAGTCACAAACGCATCGTCTGGGACATGCTGGTCCATTTTAGAATTTTCAACCCGCTGGTCCGACCATCGCTCATTGTCGACGGGTTCATTCTCTATCCCCTCAAAAAAGTCAAGGGATGGTGGATGAATCTGAGATTCAAACCCTGCCGCAAAAACGAGACCGTTTGACTGGTTTTATTTATTGATTGTTTTGGACAGCAATGAACATGCTTTTATAGCAGATTGAATGTAACGTGATCACACGAGGAACCTGTGCTATGCAATCGACAACCAACGATACTCTTTGTTCCGTCAATCCGGCAACCGGAGAAACGCTGTCAACGCTGGGACACACTTGTGCAGAGGAGGTGCATGACATCGTGCGGCGGGCCAACCGGGCGGCGGTGGACTGGCAGGCGTTGGGATTGGAGCGGCGTGCCCGGATTCTAAAAGAGGTGGGGCATCTCCTGTCAGATCGGCGACAGGACATCGCAGAACGCATCACCACCGAGATGGGGCGGCCGATTACCGAATCTCTGGTGATGGAGGTGGAAGCCACTATCGATCTCATCGACTATTACAGCCGCAAGCACCGTCAACTCTTGTCCGACAAGACTCTATCTCTGCACAATCTCTTTTTCAAACGACGCACCTGCACTCTCCACCATCAGCCTCTGGGTACCCTGGGGGTGATAGCCCCCTGGAACTGGCCTCTGCTGCTTCCCATGGGGACAATCATCCCGGCTCTCCTGGCCGGAAATGCCGTGGTCTTTAAACATTCCGATCTGACTCCGCTCCTGGGGCAACAGATCGAAACGATCCTGCATCAGGCCGGGGTCCCGGATGCAATATTCAGGACAGTGGTGGGCGGCGCCCGGGTGGGGCAGGCTCTGGTGGCGTCCAAAGTGGTCAAGATCTTTTTTACCGGCAGCACGCAGGTGGGTCAGGCTGTCTATCAACAGGCTGCCGGACTGTTGAAAGCGTGTGTTCTCGAGCTGGGCGGCAATGATCCCGCCATCGTTTGCGATGACGCCGACATCGAAGCGGCCAGCAGCGGCATCGTCTGGGGGGCATTCAACAATTGCGGACAGAATTGCAACAGCATCGAGCGGGTCTATGTGCACCAGCGTATTGCCGATGCGTTTATCCGCAGGGTGGTGGAAAAGACCGAACAGCTGAACATCGGCCCCGGCATGGATCCGGACGTCGATATCGGTCCTCTGGCGTCGCAGGCGCAATGGGAGAAAGTCCGTTCTATCGTCGCGGACGCGAAGCGGCAGGGTCTGGACTGCCTCACCGGTGGAGTGGACTTTTCTTCTCTCGATGGCTGCTTTTATCCGCCCACGGTGTTTCTGCGCAAGGCGTCGGATTCGCATCCTCCCGATCAGGAGATATTCGGGCCACTGGTGTTCATCACGCCGGTAGAGGATGACGACCAGGCTCTTCAGCTGGCCAACCGGTCAGCATATGGCTTGTCCGCCTCCGTTTGGACGCAGAACCGATCCCGCGGCCGGCAGCTTGCCCGGCGTCTCGAAAGCGGAAATGTGATGATCAATGACTGTATCGTCTCCTTTGGTATGCCCGAGATGGGCTGGTCCGGACTGAAAAAGAGCGGTATCGGCTGGGTCCACGGCAAAAAAGGACTGGAAGAGATGGTCAATATTCAGGATATCATCATAGACCCCCAGTCGCGCATGCAAAAATTCTGGTGGTTTCCCTATACGCCGATGATGACGGACGCCATGCACGCGGCACTGGACGCTCTGTTTTCCCGTTCTGTATGGAAAAAAATCAAGGCTCTGCCCACGGTATTGCGTCGGTTTGTGCCCTATCTTGTCCAAAACCACCGCCGATCCGATAAACTCTAGATCCGAAGCTGTATAGCATCACAGACGTGAACCGTTGGAAGGCGTTCTGATCCTTGATAAAGATGAAATGGATTTTATCCCCCTACAAAGAGTCTTCGGTACAGCGAGCAGGCCTCCCCGGTGCGTCACCAAAACTCAGCCGGAGGGGGGCATAGCTTTGCCCGGGACCGGGATGGCCGTTGTTGTGCAGAGGGAACGCTCCTTGAGGAGCGACAAGCCGGGAGCGGACATCGGCCAGCTCCTCAGGGTACAACCCTGTGTGAGATACGCACCGGGGTACAACCCCGGCGCGATCGGGGGTTTTCTATTTTATCTTTTCTTTGCGTTCGTTGCGCTCTTGGCGGCTTTGCGTGATGCACGTTGTATACATTCACATTACATAGGGAGCAGAACATCATGACATCAGGTGTTGATAACGTATCGCGTGCCATACAGTTCGAATCCCCTGCAGCCTTGCCTTGCATGGTCGAGGTGGATCTCGATTGGCTGCAGGACCAGGATCCGTCTGCCCAAAAACAGGTGAGACAGTTGCTGGGTCAGTTGAGAAACGATGTGCTCGAACATCTCGAGGTGACGCAGCACACGGAACCGGATATACAGGACGGCGTCGCTCACTGGACGGATGAATGGGGCACGGGCTGGACCGATGACGGTCATGGCGCCAAACCCGTAAGCTATCCTCTGCAGGGGGGATATGATACCCTCGAGCGCTATCGCATTCCCGATCCCGACGTGCCCGGCCGTTTTGACGCCGTGGACCGTCTGCTGCAACAGCGAGCCGATCGCTATGTGCTCGCCGCGGTCTGGTTTACCCTGTTTGAACGCCTGTGGATGCTGCGCGGATTCGAGAATATGCTCATGGATCCCTATGTCAATCCGCGTGAGTTCGGTTTGCTCAGGGACCGGATCGTCGACTATAACCTGGCCATCATCGACCACTGGCTGGAGCGAGGTGTGAACGGTATCTTTTTCTCGGACGACTGGGGACATCAAAACGGACTGTTGATACAACCCGACGACTGGCGTCGTTTTTACAAACCATCGTATAAGCGCCTCTTTGACCGCGTCCGCTCCGCCGGCGCTCATGTCTGGATGCACCTCTGCGGTGATATCACCACCATTCTGCCCGATTTGGTCGAACTCGGTCTCAATGTCCTCAATCCGGTTCAGCCCCGGGCCATGGATGTAACGGCCCTGTCGCGCGACTTTGGCGGCACTCTCTGCTTTTATGGCGGCCTGGATGTCCAGAAAACCCTGATATATGGACAGCCCAATGAGATTCGCCAGGAAGTCAATCAACTGATAGATCTGTTCGGCCGCTTTAATGGTGGCTATATCGGCGGCACCAGCCATTCCGTGATGCCGGAAACACCGCTGAAAAATGTGATCGCGATGATCGAAGCGTTTCTCGACGCTCGGTAAATAATCCGACCCAACGCATAGGATCCGGATGTCGCATGTTGTTTCCCATGCCGGAACCTGAAAAGACGTTCGTGTCTGGATATCAACCATCAAAACCATAAACCAGAGAAGGACTATGGCACCCATCTTTTTGATCGGAATGATCATCTTTACCGGTTTTTTGCTAGGTGAGCTCGCATTGCGTCTGGGATTGCCCAAGGTAACCGGCTATATTATTTCCGGTTTGATTCTCAATCCCGATTTGACGCATCTTGTCTCTCCATCCTTTATCGAGCATACCACTCTGATGACCAACTTGTCCCTGGCGTTTATCACCTTTTCCGTTGGCGGTACCTTGCTCTTTTCCAAAATCAGGGCGCTGGGGAAATCCATCGTCTATATCACGCTTTTCGAGGCTGAATGTGCATACGCTTTCGTTGCGGCGGGGTTCATTCTCCTGGGTCCGCTTTTGATGACGCACTCCCATGCCACCCTGGGTTCATTTTTTATTCCTCTGGGTTTATTGCTGGCCTCACTTGCCTCCCCAACCGATCCGTCTGCGACTCTGGCCGTTGAGCACGAATATAAAGCCAAGGGCAAGGTTTCGTCCACGATTATGGGTGTTGCGGCCTTTGATGACATTTTGGGCATCATCAATTTCAGTCTGGCCATTTCCATTGCGAGTATTGCGGTTACCGGCCAGACGTTCGGGACGAGTTCCTTTCTCCACCCCCTTTATAAGATTGGAGGGGCACTCCTCAATGGATGTGTATTTGGGGTTGTTCTCAATGGCTTGACGAAAATGATCAACAAAGAGACAGAAGGGGTTTTGATTACCGTGATCATCGGTGTTTTGTCTCTGTGCTATGGTCTGGCGGTCATGGTGGGGGTGGATGAACTGTTGTCCACAATGACGATGGGCGTACTGGTGGTGAACTGGAATATGAAACAGGAGAGATTGTTTCAAATCCTCGAGCGCTATACCGAAGAACTTGTCTTTGTTCTGTTTTTTACCATCAGCGCTATGCATCTGAATTTTTCGGTTTTGATTTCAAATGCCTTTTTGATTCTTGTTTTTGTTTTGTTTCGCACGATCGGCAAGTTTTCCGGCACGGTGATTGGTGGCACATTGTCAAACGCCGGCTCCGCGGTGCGAAAATACACTGCCGGGGGGTTGATACCACAGGGAGGGATCGTTATTGGGCTGGCGCTGCTGATCAAGCAAAATGCGGCGTTCGACGCGTTTTCGGATATCATTCTCAACATTATCATCGGTGCGACCATCGTTCATGAGATCATCGGACCGGTGGTTTCCAAAGTAGCCCTGAAGAGGGCGGGTGAAATAAGTTCAAAAGAGAAATGAGCGTGGCTGAAAGAATACCTGACCCCGGACGTGCTTTGAGCGCGTCCGGGGTCAGGTTTGAGACCAGCCAGCTTTCATCAAGGGATAATCCCTTTATACCCTCCGAATACATACATTTCTATTTGACATAGAGAATTGACTGGGTCTGATGTTCCGTCGGCGTGTCCAGGTGGATAAAATAAACACCGCTGGTCACCGCCTCACCCCGGTCAGACAGTCCGTTCCAGCGAAAGGTATGTGCGCCCGCCGACAGCCTGTCGTCCACCAGAGTACGGACAATTTGTCCCAGCGTGTTGCAGATGGTCAGTCGCAGAGGAGTCTCTTCCGGCAGCTGTACCGGTATGGTGGTGGTGCCGTTGAACGGATTGGGATAATTGTCCTGCAGCTGCACCGTTTCGGGCAACGCCACAGACGGTGTCTGGTGGGTCCGATCCACATGGTAGAGCAATCGCCGATTGTCGGCGGTCCGGAGATCCAGTTCGGACAGACGGATGGCATCGGCATCGGGACCGGTGCTATAGACCGTCATCAGAGTGCCGCTGCCGTGTACGCCCACGCGTTCGGTGGCCGAGGCGAGATGTGAAAATGTGATTTCCCGCGAGGCACCCTCGGCCTCGGACAGAAACATCATGCCGGAACCGACGGCGGACAACAATTCACCCTGACGAACCGAGTCGATACGAACCGATGGGTCCGCCGAGTCAATCACCAGATGTCCCATGGCCAGATTCCGGATATCGGTGACCCGCAGGGTGGTCTCCCATTGGTGGGTGCCACCCGGCGTCGATTGAATCTGCCAATCACCCTGCTTGCCGTTTGTCTTGCGCACCGCTCCCTGCCCAGACATGGAAGGCGTCCAGGCGCCGTGGAACCAGTTCCACATGCGGGTAAAGATAAACATATCCTCGAAATTGACCACGCCGTCCGGTGCCGGGTCCAGCAGGGGAGGTTGTCCTGCAGCCGGACCGATGTCGCCATTGGCACCATTGGCGGGTTTCCAGTAGGTGGAGAGAAGAGAGTAATCCCGCGTGTCGATATCGAGGTCGCTGTCAAAATCCCCCAACAGAACGGAATTGCCGTTCTGCACCGCGCTCTGGATCACAGCTCCCTGAGCCGTGACCGTGAGGGGAGTGCCATCCAGCCGGTCAAAGCGGAAATCCTGTGTGGCAAATTCGAGAGCACCCGAGCAGTCATCCACCAGGGGCTCAAAGGTGATGGTGCACAAGGTCCCGCTGCCACTGGCCCCCTGCGCTGAGTTGATGCGGGTATGGGTATAATCGATGCGATTCTGATCCACTTCGTTTTGGGTCAGCCAGTTAGAGTCTCCATCGCCCTGTGCCAAAAAGTTTGTGTTCGCATCGATTGCCAGATGTACCACTCGTAATTTTGCAGGATCGTACAACAGATAGAAATGGACCAGCCCCAGGTCTGTCATGGATCGCACCTTTACATCCACATCGAATCGCTCGCCCGGAATCGCCATGATCTGATAGGGGTCGATGGCCACTGTGGCCGGTGTGGCGATATAGCCGGTCTGGACCCGGACCGGGGTGCCATCGATATCGATCTCCACGGTAACGGTTTGCATGGATCCATCCGGTTGTGTTGATGAGGTGGTATAAAAGTCAAAGACCTGCTGTGACCCCAGCACAGCCAATGCCTCTTCCGCCACCGTATCCGCACTCTGGGTCAGGGGAAAGAACATCCCGCCGGTTTCTTTTGCCAGATAGTGATAGGAATAGAGATTGGGTGTCCAGCAATCCACGGCGATATGTTCCCGTGAAAAGATGTTCACCAGGTCTTTTGTATAATTCTGTAGAGAGCTGGAGAGCAGGTCGTCGGATGACGGGCTGGCCAGCAGGATGCGTTTCTGACTCTCGTCCCAGAATCCTTGCAGATAGCCTTCGGTGAGCACGTCCAGGATCCTCTCCGCCGATCCGGGGGTGCCCTGAAAGGACAACCCACTTAGAAATGCTCGCACCTCGAGGGGATCACCGGTCAGAGGCAGCATGGATTCGATTTCCTGTCGGAATGCGATCACGCGGTAATGGACATCTTTATAGATCTGCAACAATGCCTGATCCAATGACGGCAGCAGGGTGGACAATGCGTTCACCGGATCGGCCATGGACTCCGACAGGTCAACGGTCAGAATCAGCTCCAGTGTTTCCCCATGGTCCGGGTGGATGGGTGTCAGTGTTGGTGAGAAGGGCTGTCCGTTTTCCAACACCGTGATGGTGGAGGAGGAGAGGGAGGGATAGGGATTGTTGAGAGTGTCTGTCACGGAAACAAAGCAGCGGAGATTGGGATAGTGTTTGTTGTCGAGCCGGTGGATCCGCACGATCCAGGGCGAGTCCGGCGTTGAGGATTCGGCGACGGTGAGAGTGATCCGTGCGTCGGGAAAGCCGCTGGCCGAGGCGGTGAGTGTGGACGTACAGCCCTCCGAGGCGGCTGCCGGAGCTGTGGCCTGGACCTGGGCCGTAGATTGGCCGGCGGGAATCGTCACGGTCGAGGGCACCTCGATGCAGGACGAGCTGGATGAACTCAGTGAGATCCGCAGGTCCGAGTCCACGGGTTGTGTGATACGAAGGGTCAGGGTCGTCGACTCTCCGGGTGCGAGAGTCCAGGATTGCGGCGCCATGAGCAGGCGGTTGATGGGCTCGCTGGTGAGTTCCACAAGGCCTTTGTATCCGGAGGTCAGATGGTCGGTACGAAAATTGAATTCTATCGACTGTCCGATCTGGGCGGTAAAGTTCCCGGCCCAGGAGGGGGGGGCCACAGCGTAATGCCAGTCTCCCGACGCCCAGTCCTGGACCTGGATATAGCCGTTGCCATCGGTACCGCCGTCCGCAACCCAGCTCATGGTGCCGTCACCAGCCGCGGTCCAGCCCTCATCGCCACTCTGAAACGCACTGCTCCTGGCAGAGCCCAGCGCGATCTGATCCAGATTGCCGATGTCGTTTCCGTTTCGAAGTTCGGTCCTGATCCGAATGCGGGTGACGTTGGACATGAGCTGGGCGAATTCGGCATCGGTCAGGCTAAAGTTGGTGGCGGTCAGGGGCACGGAAAAGTGGTGCCATTCGTTGGTGGTTGCGGGCGGACCCCATTCCGCAGTCGCGGTGATGGGGTCCGCAGATATCGGTGTCGGCCCGAGAATGTTTTCAGAGGACAAGAGAATTCCATTATCGCCCACTAGCCAAAACGCAAGCGCGTCGCCATTGTCGATAGGAAGCAGATGGATATCATTGAGAGGGTCTGAAAACGTCGTGTCGGCTGCGCTCCAGGTGGCCTCATAGTCATTGCTATAATAGATTTTTCCATTATCGCCCAGAGCCAGTGACAGTAAAGATAAAGTGCCAATGCTGTTGAGGGATGTGGATGCCACAGCCGTCGTGCTCCAGGTGGTGCCGCCATCCATACTGGTGAGTACGGATCCCTGCTGCGTGGAGGCGGCCAGATGCTGCCAGCTGCCCGAATAATCGACGCTGAGGAGATGCTGGGTGGTGCCGCTGGTTTGTTGTTGCCAGGTGGTGCCATCATCCTGCGTCGTCCAGATGAGTCCGTTATTGCCGACGGCACAGCCCTTGGCCCCTTGAAAGGTGATATCGTTGAGAGCCGTGGTGTTCTGTATCACGGTCCATGTATCCTGGAGGGGATCGTCGCGTTTCATGATATGTCCGCCATCCGTGACCGCCCAGAGTCCACCATACGCGTCTAAGGCCAGTCCCTCGATGGAATAGGCTTCAGTTTCTCCGCCGATCTCTCCTGTGAACGTTTGACCTCCATTGGTGGAATAGAGCAGTAGGGAAACCGGTGTGTTTGCCGGTTTGGAGGGCCAGTTGTCGTTTTCAAAGGTATGGCCGGCCATAAAGACCGTCGTGGCGGAGGAACAGACCACATCCCGGAATTGATGATTGACATCGGTGCGCGCCAGCGACCAAGAGTTCGCAGTCATCGAGGTTTGAGCGATGAATCCGTCGGCTCCCACGGCCCACACGGTTGTTGGATCCGCAGCGTGCACCGCGTACACATCGTCACCCAGGTTTCCCGGCTGGCTGCCGTCCTCCGGCTGCCAGCGATAGAGATGGGATTCGAGAGAGCTGCCTACGGTTCCGGTGTTACCGGCAATCCAGCCTCCGCCCGAGCGAATCAACTCTACTTTTTCAAACGTACTGCCGTCGTCTCCTTCGTTGTGCGCCACCACGGTCCAGTCCACGCCGCTATTGGTCGAATGCAGTAATGTGCCATATCGCCCGGCGATCAGACCCTCTTTGCCTTCCAGGTCCACATCCAACACCGGTAGGGTGGCTCCCGCCGGGGACCGGTCTTGCCAGCTGTATAAATCGTTATAGAGATAGATGCTGCCGTCCCAGTCCAGTAACACCCCGCGGGAAGCATTGCTCATAAAGATGTCTGATGGGGACAGCGCCGCGCCGCCGCTGGCGATCGAAAGGATTTCCCAGGTGGCGCTGGCGTCTGTGATATTGCTGCCCTTGTGCACCTTGCTGTCCGAGGTGATGGCAAAACAGGTTCCTGTCTCCGGCGCGCACAGATCGATGATCCTGGCCGGAAAGTCCGGCACGAATGACCAGGATCGAGCACTGTTTGCCGTGCGCAAGAGATAGATGGAATTGCTGTCGTCTTGTCTAAAGGTCACATACCCTTCCGCCGGAGTGGGAAATTCGACCTCCTCCAACTTGCCCTGGGTGTATCCGTTGCCGGTGATCGAGGTGGAGACATCCTGCCAGGAGAGTCCCGCGTCTGTGGTCCGGAGCAGTACGGGGGATTTTCCAATTACAATATTGTTGTTGAAGCGGGATCTCGATCCCGCCAGATATCCCGTCGTGGCAGAGATAAACGTGACGTCCTCGAATTCCGTGCTGCCATCCAGGGGGACGGTCACCGACCAGTTGGTCCCGCCGTTGTGCGTGGTCAGGACATGGCCACGGGAGGCGGTGAGAATGACCGTGTCCGCGCTGTTCGAGTACAATGTCGTGATGATGTACGCACCACCGCTGAGAGTCGGCAGGGAGATCGGAGTGAGCGTACCGCCGGTGGGGCGTGCGGTATAAGGCGCAGCAATACCCTCCGGGTGTGACAGGGTGACAAACAACAAGAATAGTATGATACTGATCAAATGCCAGTCACGGTATCCATGTCTCATAGAATCCTCCGGGAAAGGGACTGAAGGGTTGTTCTCAATCGCCCGCCGTCTGCCTCGGAAGAGGGGAGGGGCAGTGGGTCCGGTGGGGTCCCGGCGGGTGATCTGTTATTGGATGGTGACCGATCCTCCGAGTGTGAACGCATGGATACGATCGGCATTTTTATTGTACAAGCCCAGATCGGGATCATCCGCCGGATCCGCTGTCAGGGACAGGCCAGTGACTCCGGCTTGCAAGGCCTTGAAGGTAATCTGAGCGACGTCAATATCTCCATCGACAGCTGCAGCGGCAGGAAACACGCCGAGAATCACGTTCATGGTCCCCGCGGCGTTGTCATGGCTGAATTTCATTTGATTGACTTGTCCCCCGTTTTGGGTAAGGTCGTCATCCAGTCGACTGAGACCAACAATCCGCAAAAATGACGGGTCAAAGGTCAATCGGGCACCAAACGTGATCAAATCCTGCATCTGCCGGCCGCTGATACGGACGGTGACCGTTGAATCCTGACCAACCGTGGTATCCGGCGGAGAGACGATGAGGGCGGGGAGCAAAAAGGCCAGCTTGATGTGCAAGGAAACTTCTTTGCCTGCCTCGAGGTCGACAGTGTCCTGGCCGTGCAGAACCCTGACGGTGTCCTTGTAGCCTGTCACTGTAAAGGTTCGCGCGCTGCCGCTCTCCACCTCGATTTTACCGATGGCATGGCCTCCTTCAAGCGTCAGGTCGGTCCGTAACGTATCCATGTCCTCGGCAGTGACCACCAGATCCATGCGCGTGAGCGACGAGGCGGACAGGGGCAGTCGAAGCGACGTTTGAACCGAAATGGATTGGCCGGGCGGTGAGGGTTGGTTGGGACCCATCTGACTGCAGGCCAGACTGAGACAAAACAACGCAGCAATGCAGGTGCGTAAACGGGGGCTCATAATCGATCTCCCTGATAATCAAAACCATTGGGTCTGGAGGGATATCCTGTCGCAGATGCCAGAATTATTCCCAATCGACCATCAAATTGACAGTGCCGGGGTCTTTTGAATCATCGTCCAGGGTCGTATAGTAATACGCTCCTCCGGCAGTGGCGGCCAACACCGCCCAAAACCATGACTTTTTATAGACTGCCGAGCCCCCATCGGACGTGGATTCGGGGAGGTTGCCCTGGCGCAGTGCCATGATATCTGCCGGTGTCAACAAACGGACCGTGGTCCATTCGGTCCGGGACGTGTTGCCGGACCGGTCCCGAAAGATCAGCTGGTATTTCAGCTCCTTGCCGGAGGTCATGTGGCCCGGAAGGGCAACACCATACCGGGTGCCCGTCAGGATAATTTCCGCATCGTCGCGGGAAATGTATCCACGAAACCCGTCCGGCTCGTGGATCATATAGTGGTTTTTTTTCATGCTGATGACATCGTATTGAGCCCCGCGATTGACCCGGGCGACGATAGTGGCGTTTTGGTTTGTGGACTGGGTGACCTTGGCTTCAGGAGCGGTCACCCGGCTTCGGACCGGAACCACGGAGGGGCGTTTCACCGGCGGCAGTTTTCCCAGAACGGTTTCTCCATCCACATCGATTTTGACCACAGACCGGCTGATCGGGGAATCGTCTGCAACATGCGCGATAATATTCAGAGGTTTACCACTACGGGCCAGTTTGATAGGACGGTGAGAGATAACAGGTGGTGTTTGGTCTGCTGCTCCAACCCATGCCGGA
Organism: uncultured Cytophagia bacterium; assembly: GCA_964413725.1. Classification (GTDB taxonomy): domain Bacteria; phylum Zhuqueibacterota; class Zhuqueibacteria; order Residuimicrobiales; family Oceaniaggregativiventaceae; genus CAYPUH01. The sequence continues at coordinate 14,123 of CAYPUH010000035.1, forward strand.
ACGATGAGGGTGACGAGAAACAGTACACCGAGACAAATACGTGCGTCACGTGTTTGCATATGCATGGCCTCATTCTTAGAGTTGTCTGCTCTGATCCGGACCTGGAGGGCTCTGTTCAACCGATGGTGTCGGCACTCAGAACAGCGTGACGGGGGGTAAACATCAGATAGATACTGCCAAATTGTCAGGTTTGCGGATGAGATTTTAGCGGTGAGATCTGCCGCCTGACCCTCAGCATGGAGTCGCAGCCATGCCGGGGGAGGTGGGTGTCCGGCATCAGTGGATTCGCGGGCCGGTGGTTACAGTGAAAAGTCCACTTGACGGCTGGCCGCGATGTCTTTCAGGGTTTGATAGACCTTGCCCTGAAGCGGGATTCCGTCCTGCAGGTACCTTTCCATGGTTTCGTATTCTTTTTCGCCGTGGATAAAGATACGATCCTGTCCCTCCGCCCTGGCGGAAGCGGTGATACTGTCGATGAGATCGTCCATCTTGCTTAAAAAGGTGTCGCGGTCTACAAAGCGCTCAATATCCAGTGCCATAAAGAAATGACAGACATTTGGCGGAACCGGCTTACCTTCTTTTTTACCATACACCCGATTGGAATAGGCACCGCCGGAGAGCACACCGCTCAGGATGTCCACCAGCATGGCCATTCCATAACCCTTGTAGCCGCTATAGAGCTCGCCATCTCCGCCCAGTGGCAGGATGCCGCCGCCGATGCGGTTGAGCATGTTCTTCAGCACGGTGCCGGCGTCTGTGATCACGGAACCGGTTTCGTCAACAGCCCACCCTTCGGGCAGCGGTTTCTCTTCCCGGTTATAGACTTCGAGTTTTCCACGGGGAACCACCGAAGTGGCCATGTCGAGCAGAAAGGGCCGGCGATGACGCGTGGGGGCTGCCAGGCTGATGGGATTGGTGCCGATAACCATCTCACGGCCAAAGGTGGGCACCACCAACGGCGCCGAATTGGTCATCGAGATCCCCAAGAGACCGGCATCCAACATCATCTGGGAATAATACCCCGCAATACCGTAATGATTGCTGTTGCGCACGGTGATGATACCCACACCCTGTTCCCTGGCTTTTTCAATCGCCATGGTCGTGCTAAAATGTCCCACCACCTGACCCAGTCCCGCCTGTCCATCCACGGTCGCTGTCACCAGACTCTCGCGTACCACCTGTGGATGACGCGTGGGATAGATTAGTCCGGATTCGATTCCGTCTGTATAACGCTTGAGACGAGCCACTCCATGGGAAGGAATCCCCCGGGCATCGGCCATCACCAGATTGTCGGCACAGATCTGGCTGTCGGAATCGCTCAAGCCAAAGCTCTTGAACACGTTTTGCACAAAGGCGGTCAGCTTTTTGTCATCGACGACGACGGACATGGCGTTGCCTCCTCTTGCTCTTGGTTAGGGTCGCTCCGGACCGGGGATTGCTATGGATTCTGTTGCAATGTAACCATTTTGCCACTTCGATACCTGTTTTTTTTCATTGCGAATGCGATGGAGGCGGTCCCGGTTCGGGTTGGCATCAGGTAGAGGACAGCATGTCCCTGAGCACGGCCTGCAGGATGCCGCCGTGTTGAAAATAGCGGATCTCTACCGGTGTGTCGATGCGGCAGAGCACCTGGAACCGGATCTTCGTACCCTCTTCTTTGCGTGCCACAACCTCTACGGTCTGTCCGGCACTGAGAGACTCGTCGATCCGGATGTCATACCGCTCTGTTCCATCCAGGCCCAGCCCGGTGGCGGTGTCGCCTTGCTGAAATTGTAGGGGCAGTACGCCCATACCCACCAGGTTACTGCGATGAATTCGTTCGTAACTCTCGGCGATCACGGCACGCACGCCCAGCAGCCGGGTTCCTTTGGCAGCCCAGTCACGGGAACTGCCCGTGCCATATTCTTTTCCGGCCAGCACCACCAGTGGAATACCCTGTTGCTGATATCTGACGGCTGCATCATAGATCCACATCTGCTCCCCATCGGGCTGATAGCGGGTCACCCCGCCTTCCGTGCCGGGGGCCAGCAGGTTTTTCAACCGGATATTGGCAAATGTACCCCTCACCATCACGTTGTCATTGCCTCTTCGGGATCCGTACGAGTTAAAGTGCTTGGGCGGCACACCGTTTTCGACCAGATAGCGTCCGGCGGGACTCTCTTCCGGAATGGCGCCGGCGGGTGAGATGTGATCGGTGGTGACGGAATCGCCGAGCAGCGCTAGGACGCGGGCCGCCTCGATGGCTTCAATGCGGTCAGGGGTTTCGGACATGCCCTGAAAAAAGGGTGGCTCCTGAATGTAGGTGGAATCCGGCTGCCAGTCATAGCTGTCGCCCGAGATGGCCTCGATTTTATTCCATTCGGGGTTGAATGCATTGACATCCCGGTACAGCGATTTAAAGGTCTCCGGATTGGTGGCCTTGTCCATCAGCTCGGCAATGTCTTCCGGTGTGGGCCAGATGTCTTGCAGCATGACGGGGTGGCCATCCCGGTCGGTTCCCACGGGTTCGGTGGCAAGATCCACATTCATGGAACCGGCAAGCGCATAGGCGACCACCAGAACCGGGGATGCGAGATAATTGGCTTTGGTGAGGGGGTTGACGCGACCTTCGAAATTCCGGTTACCGCTCAACACCGATGCGACCACCAGATCGTCTCGTTCGATGGCTGTCTGCACCGGTTCCGGCAGAGGACCGCTGTTTCCGATACAGGTGGTGCAGCCATAACCGACGGTATGAAAACCCAGCGTCTCGAGGTATGTGTCGAGGCCGCTTTCGCGGTAATAGTGCGTCACCACCCTCGACCCCGGTGCCAGACTGGTTTTGACATAGGGCGGTACGGAGAGTCCGCGCTCCACCGCTTTTTTGGCCAGAATGCCGGCGCCCAGCATTACGGAAGGGTTGCTGGTGTTGGTACAGCTGGTGATGGCCGCGATGACCACCGAGCCGTGGGTGAGAGAGGCTTTGTCATACGCCTCTCCCTCGATGGGTACGGTGGTGTCCAGTTGCTCCGACGCCAGCTGAAAGCCACGTTGTTCGAACGGTGCCTGCAGCGATTCGGCAAAAGAGCGCTTGACCCGAGACAGGGGAATGCGGTCCTGGGGGCGTTTGGGACCGGCCAGACTTGGCTGTACGGTGCTCAGGTCCAGTTCCATCAGGTCGGTGAATTCCGGTTCCGGTGTGTCGTCGGTGCGGAACAGTCCCTGTTCCTTGAGATAGGCCTCCATGGTCTGGATATGATCTTCGGACCGTCCCGTGCGTCGCATATAGTTGAGAGACTCGTCATCCGCGGGAAAAAATCCCATGGTGGCGCCATATTCGGGTGACATGTTGGCGATAGTGGCGCGGTCGGGCAAGGAGATCGTGCTCAGGCCGGGACCGAAAAATTCCACAAAAGCCCCCACCACACCTTTTTCGCGCAGCATCTGGGTGACCGTCAGGGTGAGATCGGTGGCTGTGGCGCCGGTGGACAATTCTCCGCTCAGACGGAATCCGATCACGCGGGGTGTGAGCATATAAAGGGGTTGTCCCAGCATCACCGCTTCTGCTTCGATACCGCCGACACCCCAGCCCACGATCCCCAAACCATTGATCATGGTGGTATGAGAGTCCGTACCCACCAGACTGTCCGGATAAAGAACGCGCTCCCCGTCCCGGATGCTGTCAAACACCCCGCGTGCGAAATATTCCAGATTCACCTGATGAACGATACCCACACCCGGGGGAATCACATGAAAGGAGTTAAAGGCGTTCTGACCCCATTTTAGAAATTCATAGCGTTCACGATTGCGCCGGAATTCGAATTGCATATTCAGTTTCAGTGCTTCCGGATTGGCGAACGAATCCACCTGAACCGAGTGATCGATGACCAGTTCGGAGGGGATGCTGGGTTCGATCTGTTTGGGGTCTCCGCCCATCCGTTGCATGGCACTTCGCATGGCTGCCAGGTCCACCACGGCGGGGACGCCGGTAAAGTCTTGAAGCAGTACGCGGGCCGGTTTGAACGGCAGCTCGCGTACCGCCGGCTGTTTGGCATTCCAGTTGAGCAGGGCTACGATATCCGTCTCTTTGATCTCCTGGCCGTTGCGGTGTCTCAGCATCGATTCCAGCAGCACCTTGATGCTGAAGGGAAGCCGCGAGACGCGGCCCAGTCCCTGCTCTTCCAGTGCGTTCAAACGGTAGAGGGTAGCGGGGCCGGTGCCGGTCTCGAGTGTGGACCGGCTACCCATGGGATTTTGGTTTAGAGACATACAGTTCTCCGGTATTGTGGGTTTTCTCCGTTCATAAAGCGAATCCGGTGGCGCTAACTGACCGGTCCGGATCGGTTACGCCGGTACCTGGACCTGCCAGCGGCGTTCCAAAGAGGTGTCCTGTACCGTATCCAAAATGTAATCGCAAAATTCCCGGCTGCTGGCGCCATCGTCCCGACCGGTGATGACCACTTTTTTCTCATACTGACCACAAAGATCCAGAGCCATATTGAGTCGCCGGGCTTCTGTGTCGAAACCGATATGGTCGAGCATCATGCCCGCAGCTCGAATCAGACTGGAGGGGTCTGCATAGTCGCCCCGTCCCTCCTGAATCATCCGGGGCGCGGAGCCGTGAATGGCTTCGAACATGGCATACCGCTTGCCGATATTGGCACTGCCGGCGGTTCCCACACCCCCCTGGAATTCGGCAGCCTCGTCGGTGAGAATATCGCCGTACAGGTTCGGAAGCACCATCACCTTGAATTGTTTTCGACGTTTGGGATCCACCAGCTTGGCCGTCATGATGTCGATGTACCATGAATCCCATTCCACATCCGGATAGTCTTTTGCCACGTTGTTGGCGACATCGAGAAACAACCCATCGGTGGTTTTGATCACATTGGCCTTGGTGACCACAGTGACCTTGTTCATACCTGTTTTTTGGGCGTATTCAAACGCCATCCGGATGATGCGTTCGGATCCCTGTCGGGTGACGGCTGTAAAATCGATGGCCAGATCATCGTTTACCTGAAGTCCCTTGCTTCCCAGAATATAAGCCCCCTCGGTGTTTTCGCGGAAAAAGACCCAGTCGATGCCTTCAGAGGGAACGCGTACGGGTCGGACATTGGCGAACAGATCCAATTCCCGGCGGAGGGCCACATTGCCGCTCTCGATGTTGGGATAGGGTCCGCCCCTTTCTGGGGTGGTGAGGGGTGCTTTGAGAATGACGTGGCATGACTTGAGTTCCTCGAGAATGTCATCGGGAATGGCTTTCATGTGTTTGACACGGTTTTCGATGGTAAATCCCTCGATGGGGCGAAATTCGAGTTTGCCGCCTTCGACGCGGTCTTTTAGCAGGACTTTTAGAAGACGTTGCGTCTCCTGGGAGATAATCGGCCCGATGCCGTCTCCCCAGGCAAATCCCACCACGATCGGCGAGACGGACCGGTACTCCACCCAATCGACCGGGGCTTTCAGAGTGGCCACCCGGTCCAGCTGCTCACGGACCAGATTGGCAATGTGCTGTTGTGCGGTCTCCAGTTCACGGTTCATAACCGATTCTCCTTATGTCATATGTCCTGTACCTATCCCATTTCGTCTCCTCTGACTCAATAGGTGTCGATGTCTTCAGAGGAGGATGTGTGGCGCTGGCGATAGCGATAGAACTTTTGCCGCAAATCATCCAGTTCCTTTTCCACCGCTGTGGTGCGGTCCAGATAAACCCTGGACAGGCGGTTTTTGGCGGTTCGGAACATTCTGTTGAGCAGAGTCAGCATCTCGACCCGGCTGTCGGAGAGAGAGGAGGTGTTGATCAAGAGAGTCCACAGCGTGTCCTGGACAGTGTCCACGGCATCCTGGACCTCATCCAGTCCATATCCCTCCTGCGCCCGCTCTGCGGCAATGTGTTCCATATGGTTGTAAAATCGCTCGGGGTCATTTTCCCCGAGTGCAGAAACGAGGGCGGCCAGAAAGGCTATTTCACGTTCCTGATGCCGATCGAACTCGATCACCTCATAATGGGAACGATAGAGCTTTTGCAGTCGATTACAGGTTGTTTCCACCAGGACATCCCGGTGGTCATCAATAAACTGTTTGAGCTTTTCGGTCACGGTGTTCATGATAGGTTTGAATCCGTTTGTTTCTGCGGTACAGTTGTTCTTCAATGCGACCCAGAATTCGCATCGCATACCGTTGAATGCGGGGTCCCAGCGACCTGGATTCCCGGTCCAGTCCCTCTTCAACCGCCTCGAGAAACGTTTTCAGACTCGTTTCAGAGACCGGAGCGGGATGCTTTGACCACTCCAGCAGCGCGGCTTCGATTTCATCGTGCCACTCTTTGAATGGACACGGTTTGTACGCTTTGAGTGGATAGGGATTTCTGGCTATCTGGTACCCCTTGAGTGCCATTATCAGGGGTTGATAATCATAATCAAAAAAGAGACGAGGGAACTGATATTCGATCACCGGCGACCAGTCCGGGTCTTCGGGATTGCCGTGATGACGGTTGTATCGCGAAAAATAGACTCCCACACGGGGATAGAGAATTTCACCCCGGTAGATGCGTCGTTCGCGAAGGGTTCCGGAGCGGTCTTCCCGTATATCTCCTCCCAACAACAGCAGGCACAACAAGTGCTCTGGATCCTGGATGGATTCAAAGGGTCGCTCGCTGTCCACCTGCATGCTCAGATGCAAGCTGTGGGGTTTGACCTCCATGAACCGTATCGAGAGTTCGATCAACTGAGACAGGATCCAGGGATCCTGAGTGGCCGGTTTCGAGACATCTCCCAGCAGCTTATATCTGCCAAACGCCAGTTCCAGGAATCCCCGCGTTTGAATGTTTGATGACCCCAAAAAACCGTGATCATCCACGTGAGCACCCAGTTTCCAGCCGCGTCTCATCAGATCAAAATCATAAAAATAGTAAAAGGTGTCAAAGATCGGATCCTCTCCGGCTTTCGCTTCAATGGAACGGGCACCGAGATTGGAAAATTCCAGTTCCGCACCGATAGGCAGATGACCGATGTGCCGGTTTTCACGCACCCACTCCACCACCTCGCGGGCCCGTTGTTCTGTATAGAGCTCGTCGGCGATGAAAATGGCGGCCACGGCATAATCGATATAGGACATGTCGGGTGAATACCGGTGCACACGCAGTTTGGATATAGCCTCCTGAAGTTCCGTGTTGTATGTCACCAGCAGTTTCAGCGCCATCAGCATGGACAAGGTGTGCATATAGTAATCATCCGTCACTTTGACCTGGGCACGGAAATCGTG
>CAYPUH010000036.1:0-8462 GCA_964413725.1 uncultured Cytophagia bacterium
TATTGCGCCTCTCATTCTTTATGTATCCGATTTGGGGAACGAAATCCCTTGTCACATCATTAAAGGTATACAAATAACATTTTTGGGGAGGTTCTATGAAAACCATCAAATGGACAAGTATACTTGCCCTTTCTATATTGTTTATTTTCGGATATACATTTCAAAGGAATGCGACAATGGCCCAAGATCAAAAGATACAATACAATCGTCTAACGCCAGAAGAAGAGTGGGTGATTCTAAAAAAAGGAACTGAACGGTCGGGAACGGGCAAATATTTGCATCATAAAGAGGACGGTACTTATACCTGTAAACGATGCGATGCTCTGCTTTACCGGTCAGCAGATAAATTCGACTCTCATTGTGGTTGGCCAAGTTTTGATGATGAGATAGAAGGCGCCATCAAACGAGTCCCGGATGCGGATGGGGTCAGGACAGAGATCCAGTGCGCCAATTGCGGTGCTCATCTGGGTCACATCTTTAAAGGTGAAGGGTTTACGCCCAAGAACATTCGTCATTGCGTCAATTCCATTTCGCTCAACTTTGAACCTGCACAGGCATCAGACAACGGGAATAGCACACGACAAATGGAAACCGCATATTTTGCTGGAGGATGTTTCTGGGGAGTTGAATATCACTTTGAACAATTACCCGGCGTCCACTCTGTCGTTTCTGGTTATATGGGGGGACATAAGGACAATCCAACTTACGACGAGGTCTGTTACAGAGACACCGGTCACGCAGAGACGGTACGTGTAGAGTTCGATCCCGGCAAAACCAGCTATGAAAAACTTGCCAGACTGTTTTTCGAGATTCATGATCCCACACAGGTCAATCGTCAGGGTCCGGATGTGGGCAAACAGTACCGATCCGCTATTTACTACAACAATGATAGCCAAAAAGAAACAGCGGAAAAACTCATCGATATCCTGAATGACAAAGGATATGATGTGGCCACTCAACTCGAGTCAGCAGATCGGTTTTGGCAAGCAGAAGACTATCATCAGGATTACTATGAAAAGACGGGCAAACAACCCTATTGTCATGTATATACCAAACGATTCTGATAGTAAGGCGTTCCCTCATCCCGCAGGATAATGCTGCGGGATGAGTATTGGAATCATAGTGTAAGAGTATCGCTTCACCGTGTTTTCCGCAACCGAGCGGCTGTCTGTTCAGCCTGTTCCCTTCGGTACCGCAGGCGTTGCGTGAGGTCTTTTACGATTTTCTGATAATCTGCATTCAGGGCCAGATTATTGTATTCATTCGGATCCACTGTATGATCATATAGCTCGATCCCCTCTTTTCCATCATTCCACAGATTGAGCCGCCATCGATCGGTGCGTAACGACTCTCCTCCATGCCTGGAGATTGTATAAGCAGCTTTGGGTTCCCACCCTCCCCTGGCGGGATCGACAATCAATGAACGAAAGCTTCTGCCTGCCAATCCATCGGGAGGATCAAAACCGCAAAGGTCACTCAATGTTGGATAGAGGTCTAACAATTCAATGATACTCTTCTCTCGTTGCCCGTGGCGGGAATGCGCAAAAGGATAGGATATAATCAGAGGCACCCGAACGGTATCTTCCCAAAGGCTGAGTTTTTGCCAACAGGAGTGTTCCCCCAGATTATATCCGTGATCGCTGGTAAATACAATGATCGTATTTTCATAAAGACCGCGTCGTTTTAACTCCTTTAATATCTTGCCGACCTGGGCGTCCATGTATGAGATCGAGGCATAATAGGCCGAAAGGACCTTGCGCTGCTGCTCGGTGCTCATGCCATATTTAACCTCATTCGTCTGAGATTGTGCTGCAGAGGGAACATCCTGAAGATCATCATCCGGAACGTTGGCAAGCATCATTTCCTGATCAGGATAAGGATCAAAATAAGATGCCGGGGCGACCAGTGGCACATGAGGTCTCACCATACCGACGGCCAGAAAAAAGGGGGATTCGAGTTGTCCGAGCAATTCAATCGCTTTCCTTGCTGTCAAGCCATCCGCATGAGCGAGATCGCCACCCGTGGCTTCGACTTTTACAAAATCCATACCCTGGTGGGACAGAGAGGGTGACAAGTCTTCCCGACGACCGGCTGCATAGTGTTCAGGCCCTCGGATATTAAAGCTCACATCCCAGGAACGGGGATCATCCGTTCCCGGGGTGCCGCGCAGGATGTCACCCGGTACGCCCATGTGGTATATCTTGCTCACCCGGGCAGTGGTATATCCCTGCTGTCGGAAAAATTGAGGCAACGTGATCAAATCCGGTAGACGATCCCGAAAATCACTGCTGGCATTATTGGCCGTCCCGAGGGATGATGGATATTGACCACAGAGCAGCGAGGCACGAGAGGGGCCACAGACAGGATATTGACAATAAGCGCGTTCAAAAAGAAGGCCCCGGGCGGCCAATCGGTCGAGATGGGGCGTATGACACTGTGAATGTTGATATCCACTCAATGCCGTTGACAAATCATCTGATATGATGAATACAACATTGGGTGGGGTTTTCGTTTTCGCACCTCCAGGGATTATCGTCCCGCTGAAAAGGGTACCCAATCCCATTAGACCCGATGTCTTGATAAAGTCACGGCGATCGAGTGTCGGCATCATCTCTCCTTTCCTTTGTTATGATATCACTGGGGTCATTGGCTCTAGTCCTGACTTTCCCATTTGTCACGTTTTCGCTGCGTAGCGCGTCTGGAGCTACTCAACTCCATTTTTCGAAGTCGAATCGATTTGGGCGTCACTTCAACCAGTTCATTCGCAGAAATAAATTCAATCATTTGATCCAGGGACAGAGATCTTGGAGGTCTCAACGTCACTGTCGCTTCCGAGGTTGAACTGCGCATATTGGTCAGTTTTTTTTCTTTGGTGATGTTGACATCCAGATCTCCCGTACGGTTGCGTTCCCCGATGACCATTCCTTCATACACGTCCGAACCGACCGGCACAAACAATTCTCCCCTGTCGACCATAGCGAGACTGGCATACATCGTAACCCGTCCCGGTCGATCTGCCGTCAAGGCACCTGAGGTGCGTTGCGGTATATCACCGAACCAGGGTTCATAGCCTTTGAATATGGAATTCAGGACTCCAGCCCCTTTTGTGTCTGTCAGAAAATGACTGCGAAATCCGATCAGTCCCCTGGAGGGAATACTGAATTCAAGATAAGCACGACCATGACCATGATTCACCAGATTGGTCAGACGTCCTTTACGTGCGGACAATTTTTCCGTAACGGTTCCAATATACTCTTCAGGAATATCGACAAAGACCATTTCGACCGGTTCGTGTACCTTACCCCTCACTTCCCGCGTGAGAACTCTAGGCTTAGAGACCATGAACTCGTATCCTTCACGACGCATGGTTTCGATTAAAACCGCCATCTGCAGCTCACCACGTCCGCAAACCTCAAACGCATCGGCACGATCCAGAGTTCGAATATCGATGGCCACATTGCCAAGAGTCTCCTTTTGCAGACGCTCCCAGAGGTGACGCGAGGTTAAAAACTTGCCGTCACGACCAGCAAACGGGCTGGTATTGACATAAAAAATCATCGACAATGTAGGCTCATCGACATGAATCCGCGGCAGGGCCTGTGGAGCCTCAAGCGAGCTGATTGTATCGCCAATGGTAACGTTTTCCACCCCTGCTACCGCCACAATATCTCCGGCTTCGACCTGTTCCACCTTTGTTTTTGTCAAATTTTGAAATGTATAGAGAGAAGAAAAACGCACACCAGGTCTGTTCGACTTTTCCCCGCACAGTGTATACTCGGTATTCATTTTGAGCGTCCCGTTGTACAGCCTGCCTATGGCGATCTGCCCCACATAGGAATCATAGTCCAGATTGGTAACCAAAAAATAAGAACCGGCATCATCATCGGCCTCGGGTCCCGGGATTTCCGTGACAATCGTCTCAAAAAGAGGCTTTAAGGTTTTACTGTCATCGTCCAGGTCACGATGGGCCACCCCTTTTTTGGCATTTGTATACAAGATAGGAAATTCGATTTGCTCATCAGATGCGTCCAGATCGATAAACAGATCATAAACGGCATTGATAACATCCTGAATACGTTGATCAGGCCGATCAATTTTGTTGATGACCAGGATGATGGGAAGTTTTTTATCCAAAGCCTTTTTGACTACAAATCTAGTCTGTGGCAGAGGGCCCTCGCTAGCATCCACCAGGAGCAATGCTCCATCCACTAAATTCAGACTCCGCTCTACTTCCCCACCAAAATCAGCATGGCCAGGTGTATCGACAAGATTGATTTTGATACCCTGGTACCTGACAGCCGTATTCTTGGCCATGATGGTGATGCCTCGCTCACGCTCCAGATCCATAGAATCCATGATTCTGTCGGCCACTTGCTGATGTTCATGAAAAATGCCGCTCTGCTGCAGCATTCCGTCTACAAGTGTGGTCTTTCCATGGTCGACATGAGCGATGATAGCGATATTGCGTATGGTTTGTTTGATCTTTGTCAAGATGGATCCTTTTTCCATTGAGGATTTTAGGTCGAATGCTTCCAGATATTCCATAGCGAAATGACAGCGATCCCCATCCAGATTACGTTGAGCCCAACGGATGGAAACGCTCCATGATAGTACGAATTGACCAATAGAAAGAGGCTACCGGTCAAATTGATGATCTGATAACTCTGGGAATTACCTTTAACGTTTTGAGATGACACCAGACCATAGGCGATGACGATACAGGCCATGCCAATCCAGCCGATACTATCGATTATGATGCGAAGGGTCATATCAATTCCTTGTAGACGAGCATTAAATGCCTGATCAGGACAGAAAAAAAAAGAGCCCCGGCATAACCGAGGCTCGGGTCAGTAACTTATTTTTCCGACAGAGCGGCAACACCTGGCAAGGTTTTACCCTCCATCAATTCCAGGCTGGCACCTCCACCGGTCGAGATGTGACTCATTTTTTCGGACAGGCCGGACTTTTTGGCTGCACTCGCAGAATCTCCGCCACCAATAACAGTGGTTGCATCGCTGTTGGCAAGCGTTTCTGCAATAGTAAAGGTTCCTTTTTCGAATCCTTTTACCTCAAAGACGCCCATGGGTCCGTTCCAGACAATCGATTTCGCTTTTCCGAGTTCGGTTCGATACAATTCAATGGTTTTGGGACCAATGTCCAATCCCATATATCCATCATCAATACTGGCATCTTTTGTGACGGTACCCTTTACGTCCTTGTCACCCGAAGGGAACTCGGCAGCGACAACATGATCCAGAGGCAGATAGAATCCAACTCCTTTATCCTTAGCCACCCCCAACAATTCCTTGGCTTTGCTGATAAAATCCTCTTCCACCATAGAATTTCCGACAGAATAGTCCTTAGCTTTTAGAAAGGTATAAGCCATGGCGCCACCAATAAAGAGTGCATCGACGCGTTCCAGCAGATTTTCAATAACCTGCAGTTTATCACTGATCTTGGCACCACCCAAAATAGCCATCAGTGGGCGATCGGGTTTGTCAAATACCTTGGTAAAGTAATCCAGTTCTTTTTGCAGCAGGTAACCGGCAGCCCCCTGTCCTAGCTTTCTCGGTACTCCCGCCATGGACGCATGATTTCGATGAGCGGTACCAAAGGCATCGTCGATATAGAGATCGGCAAGCTTTGACAGCCCATCAATAAACCATTGACGATCCTCTTCGGTCATCTTTTCTCCATCTTTCTTCCCCTCTTCTTCCGGATGAAAGCGCAAATTCTCTAAAAGTGTGATATCCCCTTCTTTCATATTGTCGACAATCGTTTCAGCCTCCTCCCCAACACAGTCCGTAGCGAATGCGACCGGCTTGTCGAGCAGTGAACTGAGGTGCTCGGCCACGGGCTTTAGAGAAAACTCTGGTTTCACTTTACCTTTAGGGCGACCAAGATGGGACATCAATATCGCTTTACCGCCCTCATCGATTACTTTTTTAATCGTCGGCAGAGCCGCGACAATGCGCTTATCATCTCCAACCTTCCCATCAGAGGTTAACGGCACGTTAAAATCCACGCGTACGAGGACACGCTGTCCTTTCAGACTAAGATCATCAATGGTTTGCTTGTTCATATACACCTCGGTCGTTTATGTTTTCCGATTTACAAGTGACTTGTACACATCTTACCCGGCAAACATTTGGCTCTTTATGGCAGGAACCTCCTGATATTGGGACCACAACAGGCGATTCGCTTCGAACAGTTTCTATTATAACAATTTTTTTTCGCTTTTTCAATTAAAAAAGAACAAATCTGAAGGGGCTCCATGAATCGCCAGGCAAAGAAGTGTCGACCAGCAGGCCGTCATTGAACCTGTGAGTCCTGGATTCTGTGTTAACAGAATCCCTCAAAAGCTATTCCAATGATTCTATCATATTTGCACCAACAGGTGATTTCATTCTCTGAATGACAAAATTTTATTGAGTTTATAAGAGATTCGGTGAAGCACCTGATCTGAGTGAGTGATATCGTAGACATGAACCGAGTCTGCGATCTATCTATAACCGATTTCATAAAAAGATGATTGAATAATAACAGCGCCTATGCCTTGTGCTGTCTGTGCCGGATGTATGATGACAATGGCATTCAAAGTGCCTGCATCTTTTTTCAAAGATTTCAAGTAAAACGAGGGTGCTGCTGTCGGTCGCAAAAATTGAATTTCGTCCCTGAGGTTCTTGAGGTAAATCTCCAGTAAAGAGATCACGCGGCTTTATATCGGATTTTCCGGGTCGCGCGAGGTACCCTATCCAACCCAGGCCCGAAAATTACTCCCGACAAGAGGTCCATCCTGTTTGGTATTCTGATAGATAGGCGCAAAAATTAGATCAAAGTAATGATCCCAATATCGGGTGGTCGATTCAGGTGAGTAAAAATAACGCCCGCTGAGTCATCGAGAGATATTCTGAAATGCATTTGATTCGGACTCGCCAGGACGATCTGAGGTCTGGATCAATAGAATATTTCGATTCTTCCAATCTGAGCGTCCTCTAAAAAGTCCAGTTTCAAATACCGAGATTTGCTTTGTTGTTCCTCCGAATAGATCAATACAGGTTTCCAATAGTCATATTCCTGTTTGCCCCGGAACAACGATTCCGTTTCGAAAGAAATCTGTGCAAAACGGTTCCCATCATCAGAGACCGATACCTTAAGGGGTGGTTCTGATGATTGTGTAAAACAGTGTACTCTGAATCCTTTAATGGGTTTGGGGACATGGTACAGGATGGATCCAGCCGGTTGTCCTGCTAGGCGATGAAAATCCTCTTTAAACGCCCTGTCATTACCCGTTACCAGGGTGACCTTGTAATTGCCATTATATAGAGTGCCCCAATTGCAGAATTCATCGACCAATGAACGGGTCAGGACCTGAACAGGACCCACCACATTGGAGGGTTGTGAGAGGCCAGCTGCGTTTTGGGCTCGCAATCTGTAGTAATAACTTCGTCCGGATGTCGCAGTTGGATCCCCAGTCAAAGGCGCATAGGCCACATGTGCGTCTGACAGTCCGGCGGCAATGCGAGTCCAGGGTCCGGTGATATCAAACGATCGCTCCAGGATATAGTCTTCAGCTCCCATCGAGCCTTGCCATGAGATACTGGAAATATGATCGATGGACAACAGTGTGGGGGGCGATGGAATGGTCAGAGGAGGGGTGTTCTGCTTGCGAATTTCAAACCCTTTTTCCTTCATCAAGTCGCATACATCGCGTTCATCATATCCCTGCCCGGATTGAAATCCGGGCCAGTGATAAGCTTTATAAATACCCCTCCCAAGAGGTTCGGAATGCCAATAAAAGCCACCATCGCTATTATGAAAACGGAGACTCCAGAGGAGTGCCCCTGCTACAGCGGGATGTGCTATGATCGTATTGAGAATGGTTTTCATACCCGTTGTGCTGATAAAGCCAAATTCACCAACATAATAAGGCTTTTTGTCTTTGGAGGTTTTGATTCCTGACAAGATATGGTTCAACATATCGACGGGGTTTGTTTCATAGTGATGCGTCGATACAATGTCAATATAGGGATTGTTCAGGGAACGATCATGAACACGGGAAGATTGCAGGCCATCATTAATCAGATGATTGGTGTCAATCGTCTTGATATAGCGACCTATCTCTGTGGTCCAGCTGCTGGGGCAGTCTTTTAATTCATTGCCCAGTTCCCAGGCCAGAATGGCCTTGTCATTTTTGTACTGAATACCTGTAATCGTGTTTTTACGATTGAGAACGAAATCAATGGTGGTCTTGAAATCATCGATGATTTCAAGATCGGTATAGAAAACCGATGCGTCTTTATTTCGGAAGGAGCAGTATTCCGCACGCCCACCCATCCAGCTCCAATTGTCAACCAGAGGTATGATCAGACGAATGCCCAACTCGTTTGCTATAGCCAGGATTCTATCCAAATGCTCAAAGGCTGTTTCATTGAATTCTCCTGGACCCTCGATATGCCTGG
>CAYPUH010000036.1:8472-21040 GCA_964413725.1 uncultured Cytophagia bacterium
GTTAATGTGTACAGTCTCGCCACCCGTCCTCCCATTTGTGCAACGGTTTTCAAAGCATCCCGGATTTCAAACTCATCCGGCCATCGCCAGGGATTGGGCTGGTCAAACGGAAGATTGTCTTCTATAATATGCAGATTGGGCACATTAAAGGAAATAAACCGAAAAGGGGTGGACCCTTCCATCAATCGGTCGTTTTTCACTGTTATAAAATGTTCGAATCGTGCCGATGAAGTGAAATCATCGGACTGGCCCAAAAGAAGAGACGCTCCCGTTAACATGTACACAAATAGTAATAGTCGTCTCGTCATAATCTCCTCAAGTAATGCTAGAACAAAATACCATAATTGATTTCAAATACATCAATAATGCCTTTTAGAAATGGAGAATAAAATGGCTTCACAGAGAAGGATTGATGCTCCCGACAAAAAATCGCGCCGATGGTTTCACTCAACCGCCGGGTAACGACCCGAGATGGATTTGCAGGATGAGCTGATGCTCGCGCACCAATACCAGGACACGCTGGCGAGTGTGTTCATCTACATCAGGTCTGCCGTTGAGCGCTTTGGACACAGTCGACAGCAAACAGTTTGAGGCCGGGTTAAAATCGTTTAATGTATTCATTGTCTGCCAAAAAACTCTAATGATATGAAACGGGCCTTCGTCATCATTACAGTAAGAAAGGTTTTTGGTATATTCAAGATATTTCGAAACTACTTCGATGTCGCCAGGAATCAGCCTCAGGCCAGAGGGTCAATTCCCGTACGCTACTGTTTTGTTGTGACGGGTCTAAAAAGTGATCCCATAATTTGAACGGCATATCAGTGTGAATCTTTAAACGGTTTTTTGACTTGACTTTAAAACACGGTTATTGTATATTGTTGACCGCAAAAGCCGAGGTGGTGAAATTGGTAGACGCACTGGATTCAAAATCCAGCGGACTTTATGTCCATGGGGGTTCGATTCCCCCCCTCGGCACTGGAAAAAAAGCCCGGGTTATAACCCGGGCTTTTTTTGCGAATACTAGTTTTATATCCCCTCCCCTTTTAATTCAGATCGACTCCCGCATCATGTGAATCCAAACTCAGTGCATCGACACCGGCATCAACCCTCTTGTCAACAAATCGACTCGTCAAGCCCAATTCGTATCATTTTCAGTCACCACATATCCCAAAACCCTACTGCTAAAGCGATGTTGATTTGTTTCATTTCCTCCAGTTCTTGTATCAACAAGGGTTCTTTGACCACGGTTGCCCTCTCTTCTTTTGGAAAACCCGTGTGTTGACCCAAAGCATTCGCCTCGACGGGCAGATCCATCAGGGGAAAATAACATCGGGCTGAAACTCACTGGCAATGGATGGATTTTTCGCAAAGTGTTCGTCATAATTCTATTGTGCCAGTTTGATGGTTACAGCCGGTTATATACAATCCCGGGAAACCCACCAAAGACACCACCAGCCCTTTACCGTCTACTTTTGCCCGCGCCAGTCGATCCCGGATTCAATTATTGATCATAACGTCGCCGCGCAAGAGTTGTTATTTGTTCTAAATCTCATGATGTTGTCTATAACTTTCTCACTTAAAAACGCTGCCTCTTTAAGTATTGTATCAATGCCGAATGCGTCACTGCATTAGCAACAAACAATGGGTGGATCTGCATTGATCTCTTACGATGGCCTCAATTTGATATTGTTATAGAGTCATGTGATGAAAGAGGCATGATCTGTAAAGCATACAAAAAGACTGTTGGAATTCAGGGTGAGAATATGAGAGGCTCTATTACAGATTGGTATTTAGCCCCTTTAGGCTCGGGATCGTGATGACGGTTTGATACTCTGAAAGATAGTGATCCCGGCGGCAAGCAGACATAATATCGCAGCTGCCCAACCCGCATGTTCCACCACTCCCCTTTGCTTTATGGCAATGCCGATAAAAGCCCATACCAACACCAGGGGAACAATTGCATCCTCCTGGTATCGCGCGAACCACCATCCAAGAGCAGTAGCCAAGATCAATAGAAAAACAGCCCAAAATGTATCCTGAAGACCAAAACCAGACCAACCTGCCGACTCTAGTACGATCGTGACATTGGCAAGCGTGGCAACAATGACCCAACCGAGATAAATCCGAAACGGAATCTGAACCGTCCACTGTTCCAGCGATTTTAAGCTCGCTTTTGGTTGTAGTTGACTGTAAATGACTATCAAAGAAAATAACAGCACCCCCATGACCGGTACAGTATAGGCAAACAATAAATAATGCCATAAAAATAGCCATGCCATATTGGCAAGACAACTGATCATCACCAAGAGACCGATCCGCCGGAGTCGTGGACGAGATCGGTTGGCTGGCAGGGCCTGGAATAATGCAAACGCGATCAATCCGATATAGATCAGGCTCCAAATCGAAAACACGTATCCGGCAGGCACAAACAGTACGTCAAAACGCGCAGACACCTCTCCGGTGGTGAGATCGTTAAAGGGTAGAATATTGGACAAGGCGTTCACAACGAGAGTGGCGATAACAGACAACACCACAAGCACCTGACGAACAATGTCCCATGTATATCGCTTCATCTGCTTGTCTCCCCGGTGTAGTTTTTTTTCATTTAATTAACCCCATCAGTGGTGTCCGGTTACCGGACACCAGCCGACTTAACTACATAATAAACAACAATGATTTCGCAATATTTGATTCAAGTCGATTCTGTTTTACGACTAACATAATAAATTAATTTTATTGGAATTATGTTGGTGTGTCCGGTCGTTCGACCGGACACTAGTGTAACCCCATGAGAAATCCAAGAGACTGTTTACGGCCACGTCTTCTTATATACTGCAACCAAATCGTCAATCGATGAGTTCAATTTTGCATCCACGTCTTGATGATCGGGATTTTGATGATACCAATCTATTATTTCCTGGGCACCGTCAAAAAATGGGATGTGAGCCTCATATCCGGGGACCACACGTTTAATCTTTGTATTGTCAAACCATACACTGTGTGTTTTATCCCCCAAAAGACTGGCTCCCCATTCGGGATCATAGGCCGCAATGAGATCGGAGGGGATGTGAACAATAGTGGCTTCGACTCCTGCAGCCCGAGCCAGAGAGTGAGCGATCTGATCCCATGTCAATACCTCATCCGACGTGATATGAAAAGAATCGCCAATCGCATGTGGATTGCCAATCAATCCAACAAAACCGCGAGCAAAATCCCGATGATGGGTCAACACCCATGTTGACGATCCATCCCCGTGAATGATAATCGGCTTGCCCTCCAGCATTCGTGCCACCATGGTATAACGTCCATGAAGTGGAATCAAAGTTCGGTCATAGGTGTGTGACGGTCTCACGATTGTCACAGGAAACCCTGTTTTCCGATATGCATCTACAAGACGGTCTTCGCACGCGATCTTGTTTTGTGAATAGGTCCAGAACGGATTATAAAGTGGCGTGGATTCGGTGATTGGGAGTGTCGTTGGTGGAGTCTGATAGACCGATGCGGAACTGATAAATATATATTGTCGGGTCCGATTCTGAAACAACTCCAGATCGGTCTCGATATGTTCCGGTATGAACGCCACCCAGTTTACAACGGCATCAAAGGTTAGATCACCCAATACAGAGTTTATTGATGCTGAATCCCGTATATCCCCGGTGAGAATATGAGTTCCTTCAGGCGCCGTTCGCGTAGATCGACCTCTTGTAAGTAGATACAGTTCATATCCCTTCTCCACCATTGCCCGGGCACAAGCAGAACTGATAACACCCGTACCACCGATAAACAAAACGTTCATGTTGGCTCTCCCATAACAAGTTCAGATTCTTTAATCGAGTATTCAAAAGACAGTCAAGACCAATTCCGGTTCCGGCCATCAGGAGATTTTTGCCGCTTTGGGTGGTTTGCCGTAAACATGGAATGCTTTAAGAATCTCATCCACGACCCATACCGAAGCGGCTACGGGAATGATCAGCAGCCAATGCGAAACGTTCAGAGAAACGGTATTGAACAGTGCATGGCCAAAGGGTGTATAGACCACCAAAAGTTGCAGGATGATGGCTGTTGAAATTCCGGCAATGAGCCACCGGTTTCGAAAGAACCCAATCGAAAAGACAGACAACACAGGAGATCGGGACAAGATAGCCTGAAACCACTGAAAGGCGGCCAGTGTGGTAAACGCGACCGTCTGGGCGGTCTGATAGACCGCATCGGATTGCCAATTTTGAGGCAAGTGATGGATATAGAGTCCCAATGTCCCCAGAGCGACGATAGGTCCGAGGATAAACAGTCTCCGTAGCATGGTACCAGACAACAGGCTTTCTTTTGGGGACCGTGGAGGTTGTTTCAACACATCCCAGTGACGGGGTTCGATTCCCAAGGGCACATCAGCCGGAGCATCTGAAATGAGATTGATCCAAAGAATCATCACCGCCGTCAACGGCAGGGGCAGCCCCAGCAGCAGTGCTCCCCCCAGCGCCAGAACTTCTGCCAGGCTGGTGGTTAATAGAAAAAAGGCAACGCGTTTGAGGTTGGAATAGATGACTCTGCCCTCTTCAATGGCATGTACGATGGCGCCAAAATGATCTTCCGTCAAGACCATTTCCGCGGCTTCACGAGCCACTTCGGTCCCGCTTCGCCCCATGGCGATGCCGATATCAACACTTTTTAATGCCGGTGCGTCATTTACACCATCGCCAGTCATGGCGACGATTTCACCCTGACTTTGCAGGGCATCCACAATCCTCATTTTATGGGAGGGTGACACACGTGCAAAGACACTGACCGTTTGTAGAGCCTCCTTTAATTCATCCTCATCAAATGTATCCAACTCCCGGCCTGTAAGGGCGTTTGTCGATTGCTGTTCGATACCGACATCCCGTGCGATGGCTGCAGCCGTATCGGGCTGGTCTCCGGTAATCATGATGATACGAATACCTGCCTCCTGGGCCTGATGGATAGCATGAATCGCTTCCTCTCGTGGAGGATCCATCATTCCCCAAAGGCCAATAAAGACGAGATCGGATTCGACATGATCCGGCTTGAGTTCCTCGATTCCATTGTCCGCCGGTTTAAACGCCGCTGCTAGGGGTCGCAGTGCCTGCTGTGCAAGAGTTCGGGTTTGCTCGCGTATCCAATTTCGTGTTTCCTCATCGAGAGGAATCGTTTGACCATTCTGATCCAAAATATGGCTGGAAAAGTCCAGCACACGTTCAGGGGCACCCTTGAGCCAGATTGTCGCGTTTCCATCTGGATTCGAATTCATGGATACCATGTATTTTGAATCGCTGCTAAACGGTATCTGATCGAGTCTGGGGTGATCTGTTCGGATGTTATCAGGATCCATTCCAGCTTTTCTGGCGATGACCAACAATGCCGCCTCGGTGGGATCTCCTGTGATAATCCATTGATCCTCATTCTTGTAATGTGAAGCATTGTTGGCAAGTACCCCGCACCGCATCAACAAGGAAGCGGATTGGGGCAGGGTCTCGGGATAACGGTTATCCATCCGTATCTTTCCTTCAGGGTTGTATCCCGTTCCTTCAATGTTCAAAGTCCCTTCCATCGTACACGCTCGGGTCACGGACATTTCATTGCGAGTGATGGTGCCGGTTTTATCGCTACAAATAACCGTCGTGGATCCCAACGTTTCCACTGCCGGCAACCGTCTAACCACACTCCCTCGCTGTGTCATACGACGCACACCCAGGGCAAGGGTAACACTGATCACAGCAGGTAGACCTTCCGGTATCGCCGATACTGCCAGGGCAATGGAAAAGAGTGCCATATCGATCAACGCGTGTCCCTGCCAGACGCCGATGCCAAACAACACCAGCCCCAATCCGATTCCGGACATGCCCAATACCCTGACAAGTTGAGCCAAGCGTTTCTGCAGAGGTGTCTCCTCCCGCTGTGTTTCGCGAACTTGGCCGGCGATGGTCCCCACCTCTGATTGCATACCCGTAGCTGTTACCACCGCTTTGGCGTTCCCTTGGGTAACCGCTGTGGACATAAAAACCATATTGCTGCGTTCAGCCAATGCAACCTGCCTATCCACAGTATCGAGAGTTTTGGACGCAGGTTCCGATTCTCCCGTCAATGCAGATTCGTCTACCTGAAGGTCTTCTGAGTCGATCAGTCTGGCATCGGCCGGTACCCGAACGCCGGTTTCTAGAATAACAACATCACCGGGCACCACATCCCGTGCCTCTACCAGCTGACTCTGCCCGTCGCGAAGCACCCTTGCCTTAGGAGCGGTCAATTTTGACAAGGCGGCCAGGGCTTGTTCAGCACGCCATTCCTGAATCACACCCAGGATAGTATTGAAAACAACGACAAACAGAATCACTCCAGCATCGGTATAATGATGCACCAGAATAGACAACAGAGCAGCAGCCAGCAAAATGTAGATCAACGGGCTGCGTAACTGTTTCAGGACCAGGGACCACATGGTCGAGCCTGATTCCGTTTCAAGAGCATTGGGCCCTTCTTTTTTGAGACGATTACGGGCATCATCCGTCGAGAGACCCTCTCTGCTGGTATTTAATTTCGAAAACAGGTCCTTCAGAGCCAGTTCATGCCAGTGCGAAGGTTGATTGCTTTTTTCTGTATGATGATTCATAAAGACTCTTTCTGTAGGGATGTTGAGAAGACATCGCTATCTGAACTGAATAGGGCCGAGCGAAAAAATCGGTTTAGATGGAAACTTTCCAGGTGATTCTCGTTCTTGTATACGACCGTGATCCATCAATTTCGAAACAAGGAAGCGAACTCACAGCACAAAAGAGCATCGTTTCCTATGGCGGTCTCATCCGAAAGAACGATTCCAGAATATCCGATACACAGAGCATCATAAAGGTAACATAATTCTGATCGCGTGGGAGCAGAGTGAAAGGTCATATGTTCCAGAACCTGTCCAGCCAGCATAACCGGTAAGGGTATATTTTGTACCTGTCGGGAAAACATGGAAACCTCAACGGCCATATTCTCAACTCCCAACTCCGCCCCGAGATCGCCTCTGCATAGCCAAAGTTCATCAGAAACATCACTGATTGAGGAGATATCTTGAAGAGCGGGGTGACGCTCCAGTTTTGCAATGAGGTAGAGATCCTCACCCAGGGCATTCCGATATCGTCTCATTTCTGAACCATCTCGGACATAGGAAAGAGCATATCGAATGCCGGGGATCTCTCGTGTCTGACGGATGATTTCCTGATCCTTGACATTGAGTTCTTCCCGGCGATAGGTCGAATCAGAAAATGTAATGCCTTTGCGGGACGATATCGGTCCTGCTTTTTTCACTCGAGTCTGGATAACCCGTTCAGAGACAGAATTAATGGACAATTCAACGCGTGCATCGTTGACAAGAATCCTGCCATCGGACAAGGATGCCGCTTTGAAAAAGTCGGCATGAGGAACAGGAATCTGGTTGGAAGACTCTGCGGTCGAGGCTATGATGAGTTCTATCTGCTCTCCAACCAGAGTCGTACGACTTTCACACTCGCCAAGTCTCCATTTACTCCCTTGCAGATCCAATATCAAGGATACAGGCATGTCCTGTGATGTCACGACAGGTACGAGTTGGGTTAACCATCGGTCCAGATCGCTCACGGACAAATGCGACGTGTTCAGTCTGAATGCAGTGATACCGGTTTTTATCATATCCTTCCACACCAACGGATCCTGACTTGCCGGACCCAGTGTGGCGATAATTTCATATTGCATACGATCTCCAATGGTTGATGTCGATTTTTCGCAGAAAAAGGCGGAATACCTGAATTCAGGTGATGATGCTCTGGTTCAGGAACAGAAAAAGTAACGTTACCTCTCGGGACTATGATTTGTCCGACTTTCGGTGGGTGGGTTCAACGTGGACAAAAACCATATCAATGTCGGGCAATGATTCAACAGTTTCCTTGACTTTCTCGGCAATATCATGGGCCTGATCGAGGGACATGGCACCATCGACATTGACATGCATATCAATACGTAACTGGGGTCCAACATAGTCGGCGATAACGCGATGTACATTTTCCACACCAGGCACTTTAGCAGAGACCTGAATGATCTCGTGTGTCAATTCCGATGGAGCACCGCGACCGGTTAAATACCCCAGATTTTCGTGAATGATTTCCCAAGTGGCGCGAAAAATCCATAAACCGACTACAAAGCCTGCAATAGGATCAAATATTGGGTGAAGAACATGAGAGCCCCATACTCCTACAAGAGCAGTTGTTGAGGTCAGAACGTCGGTAAGATTATCATGAGCGGTGGCACGGATAGCCGGACTGCGAGCCTCTTGACCGATTCGTTTTACAAATAAATACATACCGACTTTGACACCTATGGCCAAAATCAAAACAATCGTCGTCCACGGCAGCTGAATGACACTCGTACGATCAAGAAATCGTTCAACGCTCTGCCAAATAGCAGCAGCACCTGCGCTAGCCATAGCAAATGCGATAAACAAACTGACCAGAGGTTCGAATCGGCTGTGCCCCTGAGGATGACTCTCATCAGCCGGACGGATAGAGAGCAAGAGTCCCAGTCCCATGAGCAGACTGTACAAAGTGTCTGAAAAAGAATTGGCCGCATCTGAAAAAACAGCACTGCTACCGGAAATCCACGCTATGAGTGACTTTCCCAAAAAAAGGAATACATTGCCTGCAATAGCGATCCAGACCGCTTGTATATAGAGTCGTTGACGAGCCCGATCCGGGGGTTCCGTTCGCACTTGTTTGACGTTCATATTATCCTTTGATAAAATATTCTCAACTATCGCTTTAACCCACTAGTGTCCGGTCGAACGATCGGACACTAGTGATAGCAGTTCAAAAAAGGAAAAAAATAGACTCGACAACTCTGTCAATCGTGTTGAACGGGTAAAGACGGATGCTGAATAGACCAGTCTAAACAATTCTCTGTGTATTTGCAAGAAAAAAGTCAAATACCTGTATCGAGTTGCGGTGTCTGGTTTGTCATGCGGACACCAGATGGTATGGATCTGAGATCATGAGGTCATATCTTTTTGATGTGGGTGGATACCCTCGAGGCAGGATCGTGTTTCATGTTGAACGATGCCATATGTGATCCTGATAATGGCAAAACAGACACGTTGTATCGATCTGAGGGCAGAAAGCGCTCAATAAATGGTAATCCGGGGGAATAGTAAAGGGATCCACCGTACTGCAGAGCGTTGAGCAGTCGCATATACAGATGCGCAAAATGTTCGGGATGACCATAACGATAGTGATGTTGAAACATAAAATGATTTGAAAACGCCATATGAGATAATATTGTACCCCATCGATTTTTCTCGGCTGGAAAATCCATCCAATCTGCCCGCATCAAAAACGAAGAATTGATTACATCCCGATCCATTCCAAATGTCTTGATTCCCAGAGTGTTCAGATAATGAACCAACAAAGCGGATCGGCCACATCCCAGGTC
The DNA here is from genome assembly GCA_964413725.1 of uncultured Cytophagia bacterium. Taxonomy (GTDB): domain Bacteria; phylum Zhuqueibacterota; class Zhuqueibacteria; order Residuimicrobiales; family Oceaniaggregativiventaceae; genus CAYPUH01. The sequence continues at coordinate 17,920 of CAYPUH010000036.1, forward strand.
AATAACCGGCTCTTTTAACTCGTTCAAATCGATACCCATAATCGACAGCTGTATATCGGGAGAGTACTCGTGACAAACCGGTGTTTGTAACAGTGAATGAGTCGATTCAGTATCTGGGTCCACGTGAAGAGTTGCAGATAATAATCGATGAAGTCTGGAAAAATGATCGATCAGGAGTGATTCGAAGCCTGTCTTTAGGACGGATAAAGATTGTGCCTGTTTAAGAAGGTGTTTCGACTGCTGCAACAACATGTGGTATACATGGCGCAAATCTTCCCGATGCTCCGGCAGAATCTGTATAAATTGATTCTTTTCATAGGTAAATTTTTCCGCATGCTCCACACAAAAATCAATCAAGTGGGTATTTTCTCGCACGGTATCCAAAATATCAATAAAAGAATCGCGGTATCTCCATGTGTTTTGCACCAGGTATTCATCCAGTGTTAACACATCCGGATCCAGGTGATAGACTTGATACAGAGATTTATCCCAATTGGATTGATAGCGGCAGAGAATGATATGTTTTAACCTGTCAAACATTAACAATGACCACCCGGTTGGTGTCTCTAAACAACGAGTCTGTATTTCAATGACTATATAAATTCAGGCGCTGATATCAATACGAACCGAATGTGTTGCGCGCTTTAACCATTGCTTGATAATTTTCCCGAGGAACCTCGGGTTGGACTGCATTGGATGCACCCAATACCCAGGCACCTCCGGGTTTACAGCTTGTGATCATATCTCTTGTCCGGGTATAAACCTGTTCCGGCGTACCGGTCAACAAGAGACCACAATCGACATTTCCACACAGGCAAATTTTCTTCCCGACTCTTTTCCGGGTTTTGACTATATCCATACCGGCAACAGGATCGATGGCCTGAAGAGCATGTATTCCTGACTCGGCGAGAACATCGAGATAGGGAGTTACATCACCATCCGTATGGAGAACGGCATATGCTCCCTGTTTTTTAATATGCTCAGCCCAGCACCGGAGGTAAGGCAGGATGAAACGACTCATTTGTGCAGGATTGAAAAAGGGTCCATGATTATCCGCCAGGTCAGAAGCGGTGAAAAACAAATTGATACCATGGTTCCGCAAGCGATCAACCTGTTCAAGTCCATTCTTCAGCGTCTGCCGGGCCAGTGTTTCGATGGACTCGGGATCATCAAACAGAGAAAAGGCAAATTCCACATATGCGGAGGCATTCGGCATGGCCAGAACCCCTGTGGCATTCGCTGCCAATACCAACTCATTCTGTGCAATTTTGCTAAAGTAATCTACAAAACAACTCCTATAACCCTTTGGTAGCCAATAAAAGGCGGGTTGGCCTGGAGCGATCTCCCAATACTCGCCGGGAAGGGTGACGGCAGAGAAGCCCAGACATTTTGACACGTTGAGCATGGTCTCTGCATTTTGGCGTAACGCATATTGTTTTTTAGCAGCAGATAATGCGGCAAATGCAGCTCCCCAATACAGAGGCGTTTCAGAGAATTGTTGCCAGGCATGAAATTCGAGTTCCCACAGAGGAACGGTACCCTGTGTTTGTCTACATTCCAGTGCAGCGATCAGATCTTCGGTCTGTGTCAAAGACATAGTCAGGGTACCGTATCAGAGATTAAATCGAACCGGTGAGGAGATACATAAAAAGTAATACGATTGCTGGGATCAATATATTATCGACATCCCGTGGGCTAAGGGCTTCAACGATCATAGCCCCTCCGCCGCTAACGAGCAACAGAGCCCATGGAATGCCTGCAGGAGCAACACCGGTAACCCAGATCATCAGGACAGACCCAACGATTCCTGCAATCAGCACGGTCAAGCTTCCCAACACGGTTTTGTCGGCGCCAAGTGTTCTATATGTCAGTTTACCCCATTTTCCGCCGATATAGGGTGCCAGACCATCACCCCAGGTGAGCATTCCAAGCGCAACAACAGCGGAAAGATGATTGAACAAAGTCAATCCCAGAATCACCATCATCGTGGCAAACATCAGAGGGCCGCGAAGTAACTCCTTCGGATCTCCTGTTCGTGTCATGGTTTTCACTGCTGGATCGTCGACATTAGAGGAAAGTCCTTTGCTCAGAAACAGAGCCACCCAGATCAGAGGCATCACAACGCAAAGATACTTTGTCCAATGACTTGAGACAAAGAGAGGCCAGAAAATAACATAAGAGCCGGCAGCAATGTGAATGACCTTGCGGGACAGATCAGAGGGAAATCCTTTGGCCACCAGTTTATCCATCACTCCTATAACGACAAAAATATAGATCACTTCAATAACGGCAACAGAGACATTCCACAGCCACACCGGGGTAAACAAAGGCTCCATTGGGTATCCTCCACTTTGAGCAAATCATTTAGGACACTATTTTCGTACCCACATCCTCATCCCGTACAGCAGCGACAAGTGTACCGGGTTGGAGGAGACTAATCAATTGTACCTGAATGCCGGTTCCTTTCAATGTTTCAATTTCAGCACATTTCTGGGCCAAACCACCACTGGCATCCCTGTTGTCTGAAATCATTTTGCGTATTTCAGGTAGATCCTCAAATGTAATTGAGGAAAGAGTTTGATTATGATCCAGTATGCCCGGCACATTCATACCAAAAATCACTTTCCGTGCTCTGAACCGGCGTGCAAAAAACGTAACCAATTGATCAGCTGAGAGAACACAAAATCCCTGGGTACGGTCAGCCGGGCCATCACCGTGAAGAACGGGAATAATGCCCATCTCGAGAAACCGTTCCATGGGTTCGGAATGAAAGTCAACGATTCGACGCTGTTGTGTTACAAACATCGTTGTCGGTCGCATCCTCAGGGCCGGTATTTCGTGGTCGATTAGCGTTCTCGTAAAGGTTTGAGACAGTTCATCAACCCAATAATGCGTTATCATCAGCCCCATGAGTCGTGAGTGTGTAACGTCATACCCCTTACCAATCTGAAACGTTTTGGCCGGAGGATGTCCGTAGGACCCCACACCATGAGTCAGAATAATGTTCTCATCAATCTGAGTCAGCTGTTGAGCGACAGAGTTCATAACGGTACGACGTTCTGTATAGGGGCTGTCTCTTATACACACTCCGAGCCCACGAGACCGTACTAGATCTCGTATG
>CAYPUH010000037.1:0-744 GCA_964413725.1 uncultured Cytophagia bacterium
TCTGGACCGCCAATTACTATGAGACGATGAAAGTTTTCAATCCGGATGGATCTTTGCACGCACGGATCGATTCGTTCCTGGTTCCCGGCGCTGCCACCACCGGTGCGGATTCCTTTATCCACACGAACTATTCCCGAGGAATCAACAAAGACAATGATGGGAACATCGTCTATGCCCGCGGCAACCGCGTCATGAAGATCAATCCCGAGACGCTGGAATGCGAGATGGCCTGGAATGACGGTGCCGGCTCTCTGACCAAGCCCGCCATCGATGACGAAGGCTACATCTATGTCGGTCTGGTTGTGGGTACCGGTCCGGTTGCGTTGCTCGATCCGGCCGACTATTCTTTGGTCGCCGAATATGAGTTGGAAGGTGCGCCGAGTTATGCCCGTGCCATCGAGGTGAGCGGCGACGGAACCACCATCTTTACCGGCAATTTGGGTGGAAATGGTTCTCCGGTTTATGTCTATACCACTGAAGATTATGTCAGTTATTCCAAAACCGATAGCATCTACACCAATACCAGCGGTGAAGAGATTTTCAGTGCTCAACTGACCATGCTCGACTGGGGTCCGGATGGCAAACTCTGGGTCAGCCATGATGACGCCTATGCCGAACCCGGAGCTCCTCAGCTGGTTAATGGTTTGTTTGGCTTTGATTGGGATACCAAGGAATACACCAAGATCATGATGCCCGATCCTGCTGATTCTCTGTATACCGGTCCTCGTGGCATTGCGTTCAGCC
>CAYPUH010000037.1:754-20967 GCA_964413725.1 uncultured Cytophagia bacterium
GATGGAAACACGGCCTATGTCGGTAGCTTTAATGCAGGGGTCCTCTATAAATACACCCGTCCCTCTGCTGTCTGGAGTGACTCTCCCGACGCCATGCCGGTCGAGTTCCAATTGGGTCAAAACTACCCGAACCCCTTCAACCCGACCACGACCATTCCGTTTACCCTGGAAACCAGTGGCGACGTCACCCTCAAGGTGTTTGACGTCACCGGACGTCAGGTTCAGGAATTGGCCAACCGTCGCATGATGGCCGGTTCACACCAGATTTCCTTCGATGGAAGCAACCTCGCTTCTGGTGTCTATTACTATAAACTCGAGGTCAATGGATCGATGGCCACCAACAAGATGATGTTGGTGAAATAATCCATTGCTGAATCCGTTTCAAGCCGGTGGATTCGTCCACCGGCTTTTTTTTACTCCACGACCTGTTTATCCGATTGATAAAACGGACACTCCTGACCCTTTAAGATGTGGGAGTATCGATGCAAAGACGATTTTTGTTCTTCTCCGGCCTGCTGGTATTGATGCTTGCAGTGACCAGCACCCTTTTCTCCATTCCGCCAAAACGTGAATTCAGAGGCGCCTGGATCGCCACAGTCGTCAATCTGGACTGGCCCTCTTCCCCGCATCTGAACACACAAGCCCAGAAACAGGAGCTCATCGATATGTTCGATGGGTTGAAGGCTCTGGGGATCAATGCCGTTGTCTTTCAAGTGCGTACCGAGTGCGACGCCCTCTACCCATCCGATATCGATCCCTGGTCCTATTGGCTTACCGGCCAGCAGGGCACCGCGCCATCACCCATGTATGATCCCTTGGAATTCGCTGTCCGGGAAGCCCACAAACGGGGAATGGAGTTACACGCCTGGCTCAATCCCTATCGGGCCGAACGCAGCGTCGGCAACTATCCTCTGGATGCGACCCACGTGGTAGAGGAGCATCCGGACTGGATTTTACAATTTGGCGGGTTAAAGATTCTGGACCCCGGATTGCCGATGGTACGCGACTATGTGGTCAACGTGATCGAGGATATCGTCACCCGCTACGACGTGGATGGTATTCACTTTGATGACTATTTTTATCCCTACAGCGGCATCACCAATGAGGATAACGAGACGTTTGCGGAATACCCCCGCGGATTTAACGACCGGGGGGACTGGCGGCGGGACAATGTCAACGTGTTGATCGAACAGGTGTATGCCAAAATACTGGAGATCAATCACCGTGTCAAATTTGGTGTGAGTCCATTCGGAATTTATAAAAACGGCGTCCCCAGTGGAATTATCGGTCTGGATGCTTATAACGTCATCTATAGTGATCCGGTGACCTGGGTTGAGCAGGAATGGCTCGATTATCTGACGCCTCAGCTTTACTGGCCGTTTGGAGGCGGACAGGATTACGGCAAGCTCATGCCGTGGTGGGCATCGCAGACCGGGGAACGACATCTCTATGTGGGACAGGGTGCGTACCGGATTGCCAACTGGTCAAACAATGAAATGCCCCGGCAAATCCGCTTGAACCGTGAACAGGAAGCAGAGGGCAGTATCTATTTTCGGGCAGACATTGTGCTCGACAATCCCCGGGGGTTTGCGGACAGCCTGGTCAACCACTATTACGCCAGCCCGGCTCTGCGTCCCTGCATGCCCTGGAAAGACGATGTTCCCCCCTCTTTACCGCAGGACATGCAGTTCGTCTGGTCCCCGGACAGTGCCATGCCCGGTTTTGAGTGGTCCAACGGCGGTATAGCAGCTGATGGGGAAGAGACATGGGAATTTGTTCTTTATCGTACCGATGGCTCTCCGACAACAGAGAGTCTCGAGAATCCACAGAACATTGTTCGGATCGGCTCGGCATCCGAATTTTTTCCACCCCCACCCCCACCCGGAGGTCCTTATCACTATTCCATAACGGCACTGGACCGGCTCCACAACGAGAGCGAGTGGACCGGGAATCTCACCGAACCTCGACCACCACTACCAGACAACCTGTTGGCCTCTGCAGACGAATCTGAAGCGGGCGTCGATGTCACCTTTTCCTGGTCTCCTCCCGATTCGGCACGGTTTTACCAGTTACAACTGTCCGTCGAACCGTCGTTCACTGTCGGGTTGATTCAGGATGAGTATGGCTTCCAGGACACGGTGATCACCGTTGCCGGGATATCGACTCCATCCTTCTATTGGAGAGTGCGAGCCGGCAATCTGGGAGGTACCAGTGCCTTTACCGAGGCGCAGTTGCTCACCACGGGAATCGCCCCGGCGCCTCTACTGGCTTTTCCTGACATCAATGAGACTGACGTCCCTCTCGGCGAATCCCTGGTCTGGTACAGCTCACCCGGAGCGGTCTCCTATCACGTTCAGGTAGCCAGCCGGAATACCTTCAATGAGACGTCCATGGTTGTCGATCAGGATGCCATCGAGGATACGACCTATGGGTTACAAAATCTCGAACCCGAACGTTATTATTTCTGGCGCGTGGCCGCTGTGAATACATTTGGCAAGGGTCCCTGGTCCAACATTCGACGATTTAAAACCGCTATCCAGACCGGCGTGGCAAAGGGTTCAAGTACTCCCGACGCGTTCACCCTGGAACAAAACTATCCCAATCCATTCAATCCGTTGACCACTATCGCCTTTAACCTGCCGGCAACCGCTCCGGTTCAACTGGTGGTTTATGATATTCGCGGACGAGAGGTTGCCGTGCTCGTAGATCACGAGATGGCGAGGGGACCGCACCAAATCTCTTTTGATGGCCGTCATCTGCCCTCCGGTGTCTATCTCTATCATCTGCGGGCTGGTGAGCAGACCGAGACACGTCGCATGGTGTTGATCAAATAACCGTCTGGCCCCGGTTGTGAAGATCGGGGCCAGATGAAAATGAAGGAATGTCAGTAGTATCGACTCTGTTGGTTCAGGTAAAAGCGCTAACGATTGAATCATCAACACAAGGAGTCTTTATGTCAGAAACACCTTCCACCATGTTGCCCCTGGGCACTCTATTGCCCGCGTTCGATTTACCGGATCCGGAAGGAAATCGGCATTCCGATAACGAGTACAAGGGCCAGCCGTTGTTGGTGATGTTTATATGCAATCACTGTCCCTTTGTCAAGCACATTCGTGAAACCCTGGCCGCTGTGGTGAAACGGTATCAGGACAAAGGGATCGCTGCGGTGGCGATCAATTCCAACGATGCAGAATCCTATCCTGAGGATCGTCCCGAAATGATGAAGGACATCTCAGATGAATTCGGCTTTACGTTTCCCTATCTCTATGATGAGACGCAGGGGGTGGCCAAAGCCTTTCGTGCGGCCTGCACACCGGATTTTTACCTTTTTGACAGCAATCACAAGCTGGTCTATCGCGGACAGTTTGACGACAGTCGACCCGGACAGAGTGAGGTGGTCAGCGGAGATGATCTGATCGTTGCCATGGAGGCTCTTTTAAATGATAAAGAGGTTCCCCAGGACCAGAAACCCTCGGTTGGGTGTAATATCAAATGGAAATCCGGCAATGCCCCGGATTATTTCGGGTCCTGAATTGGGTATTGGAACCCTTGGCAAGCCTCCTTGGAGGCTTGCTTTTTTTTGTTCAATGTGTATGTTTGACAATCTGTGACAAGAGTACAAGTCATCGATAAATATGGAGATCCTATGAGATCAATAGGCATGTTTTGCTTTTTATGTTTGACCGGAATCGGGATGTTGGTGGCCGCCGTTCCCTCTGATTGGCGAGCGGATGTCCCGGAACCGGTCATCGCCAGTGAACCCGGATGGGTCGATTTTTATTATTATACCTGGGCGCTTGCGGACAGCAACATCGAGACGCTGGATTCGCAGGTTGTGTTTGGAGATGCGAGGGGCGAATCCGGCCTCAATGGTGCCGACATCGCCTGGATGACTGCCTTTACTCGGTATGTACAAAATGCGCACCCCAAAGTCGATGATCCCATGGCAGCGCTGGATGCATTCTATTCCCGGCAACGAGCCGATGGTATGATTCCCCACAACCTGGATGCCAGACTCTATCGGGTGCAACGGCCGCTGTTTGCGCTGGGAGAATGGTTTTACTACCGCCACTGTGCCGATACCGTGCGATTGCGGCGGGTGCTTCCCGTTCTCGATCGGTTCTTTCAGGCTGTCAAGGAGAAAAAGGGTTCTCCGGAGGGGCCCTATCGGGATACGTTTCAGGGCAATGGTATGGCGAACCGACCCCGAGGGCCGTTTTTAATCGACCTCACCGCCCAGCAGGCGCTCAATGCCCTGTTGATATCCCGAATGTCTCGGGACGCGGGACTGGAGGACTTGCATCAATCCTATTCAGACGAATACAACCATCTCAAAAGGGTTATCAATACCATCATGTGGGACCCTGAAGACCGGTTTTACGCGGATCTTCGTTTTAATTTCGAGCCGTTCAATCGCTGGAGCATCGCGTCTTTTTGGCCGATGTGGGCGCATGTTCCCGATTCCGCACGGTTACAGGCCCTGATCTCAGTCTTGAATGATCCGATGAACTTTAATACACCCCATCGCGTGACCACTCTGGGACGCCAGAACGATGTATTTTACACGGAAAACGGTACCTATTGGCTCGGTGCGGTCTTTAGTACCACAAATACCATGGTGATCAAGGGACTGGCAGCGAATGGTCAGGACTCGCTGGCCACCGAAATCGCCAACAATCATCTATTGTCCATGTTTTTCACCTGGATTCGCGGGGGGACCATCCACGACAATTACAACCAATCGACGGTGGGATTACCGGGTGGGCGCACTCGGGATCTCTATGTGGGAACCGGTGGCATCACCCCTGTCAGTACACTCTTTGAGCATATTCTGGGTATCCGGGTCAACGCTCCAGAGCTCACCCTTTACTGGCGGTTGCAGCGGACGGATACACACGGGATCCGGAACCTGGGCTGGGGGAATGACTGGTCGCATCAGACAGATCTGATCGCGACGCCGGAAGTGGATTCTTCCTGGAGTGTTTCGGTCAGCAGCAACGCGCGTTTTAAGCTGGTGATTTCAGGAGCGGTAGATACCACATTGTCTGTGGAACAGGGAGAGGACCAGCGGTTTCGAGTTCAATAGATTGTGAGCCTATTTCGAGGCTTTGAGCAAGGCGATGAGACCCGCAATACCGAAAATAATATTGGCGACCCAGGCGGCAACCAGAGGGGGAAGGATTCCACTTTGACCCATTGCCTGCGTGGTTTTGAGGATGCCAAAGTAGGTGAATACAATGGCGAGACTCAGTCCGAATCCGGTGGCTGCCGATTCGCGCTGTTTTCGTGCAGAGAGGGGTGCGCCAAAGAGAACGATGATAAAGTTGGAAAACGGCATGGCAAATTTCAGATAGAGATCCACCAGCCATCGGTCGGGGTCACCACCGTTGCGCCTTACCTCTTCGATAAAGTCTTCCAGTTCCCAAAAGGACATGGCCTCCGGTTTTTTAAACAGATTGTCAAAGTCTGCGGGAACCAGATCTGTATCGGAAAAGATATGTCGTTTAAAGGGGATGGCTGTCTCTACCGCGTTTTCAAAGGTGCGGATATATCCTGAATGCAGAACCCAGATACTGTCCTGCCAGATGATTTTTTTGGCATCCACGCGGCGAATCAGGGACTGATCCCGGAACGAGCGAATACTGACCGTATGGCCGGTATTGGTCGCGGCGTTAAAGTCCCTCATGTTGATCAACCGGCCCTGCTGATCGCGAACGAACGGATTTTTGACCAGCTTGCGCCAGCGATTTTGAAAGCGGTCCATATACTGATCTTTTAAATATCCGTAGCGATCGCTGGCAGGGGGAACCACCACCTCGCTGAATCCGAACGTGGCGATACTGATGAGGATGGACAGCAGAAAAAGCGGCGACAACATACGATAGAGTGATATGCCCGAGGCTTTCATGGCCGTGAGTTCATTTTGTTTGGACATATTGCCGATGCTGAACAGACTAGACAGCAGCATGGCCACTGGCAGGGTAAGGGTAAAAATGTAGGGCAGTTGATAGATATACATTTTGACGACAATACCGGCGGGGACCTCGTGCTTGATAAAGGAATCAAGCTGTTCCACCAGATTGACGATAATAAAGACGGCCATAAACGCGATCAGGGAAAAAAACAGGATGGCCACGAATCGTCGGATGATATATCGATCGAGTAGGTTCATGAATTGGATTGGCTCACAGTCGATGTACGGGATTTTCGATTGAGTTTTTGCCTGAGGGACGTCCAGTCAATAAATGTCGATTCCTGAATAGAGTGAAAGACCAGATAGAGTCCGCCCAAACCGACAATCACATTTGCAGCCCACATGGCGACAGGGGGACTGATAAATTGATTGTCGGCCAATTCCTCTCCTCCGATAAGGGAAGCCCAGTAGAGCAGAAAAAAGGCAAAGCTTACACCCACAGCCATGGCAGGGCTTCCTTTTCGCATCATGATGCCCAGGGGAGCTCCGACCAGCACAAAAACAAGACAGGCGACGGGAATAGAATATTTTTTATGGACTTCCACAAGCAGTTTGTCATTTTGCCTCTTTAAACTGCGCACGAGGTGGAGGGTTCCCTGAAGGTTTTTATTCAATTGTCGATGATCCCTCTCGATCCGCAGGGGGGTGGGAAACCGCTTGCCTGCCCGTTCCCAGTATTTGGTCCGACTGCTGTCGCTCCTTAGAGACGGGGGAAGATATGCCCAGAGTTGATTGTCGATGATGTTGTGGAGGCGCAGCATCTCTTTTTGGATATCCTGCCGGTTTTGTCTAACCTCTTTGATCATCTCCTGTGCGCTTTTTTCGCGATCCCCCCGGTGTACCGACTCTTTGGTATTGGTCTGCCAGTTTGGAATCGGAATGGAGACGATCTGTTTGGGAAAATCCAGGAGACGATAGTTTTCCATATCTGACAAATCGAGTTCGTGGAGATATCCGTCATAAAGAATAAAGACGAGTCGTCCACGTTGTTTGTTGACATAGATTTTTCCACTGTCGGCAACAATGGTTTTTACCCGGTTGGCATCACTGTTGTCTTCGATGAAAACATTTCTAACGATCGATGTGTCCGGTTGCTCCTGGATGGTCTGTACCATGATGCCATAGTTGGGCAAGCCATGAAAAAAGACTCCTGGTTCCAGACTCAGGGTTGGACGCTTTTGCGTGATATTGGCCGCCAATACCCGGGTGCGGTGATTGAAATCTGGCAAAACGGCATTATTAAACCACATGAGAAACACGGAAAGAAAAATACTCGCGAGGATGATAGGAGTCATCATCTGCGGGATTCCGATGCCATTGGATTTCATGGCAACAATTTCCTGATCTCCGGAAAGACGTCCAAAGGCCATAACCGTAGAGACCAGTACCGCCATGGGAATGGCCAGAGCGATGATCCAGGCAATGTTGAGGAAAAAGAATTCGGCGATCACCCCAAATTCAAGCCCCCGGCTCAAAAAACGTCCCAGCTCTCTGAACACCAGATTGAGTAAAAAGACCAGAGTGATGATAGAGAGAGAAAAGACAAAAGGGCCAGCGTGTTCGTGGAGAATGTAACGCCAAAGAATCCAGGAGCGGAATCGACTCACTCGGTATCTCCCTGTCGAGCGTTTGTCCAAAGCCACACTGTGGATCGGACGGGACAATTGTGTGTTTTTTTTTAGAGTTTCCGTTTTTCAGGAACATTTTGACCACTTGGGACAATAAAATAATGAAAATCCCATAGAGCCGCAACTGCTTTTTATTCTTCTGGTATTCAAAGATGAATCTAATATCAATAAAAACAATCATTGATCTCGAGTCTTTCAGATGATGACGTCAATTACTCCTGTTTTTGAAACATGATTCTGGCGTGAAAGTTGTTACAGGATTGGATATAGGGCTGTACGTAGAATCACTTGACTTTATCATTGTATTTGGTATATTACTTTAATATATTTTTTAGACTGTTTCCCGTCCTTGACAGGAAAAGGCGGGCTTGTTTTAAAAAATATGCATTAAATAATTGAAAAATATGTGTATATGCTGGCTGTTGTTCCAGCTATAGATTAACCCTCGATGTACACTGGTGGTCGCCGGTCGATTGTTTCCGCAACATGAATCCCATATTTGAGTCAGACGATGTGGGGGAGAGTATGGATCGACCAGCCCTTCGGTGTTCATACCATCCTTTCCAACCAAACCAGGAGATGCTTATTGAATCGTTTTGCTACGGGACGATGACACCAATTCGGTGACCGGCCGGGACAGATCCAAAGTGGGCCGGACAAAAACAGAACGAGTCATATAGTCATTTCAAGAGGCGCTCCTACATCCGCATGTTGAAAATTGTTCAAAACAGTATCGGGCGATCGGCTCTGATTCTGATGTCGATCTTTGCTCTTCTGGGCACACCTTTGTGCAGTCCGGTTTCTGCACAGGACTGGAACTCGGGTATCGGATTTCGAATTCCGACCACAGGGGATCCCCGTGTCTCTATTCGGGAAGAAGAGCCCTATTTGGGTCTGTCTCTGGACGGCAAACGCTCTATTGTGCTGCGCAAACGCATCAAAGGGTTCGAACGGTCCGTCGAGTTGGATTCCACAGGACGATTCATGACGTATCGGGAAACCATCAATGATATTCCCGTTCGGCTCTCTACATTTTTTACCAAAGATCTTTATCTCCAGACACGACGAAATATAGAGCTGGAAGATTTGTGGAAAAAGAGCGTACGCCGGAATGTCGGTGATCAATCCCGCTACGATACTGGCCGGGGGGGTGCGTTGAGAATTGATATCCCCGTGGAAATCAAAAGCAAGGCCTTTCAAAAGATTTTTGGTAGTGGTACGGTTGGGCTGGATGTGACCGGTGAGATCAATATCACCGGAGGGGGACGACATGAGAATCGCAGCGAGGTCAAAACTGCTCTCAACCGCGGTTCTGATTTTAATTTCAAGATGGAGCAGAAACAGCGGTTCAAGGTTCAGGGTCATATCGGAGACAAGGTGACCATCGGTATTGATCAGGATTCGGAACGTGCCTTTGATTTTGAGAACAACATCCATTTAAAATATGAAGGATACGATGACGAGATTATCCAGTCCATCGAGGCGGGAAATATCGGCATCAGTCTGCCGGGAACCAAATATGTGACCTTTGGCGGCCAGAGTACGGGATTGTTTGGTATCAAGATGGCGGCTCAAATCGGTGCCCTCCACATCACAGCGGTGGCCAGCCAGGAAAAGGGTGAAAAGAAGCAGATGTCCATCAGCGAAGGAGCCCAGTCCAAGGATTACGAAATACAGATTGAGAATTATCAGGATGGCTATTACTATTTTCTGTCCGATTTCTATCGCGAGCAATACCTGCAACGGGATGACGACGGCAACTTTTTGGTTGACCCCGGTCGAATTCTCACCAATATCGAGGTTTATGAAGCCAGCCCCTATAACAATGATGAGGCCGATGCCATCAGAGGGTGGGCATGGGTACCTGAAGATGAATCTCAGTTGATCATTACTGAAGGGGATACCACTGCCGGAGTCGGTCGTGAATTCGGGCAGTTTATTCGTCTTCCCAAAACCGACTATTATGTGGATCGTGAACTGGGGTTCATCCGGCTCAATACGACCATGCAGGGGAAAATTCTGGGTGTGGCCTACCGGGATAGCACGGGACGGGTCCGCGGGCAAATCGACTATGACGGAGCGGAAAGCAACACCATCCAACTGCGATTGATCAAACCCCGTGATCCCAAACCCTCTACTCCCACCTGGGAATTACAGTGGAAGAATGTCTATTATCTCGGATCTCGGAACATTCCTCAGGACGGGTTTGAAATGCAAATATTGTACATTCCACCCTCGGGAGATCCTCAGGAAACTGTGACCGTCAACGGACAACGTATGTCCTGGTTGCAGGTGTTTGGGCTGGACAATGTCAACGAAAGTGGGGAACCCAAACCGGATAACATTGTCGACAACAATCCCAATATTATCAACTTGGCCCGGGGAGAACTCTATTTTCCCGATCTGAGACCCTTTGATCCTCTCTCCGAAACCTACCAGAATCTGCTGGCTGAACAGTACCGGGCTCCGGCAATTTATGACACCCTCGCCCAGGACGTGATCCAGGAGCAGAGTCGGTTCGTGATTAAGGTGAAATCGGAATCCCGAAGTTCCCAGTATAATCTGGGTATGAATGTGATCGAGAATTCAGAACGGGTGACCTTGAACGGATCGCCCCTCAGACGAAATGTCGATTATACCATCGACTATTTTACCGGCACTTTGCAGTTGTTAAAGGAAGAGGCAACACTGCCCTCTGCCAATGTGGATATCACCTACGAGAGCAATCAGCTGTTTCAGATCGATAAAAAGACGGTCATGGGTATGCGGGCCGAGTATGATCTGTGGGACGACAGCTTTATCGGTGCCACTCTGATGTATCTCAACGAAAGCACCCTGGATCAGAAAATCCGGGTGGGCAAGGGACCCATGCGGAATGTTGTCTGGGATGTCAATACACGGCTCACTGCCAAACCCTTTTTTATGACGCGGTTTGCAAATCTGTTACCCTTTATAGACACCCGTCAGCAATCCTCGATAAAGTTTGAGGGTGAAATCGCGCAGGTGATTCCCAATCCCAATACCCGCAACAATGAGAGCACCGGCGATACCGACGGAGTGGCGTACATTGACGATTTCGAGGCCGCCAAACGGATCACACCCATTCCGGTCACCCAGCCGTCCTGGGAGTATTCTTCACCTCCGGTGGAAAAATTCAGTTATGAGAATCCGGATCTCAGCGCTCGTGGCCGGTTGGTTTTCTACAATCCCTTTGAACAGTACCCCATTCAGTGGATCTGGCCCAACCGGGATTTGAATGCCAACGTACAGAACCGAAAACATATTCTGGTGATGAAATTTACACCACCGGACAGTCTGCCCAATCCCCGGGAGGGCTGGGGCGGTATGCAAATGGATCTGTCGCAGGGATACTGGAATCAGTCTGAAGCCAAATTTCTCGAGGTCTGGGTCAAGGGGGATTCCGGACGGTTGCATTTCGATCTGGGGCGGATTTCCGAGGATGTGATTCCCAACGGCCGGCTGAATACCGAGGACAGAATGACCAACGGCATTCGCAACCGGGTTCTGGATGACGGTGAGGATACGGGACTGGACGGGATGGCCGGCGCCGATCCCAATGATTTTTGGGATCTCAACGACAATGGACGGCAGGATCCGGGTGAACCGACGTCATATGACGACTGGAGTTACTCCGGGGAGGGTGCCGGTGCCCAGGATTATGACCGGATCAACGGTACCGAAGGCAACGCCAACGATTACGGCGGACGCCAACCCGATACCGAGGATATGAATGGTAACGGTGACGTCGATCTGCGCAACGATTATTTTGAATACTCGTTTTCTCTGGACAAAAATTCACCGGATGCGGACAAGTATCTGGTGGGTGGACTGGGACTCAGTCCGGAAGAGGATCGTGGCTGGCGGCAGTATCGTATCCCTCTGGACGAGTTTACCAAAAAGGTCGGCGAGCCGGATCTGTTCAGCATCGAATATGTCCGGTTGTGGGTTGACGGATTCTCTGATGCCACAAAAGAGAATATCATTCAGATCGCCGAGATCAACCTCGTGGGCAGTGAATGGAAAGAACTGGGTACAGCAACGCCCATGGATCCGGACAAATATGAAATCCCTGCAGATGAAGATCCGCCGGTGACGGTGACGGTGGTCAACACCCACGACAATCCCGATTACATACCCCCTCCGGGTGTTTCGGGGGAACGGGACCGGCTTACCCAGGTGATCGCCAAAGAGCAATCTCTGGTGCTGAAGGTGAATCGCCTGCAAAAAGGATATACCGGAGTGATTCGGAAAACGTTTGCCCAGGAACAGGATTACATCAATTACAAAACCCTCAAGATGTTCGTCTACGGCCGCGATGATGAAGGGTTCGATCACATCTCTTCGGATTCCAGTCATGTCGATGTTTTTTTACGATTTGGTGCGGATGATAATAACTATTACGAGGTCCGTGAACGGGTGTATGAAGGCTGGGAACCCAACAGTATCGAGGTGGATCTCATCGAGTTGTCGAGTGTGAAATTCAGCACGGACACCTCGGTGACCTATGACGCGGAGCGTGACGAGTATATCAAAAATATGGGAGGGGGCCGAACTCTGCACGTCCGCGGCAAACCCGCGTTGCGACGCATACGAATGTTGATGGCGGGTATTCACAATATGGAAACCGCCCCCGGCGAGTTTACCGGTCAAATCTGGCTCAACGAGCTGCGACTGTCCGATGTGAAAAAGGAAAAAGGTATGGCCATGCGGGCGCGTATGGATCTGCAGTGGGCCGACCTGATCCGTTTCAATGGTGAGATGGAGCGCAAGGACGCCGACTTTCACAATGTGGCGCAGCGATTCGGCAGCGGCGATGACCGTCGGAGTGGTAACTTTAGCACGACCGTCAACGTGGAAAAGCTTTTGCCCTCACAATGGGGCATCTCTCTGCCCGTGAGTTATAACTATGGTCAGAGTGAGGCAACACCCAAATATTTGCCGGGAACCGATGTCGAGGTGACCGATGCACTGGAAGATACGCTGATCCGTAAAAATCAGACCTATAGTGAAAACAGAGGTATATCCGTCTCCTTTCGTGTCAACTCACGGTCGCAAAGTTTTGTGGTCAAGCATCTGCTGTCCAAATTGCGCGCCAGCTATGGCCGCAAGGAGAGTTTCTCGAGAAATTCGACCATCAAACGCAACAACAGTTTTCGCGAAAACGGGAGTGTCCACTGGGGTGTCAATTTCAGCCGGGAAAATTATATCAAACCCTTCGCCTGGCTGGGGGAATCGTCCATCGCTCGCAAGCTGTCCGACCTCAAGCTCTATTATACACCACAATCCATCAATACCAGTGTTGTGGGCACGAGAAGAAGTGAGGACAAGCTGACGCGGACCGGACTTTTTTCTGAAAACAACAGTTTTAATGTCAAGCGAAATCTGGATGCCCAGTACAAGGTGTTTGACAATCTCACCATCAACTGGAGTCGCAACTATAGCAATGATCTGAGGGGGATGTCGCAGGATTCCATTCTGACCCAGATTCAGGAGGGTCGTCTGGGATTGTTAACCGGTATCGATCAGAGTTTGACCACCAAATACACGCCCAAGATTTTTTCCTTTCTGAGCACCAATTTTAGTTTTACATCCGGGTTCAAGTATGGATACAACCGCACACAAACGGTTGCGGCCCGCGATGCCAGTCAGAATCGCTCGATTTCGCTTAATGGGAATCTGAATCTGGAGACGCTGGTCAATTCCATCTATAATCCCAACCGCTCCGGCCGTCGCTCCTACAGCAACAATCGCGGCAGAAGACGTCCACCAGCCTCCAACAGAGGACAACAGGACGAGAGTGGCGAGGAGGACGAGGAAGAGAAAGACAAAGACACGGGTCCGAGTTTGGCATCGCAGATGCTGGGAGGCTTTTTCAAGTTTTTTACCATCTTTGATCCCTTTACCATCAATTACACCGACCGTACCAACGTCCGCGCTGTGGGCATCAGCGCTATTCCCAGTTGGGATTTCCAATTTGGCTTGACCGACAGTCTGGGGGTCCCCCTGGAACAGACGACGGGTGGCGGCAGCATGAATCGTGGCTCCTCCAGCTCCTCTCAGAGTTTTAATACCTCGTCGGGATTCAGTATCGGCCGGAACATCACCATCGCGCTCAAATACGATCAGAGTTCCAATACCAATACCACCACACTGACCAACGGCAGCCGCAGCAAGAGCTGGCTGATGTACGGCGAAGATGTCAATATGATGTTTCCCACCTGGCGCATCCGGGTCAGTGGCCTGGAAAAGTTTCCGGTTGTCAATAATCTGTTTCAACGAATTTCTCTGGAACACAGTTACAACGGTCAGTTTAATGAATCATTTGATATTGAAAATGGTGTCGAACAGATCACCAAAGAGGACCGTGATTCCAATTTCAGACCGTTGATTGGTATCAATTTTCAGATGAAAAACGGCGCTTCGATCAATTTCCGATATCAAACCACGGAAAGAATTTCCGAAGTCAAGACAGCTTCCGGTGGCGGCACCAAACAGAACAATCAGGACCTCTCCATTATCGGCAAATGGTCCAAGCGCAGCGATTTCCGGCTTCCGATCTGGCCGTTTAATCACATGAAACTCAAGAACAATATCGATTTTGAATTTACGTTTAGCATGACCAGCGCGCAAACCCTCAAAAGCCGGCAGGGTAACGAGTTCCAGGAGACGGCCAAAACCAGCAAATGGACCTTGAAACCGCTGGTTCGATATAGTTTTTCCAACAGGGTGCGTGGATCGGTCTATTATGAAATGGGAAAAACTAGCAATAAACATGTGGGAGATACATCATACAAGGCAGTGATGATGGATGTGACCATCGCCATCCGAGGGAGCTAATGATGTTGAGTGCGGCATGAAGACTGTCAGCTCTGAACCGAGTTCGGCATAAAGGGGTAGGGGTGTTGCTGTGTCAACAGATAGAGGGGCCTGTAGAGTGAAAATAGTATCAGAGGATGACTGGTGGTCGTTGTGGATTCCGATCACGCATACCATTGGCCGGGAGATACTGGGGGTAAATGTATTCGAACTGGGGGCCACGGGGCTACAGGAGCTCGATGACGGCGTTGAGGCGTATTTCTCTCCAAAGACGGATATCCCGCATGTCAAAATAACTCTGCAACAATCACTCGATGCCCTGGGTCGTGAATTTGGGTTCTCTGTGGGGCCGGTTGAGATTCGAGCTATACCGTTTCAGGACTGGAACCGGGAGTGGAGGAAAGGGCTGCACGCCATCGATCTGGGAGGTGGACTGGTGATCAAACCCAGTTGGGAGCCGACACCGGATCCGGTGCCAGAGTTTTGTATTGAGATCGATCCGGAAATGGCCTTTGGTACAGGCTATCATCCGACCACACGGCTTTGTCTCGGGCTGATTCGGGATCGGCTGAAAAAGGGAGATCGGGTTTTGGATGTTGGCACGGGAACCGGTATTTTGGCCATCGCTGCCATCAAGTGGGGAGCCGTATCAGTCGACGGTGTGGATATCGACCCTATAGCCGCGCGCACAGCTCTTGTCAACGCGAGCAAAAATGGTGTCGCCGATCGAATGAGGACGTTTGCCGGCCCCATGGACGCTCTATCGGACATATCCTATGACCTCGTCATCGCCAATATCCAGCGTTCGATCTTGATTCCGATTTTGGACGACTGTTATAAACGACTGTTACCCCATGCGCATCTTATCCTCTCCGGACTGTTGACAACAGAAGCCGATACAATGAAACATCACCTCGAAAAACGGAGTATGACTGTTAAGGAGCTCCGCACAGAGGGCGAATGGATCGCTATCGACGCACTGTCGTGTTGATCATGGTGGTTCGGGGGCCCCATATCCATTTCCAACCCATCACAGTGCTCAAACCGCAGGCAGGATCGATGAAACAATACCTTGTGGGCCTTGTCATCATCGTTTATTGTTTATCCGTTGGAACGTCTCTGGCAGCGGAGCGGAAAGTGATTCTGGATTCGCTTTCCATGGAAGGGGATTACCTTGTCTGTGATTTCCATGTCAATGGATTGTTCGACCAAAAGATGATAGAGGGGATAAAACATGGATTCACCTCCGAGATTATTTATCATATCAGAGTGTGGAACAAGAGGTTTCTGTTCAGTCAGGTCCTGGCCGAACGTTCGATCACGTTTCAGCTCTTCTATGACAACTGGGAAGATAAATTCGCCATACGATCCGAAACCGAGCGACGCCTGACTCCCAATCTGGATTCAGTCCTCGAGTTTTGTTCCGGATTCGACGACCTCAAGCTGGCCCCTCGTTCCCTGCTATTGTCCGGCGATCAATATTATCTCACCCTGGAAACCACCCTTCAACCTATATCCGATGATGCCTACCGCGAACTGCGAATCTGGATGTCCGGTGGACAGCAAGAAAAAGGACAGGCTCCTCCCCCCAAAGGGAGGGCGCCCATGTTCGACGTTTTTATGGATCTGATGGGATTCGGTGATCGGGTGTTGTCGCTGAAAACACCCTCGTTCACTCTGTTCAACAATCAGGTTATTTTTGAATAAACTGTGACCCACAACACGGGAACTGTTGCTCATTTTTGCCATTTTGAAATAACCTCTGATGTCGTAGCTGTTTTAATAAAAAGCGTGATCACGTTGAGATTTGAACCAACCGTTTGCACAGGTCGGACAACCGGGGAGATGTTTTAACAAAGGAGAAAACCATGAAAACCGTTACACATTTTGGCACAGGACTGGCTATCCTGTTTTCGATCATCCTGATGGCTGGCATGGGAGTTGCCGGTATAACGCCAACAACCGGTACCCTCGCCGCCTCCTTTCAGGCAAACTCGACAGAAGCCTCCTGGGCTCAAGGCATCATGACCGCACAACAACAGAGACGGGAATTCCATCAGGCCGCGCTGCAGGCGCTTGAACACCATGCGTCCCGGATGATGATCGAACGGCGTCTCGACGAGATCGTCCAACCCGAACGACTCATCCCCGAGTTTTTCAAGGCATATCAACGACTGTCACCGTCACAACAGGCGTCACTGGATGATACCATTGAACGCCAAACCGGCACCGGAGAGATTCGGGGGCAGGTAACGATAGAGGGTTCTGTTGCACTAGGTCCCGTAGAGATCTTTGCGTTTGACAGCCATGGCTATGTAGCCGGACACGGAAGTGCTGTGGCACAGGGGAATTATGCGATTCAGGGGCTTGCAGAAGGGAATTATTATGTCATGACCTGGTCAAAACATTATGTGGATAAACTCTATCCGGATGTCCTGGCTCCTCTGGCCCGTCGTGATGGGTGGCGAACCGCTGGAACCGTCGCCGTATCTGATGGTCAGATCGTCGAGGATATCAATTTTGACCTTCTCACCGGTGCCAGGATTCGGGGAACGGTCTATCATGACGGTGGCGGCCGGGTGGAAGATGAAGAGGTGACCTTTCAGGTGACGCTTGCTGACCGTCCCGCTGTCATCTATCGGGTCCCTGTTTATTTGACCGACGGTCGCTTTGATATTATGCTGCCGGCCACCGGTCTGTTTAAACTGGCGATCGAGTCAGGACCCTTTGAGACAACCTGGTATCCTTCCGAATCCGCCTGGGCAGATGCCCAGGTGCTTACGGTCTCCTCTCTGGAGACCATTCTCAGCGGCATCGACTTTGAGCTGGAGGTCGATCCCGAGGGGGCTGCAAGCGGCAGTATTTCCGGCGGTGTTACCGGACCGGCCGGATTTATCCCTCTGGCGGTTCTGTTTGCCTTCGATGCCGGCGATGCCTCGTTTGAGGGACTGGGATTGCATCTCCTGTTCAGCTATACCATAGAGGATCTCGAGGCGGGTGATTACAAGGTATATGCCAACGATCTCCTGGGTAATCTGATCGGAACGGGTAACAACCATGTAGGAGAGTTTTATGACGGGGCGACCACATTCGAACACGGCACGCCGGTAAATGTGGTGGCTGGCACCACCACCCCCAATATCCGTTTCACACTGGAGAACGGGGGGGAGATTTCGGGACAGATCATCAATCACAACGGCACACCCCTGGATTCCCTGGTGGTTCTGGCCGTACGGACCGATCTCGAAAGTGACGATCCCATGCTCTCCCATGTGGATGTGGCTGCGGCCATGACCGATCCGGATGGTAATTATACCATCAATGGACTCGCCACCGGCAGGTATGTAGTGCGAACATTTTCTGACTTTCGTTTGGAACTGGAGACTCTCGATCTGGATAACCTGGATCAGATTATCCAACCGGGTAAATACGCCGGTGAAATCGTGGATCAGTATTATGGCGACGTTTACAATATCCTCCAGTTTCAGGACGCACCTCGTGTGGAAGTAACCCGCGGAGAGACCACCACGGACATCGATATGCAGCTTGCCGCACCTGGCTATCTCTGCGGCAGTCTGACCGCTGCAGCGTCCGAAGAACCGATTAAAGCGGCCGCTGTCGTGGCCATCGATGCCGAAACCGTGCTGCCCACAATCCCACTGGCGAGTGGATATCCGGACCTGCCCGGAAAGTCTATCGGAGAGGATGGCAGTTTTTGTCTGGGTCCCCTGGCGCCGGGAACCTATGTCGCCCTGGCCGTGACCGGCCTGGAACAGAGGGATCACTATCTCTCCGAGTTCTATGATGACGCTCGTGCCATCACCGAGGCCACACCGTTTCTCGTTAACGGCAATCGTGTCGAGGACGCGGATTTCACGCTCGAGGCAGGAGCCTCACTGGAAGGATATGTCACTCTGGGCCATGGAGACGGTGCCATGGTGGCCGGGGAGGATACGTTGTCCGGGGCCCCGGTGCTGATGTTCAACGCAGACAATGGCAGGTTGGTTAGTTATGATTATATACAGTTTACCGGCGGATACCGTGTCGACCGGCTACCAGCCGGCTCTTACAAAGTCATGACCGTACCCGTCAAACCTCCCTTTGCTGCCACCTATGCAGGAGGAGGTCTTTCCTTTGATGATCCGGCCAGTGAGGTGATTACCCTGGCGCCCGGTGAACGCAAGAGCCGTGATGTCGCCCTGGCTCAGGCATCCGGTTCGATTTCGGGACAGATCCTGGATACAGATGCCAATCCGCTTTCCGGTATTTTGGTGCTGGCTTATGATGCCACAGGTCATACTGTCGGCCTGGGTATGAGTGGCTATGATTTACCGGGCGATGTTCCCCTCCCGGATGCTGGCCAGTTTGATATACATGGCCTGGCGGATGGGCAATACTTTTTACGGACCTTTTCCCTTTCCGCCGCTTCAGCCCTGTCTGATGTGCTGACCGGTTTGCTGGATGACTTTAACAGTGCTGAAGATCCGCTGTCTCTGATCCTGGGCGGACTCGGGTCTCTCGATCTGGATATCGATATTTCGGTCTATACCGATCTCTGGTATCCGGAGGTACCGGAACCTCTTGAATTCGATGTTCAGGAATTTTTGTTTACGCTTTTGAGCTATGGATTTCCTCGGGATCAGGAAACAGCTCTGTTTCCCGTGCATCTGCCCATGCCCTACTATGCAACACCTCCGGCCGGGGCCACTGCCGTTCAGGTCTCCGGAGGTGAGCAGAATGTAGCGGTTTCCTTTGAATTGCAACCGGGTGAGATCGATGACCTCTTTACCGATGTGGAGAGACAACCGCGTCAGAGTCTGCCGGAGCGGTTTGCCGTTTCAGCCAACTATCCCAATCCGTTCAATCCGAGTACCCGTTTTTCGATTTCGCTTCCCCGCACCGATCACGTGGCAGTTCGGATATACGATACGTTGGGGCGTCGGGTGGCCACAGTCATGGACCGACAATTGCAGGCGGGAGACTATACCCTCCGCTGGTCTGCTGTGGACGAGCAGGGCCGTCCGCTGCCGGCCGGCCTGTATCTGGCCCGGATCGAAACCCCGTCACAATCACAAACCGTTAAAATGATGCTGGTGAAATAACACTGCTGATTATAGATGCAATTTGACAGCCGTAACCGGTCTCTCACACCGGTTGCGGCTCTCTTTTATTTCCCCAGAGCCCTTCGAAACCGTTGCTGCATTCAGAGATCACAATAAATATGTCAGCAGTTTTCGATTTGTATCTTTACTTAAAAACATCTACATTGTGCCCTGAATTCTGCTGGTTTGGACTCTAACATCATTGCGAAATTTTTCTCACGTGTGTGGATCCAACACTGTTCTGGAATCATTGTTGTCGAAAATAGAGTTCTGCAACCCAAAAATGATAACCACAGAGCTCACAGAGAACCGCAGTGAGAAGCCTAGATTCGGTGCGAAGCACCGAACACCCAATTAAAACATACGGATAAACGTAGCCAGAGGGGGCATAGGTGGGGTCGGGAATGGATTGGGAGTGGGTTGTCCGGGGGGGGCTTTCAAAGACGTGCATGGAGGCATCTGATGATTTGTTTGATTTGATTTATTTCTTTTTTTCTTGATGGCCATGGTGTCTATGTGCGAGATTGTTATTTGCGTTCCTGGCACCCTTTGCGGTTCGGCGGTATCGTTTTTATCGGCCTGTTATAAACGTTCGGCTTAAAAAAGTGTTAAATGCCATCCTGGATTCTGTGTTAACAGAATCCAACAAAAACCATCGTTATGATTATGTTC
>CAYPUH010000038.1:0-231 GCA_964413725.1 uncultured Cytophagia bacterium
GCCTGGATGGAATCAAATAGGCCGGCACCCTCTCCCGCAACCACGCTCGTATTTGCGTCGCTTTCATCTCCTGTCCGGACTGGATATAGCCCACCAGCTCCCGCCCTCCTTCGGCGCGGGTGACAGAGGTTACGCACACATTCTCGATCTGAGGGTGTTGTATCAGCACCGTTTCGATTTCTTGCGGTTCCACCCGAAATCCCCGAATCTTGAGTTGCTGATCTATCCGGC
>CAYPUH010000038.1:241-20899 GCA_964413725.1 uncultured Cytophagia bacterium
CGGTCACTGGTGTGCGACGAAAGTTTCCTGACGATTGCTCGGTTAGAATTAGGCGCTAACATCACCCTGCACCACAAGGTCTGTCCCATCGTGCTTCCCATCCTGGTTCGCTCCGTCATCTATCCGGCCCATGAACGCGAGGGACCCCTGGTCCAACCGTTTGACCCTATCACCGGTGCGGTAGAGTGTCTGACCCGCATGAAAGGGAGAGTTGATAAAAGCACGTTCAGTCTCCTCTTCATCCAGATAGCCGATAGCCACATGCGGCCCGCCGACACAGAGCTCGCCGGGAATGCCGTCAGGGACCAGCTGCATGTCATGATCCAGAATATACAGAGCCGTTCCGGGCAGAGCCTTGCCGATTGGCGGGGTTGAATATTCAGGGCCGCTGTCTGCGGAGATGATTTCCTGGGTGACCACATGGGTTTCTGTGGGACCGTATTGGTTGATGATCAGGCATCCGGTCTTTTGCGCCAAAAGGTTCAGATCAGGAGTCATACGCATCGCTTCACCGGCCTGGATGATGTAGCCGAGGTGACTGTCATGCAGGCGAGGATTGCCGGTGGTGAGCAGGTTGAGGGCGGTAAAAGGCATAAAAAGGATTTCGATCGCCTGATCGAGGATAAATGTCGACAGCCACGTAAAGTCCAGCCGTTTTGATTTGGGAAAACAATATAGAGTACCGGCCGATGCCAGAGAAAAGAGCATTTCTTGTAACGACACATCAAAACCAATGGGTGCATACTGCAGGATGTTTTTCCCGGTTGCCGTCACCGTTCGTTGAAAGGTGATCAGATTGTGCAAACACCCATGGGTCTGGATGACCCCCTTGGGCTCGCCCGTGGAACCGGAGGTGAACAGAATGTACGCGGGAGACCGTTCATGAAAGGAAAACCGGTGCGTAAATTCGGCCCCGGGGGCGATGTTCGCGATATCTATGATCGTGCGGTCCGGGAATTCTACGGACAGGTTTTGTACAACACTGCCCGCAGTGAGGATCGTTTGACACTGGCTCTGATGTAACAGGGTGTGAATGCGTTGTACCGGGGTGTCGGGATCGATGGGCATCACAATGTTTTGGCTCCAGAGAATCCCCAGCAGAGCGGCAACGTAATGGAACCCGCTATCACAAATCAAGGCGACAGGTTCGGGATCGGTATCACAAGTCTGCATCAACGTTTTGACCACGCCAGCAGCCAGGGACAGGATTTGAGCAAATGTGTATGATCCTGTATTGTCTGATATGGCCGTTCCATCGGGATGAGCCTGACAGGTGTGAACAATTGTATTCAAATAATCCGTACTGGCAGAGAGGGGCGAAACCGGTGCGGATTCCGCCAGTATCCGGCATTTTTCTCTGTCGCTTAAAATCGAAAACATGGAAATGGCACACTGGTGCGCATGAGGAAGAACAACCTGTTCGAGCAGTCTTGCATAGTGTTCACAGAGTCCATCGATGGTACGCCGGTGAAAATGGGATCGGTTGAATTCTATAAAACCACCCAGCGCTGTATTCGTCTGTACCAGAGTAAAATTGAGGGAATAGATTTGTGCAACACGATCGATCGAAACCGGCGAAAGCAGGGTGTCGTTGACACGCGTGCCGGTGATTTCACCTGCGACCGATATGTCCGCTCCCTTTATCCGCTGAAAAGAAAACAGGGTATTGTATAATCCCTCATATGATGTTTGAGCATCCCGGACGAGTTTTCTCAATTCCAGGACAGGAAGCGCTTTGTGAGCGAGGCAGTCGTGCCAGGTGTTATCAAGACGCTTTACAAAGTCGGACAACCGTTCCTTGCCAGTGGGTGCCAGCTTTAGCGGAATGGTGTTGAGCAGGCAACTCAACACCTTGAAATCTTTTCTGCCACTTCGCATGGAAACCGGAATCGCGGTGGTGAACGGTTGATGATTGCCGTATTTGTACAGCAAAATCTTAAACACCGCCAGAAAAAGGACAAAGGGCGTGACACCATACTCTTTTGCTCTCTCCTTGACCCGATCTGCCAGCGTATCCGGCAATGAAAACGATGCTCGTCCTCTAAAACCGGTGGCATGGTCATGGACAAGAAGATCCCGGGGTAAAACGGGAAGATTCAGAGTGCCCTCGAGGTGTCGTTCCCAGAAACGGGTCAACGTATGGCGCCTGGTTTCCAACCGCTCAGCCAAATCAGCGTTTATGGATTGCAAACAATCCAGACTGGCATGGGGGGGCGGATTCGGTTCCGGCAATCGGGGCATCTTTAACAAGTCAATAAACTCGCTGATGTATCGTTGAGCCGAATAGAGATCCAGGAGAATATGATGACAACTCAATAGCAGATAATACTCTTGATGGTCTGTGATAAAAATCCGCGTTCGAAATCTCAAATCCGTTTCAAGGTCAAACGGTTGATTGGCCTCCCGGTTCAAACACTCGGACAGATCCTGCTGTCTGCACCGGATCGTTTTAACATCCGGGTCCTGGTGGTTCAACATCACTCCGACAAATCGGTTGTCTCGTTTGACGATCCGCGTAGAAAGAATTTCATATCGGGTCAACTGTGCGGCACAGCGCCGAATATGAGCCATATCGGGTTTGACCTTGAAACGGTAGGCCCTTGTGAGCAGACAAGAGCCGGGACTGTTTTTATTCAGAAACCAAAACAATTCCTGGTAGGGAGACAGCGTGTAGGTACGGTGGCTTTGGGCTTTTGCGTTTTTTGAGTCCATTTCTGCGTTGGATTCCGTGGATGTTTTTGATCTGTTGGTTTACGAAATGGGGATTTTTAAACGAATGTGTTGCCCTTGGAAAACGGTCGTTTGGACGTAACGCAAAATTGATGCCATTGGACCCGGAATCTTGGGAGGAGTTAAGTGCAATATTTTGGATAGCCGAGAAAGACGTGAGCAAGGACAGAGTGGCGTTTTCCCCTGTATATGGTGAAATGCCGTCCACCGTTCAAATACAGCGTACCATTGTCCCATGACAACCTCAAATCCGGAAAAATCGAGAGTCACGGAACCGTTAGCATCCATAAAACAAAAAAGACGATGGTGGCGATATCGATCTGGTATCCAGTGGAACGAGTACCATCACACCGCACAACACCAACAACACCATCACCATCGGATCCGAGCCTATACCTTCAACTACAGCGGCTATTGGAGTTAACCCTTCGAGTCCATGGGCACGTCTGAACAAATCGGCAACACCTATACGGTTCAGCAAGGCGGCATCTATCTGTTTATCGTGAACGTTAATCTGGAAACCACATGGGCCACAAACACCGGTGCCCTGCTGAGCGTGTGACCCAGCATCAATGACAACGCGATCCCCAATGCAGGATATCTTGCGTTTGGCACCAACAATAAAGCCGTGGTTCGCCCCCCGGCAGCCAGACCTATGTGGTATCCCTGGCTACCGGTGACAACATCAAATTGATGATAACAGATATTTCATCCGATTACGGGGCCAGGGTTTGGGGAGGTGGAACCACCAAAAACACAGGGGTTCGCCCGTATTGACGCCTCTGGCTTGAGGGCGAAACCGTGTTGCAGCACCGATGCGTTTTTTCCGGTTTTTGCTCGCATCAATCATCCCGGATTGTTACCTTTTATAAAACCTGCAAACGCAGTGCCAGACCCTTGGACACCTCACCCCCACGATGCTGTGGGGAAACAGGTATGTGATTCGGTAGGGTCCCCATAATACAAACTATAAGGAAATCCAACCACATGCGTTTTGTATGGATTCTCTTTCTGGCGTTGGTGAGCGCCTGTAGCACACCCGCACCCTCAACGCTCGATTCCGTGGTCGCCCTGAATCTCGATACGATTGACGGCAGCCTCCCAACCTATTATTCGAATTCGTATACGGCCCGGGCGGAAACGACGCTGAACCTCCTGCACAACTCTATCGCCTTCTATCGAGACCATTTCAAAGTCGATCCCTCGGTTGCCCTCGCGGTTCTGGAGGCTACGGACTGGAGAGAGATAACGCGCATCCCCTACGGCATGCCCTTTGTCTCCGGTCCCCCCTACATCGTCTGCATTCCGGCCACCTCTGACCACGCTCTCGCCAAAACCATCACGACCGCCATCCAGGGGAGCGAATTGACTGCCAGATATGAAATAACCCCACAGGAGATGACTCGCCTGTTTGTCTCGCTGATCGGATTTCATGAACTGGGCCATATGGTCGCCAAAACCTATGGCATCCGCGTTCCGAACAGGTGGATCGATGAATTTACGGCCACCTATTTAGCCTATGTTTATCTCGATCAGAATGCTCCCCGGGAACGCGATATCTGGACAGATGTTGCCAACATCCTGGCCAAAAAGTTGAATCACCCACACAACTTGCTGAAAGCGTTTGAAGCGTTGTATGTCAACGTGGGGATGGAAAACTATGCCTGGTATCAGGCCGTCTTTTTGCAGGGCGTGAAAACCGTATACGAGGAGCACGGGATGGAATTCCTGAAAACCCTGAAAGATCATCAGTGGCCCCCCACGTCTCCGTCCGAGTATGTGAATCAACTGGACCAGCTTGCCCCCGGAATTCTGAGCTGGGCACAAACCCACGCGTTGCAGACGCAATGACCGCCATCAGGGTTCATGAAAGCAGCAGCACAGCACATCGCAACGCACGATGACAAACGTGTACGGGTGAAGCGCCGTCTGTCGTGTCGACCCTTTAATGTGGGGAATGAGCCATGAATGATCAGACGTCATGTAAACAGATAAAAGGATTGTATACCCTTGCGATGGTGAATGTTGGCATCTGGGCCCTCGCCTTGATTGCCCTGGTCGTTTTGCTTGAAGGAAAAGGACATCTTAGAGGACTGTATGTGATTCTGGCCGGAGGAACGGTGGTGGGGATACAACTCATTGCCGGGGTGGCAAAGCTGAAACAATCCGGCGCCAAAACAGTGCAAAAGACCTGAACGAAAACCGATCATATCGTTCTGATAATGTTGCTAAAAAAAATTTTTTCACCCTGGCATCAGGTCTTGACACCTCTTTGAACAAACCACGTAAAGGATTGTCTATGAAACCCATCGCCTTCTGTTTCAGGATAGCCGGTGCATCGCTGCTCCTGCTGTTGGGGCTGTCGTGTCAGATGAAAACGTCTTCCCGATCCGTTCCCCCGGCCGAGATCACCCTCGCAGAGCTTGAGCAGGGCTATGCCGCGGGCGAATTTTCGGTCAGACAGATCGTGCAAGGCTATATCGACCGCATCGACGCCATCGACCGGCAGGGGCCTCAGCTCAATTCGGTCATCACCCTCAATCCCGACGCACTCGCCGTCGCGGATTCCCTGGACGCCGAACTCGACCGTGGCAGCCGCCGCGGCCCGTTGCACGGCATCCCGATCCTGTTAAAGGACAATATCGACACGCATGACCGCATGCCCACCACCGCCGGGTCCCGCGTGTTAAAGGACTCGTATCCACCCCGGGACAGCCGCATCGCCGAACAGCTGAGAGCGGCCGGGGCGGTGATTCTCGGCAAGACGAATCTGAGCGAATGGGCCAACTATCGCGCTTCCTTTTCCTCCAGCGGCTGGAGTGGCGTGGGCGGTCAGACAAAAAATCCCTATATCCTGGACCGCAATCCCTGTGGCTCGAGCTCCGGCTCCGCCGTGGCCGTGGCCGCCAATCTCTGCGCCGCCGCCATCGGTACCGAGACCTGGGGATCCATCATCTGCCCCTCCAATGCCAACGGCATCGTCGGCATCAAACCCACCGTGGGACTGTGGAGCCGATCCGGCATCGTGCCCATCAGCCAGACGCAGGATACCGCCGGACCCATGGCCCGCACCGTAGAAGACGCGGCGATTCTGCTCGGCGCCCTCACCGGCGTCGACTCCAGCGACCGGAAAACTCTGGCCAGTGCCGGGCGGTTCCATGCGGACTATACGCCCTTTCTGAACGCCAACGGACTGGCAGGAAAACGCATCGGCTACCTCAACGCCAATGAGGAAACACACTTTAAGGTCGATTCGCTCATGCATCGGGCGCTTGACGATATAGAAAACGCGGGGGCCGTCATCATCCAACTGGACCACATCGTCCAGGGCAACCCCTATCAGCATTCCCTCGAGGTCATGGCCTATGAATTCAAACACGGATTGAACGCCTACCTGAAGCGGCTGGGCGACCAGGCTCCCGTATCCACTTTGGCCGAGGTCATCGACGCCACCCGAACGGACAGCATCGAAATGCGCCGTTTCGACCTGCAGGTGATGGAAACCGCGCAGGCAAAAGGGGACCTCGACTCGCCGCAATACAGGACCGCACGCAAATCCATGCTCCGGGCCTTTCGACAAGAGGGCCTGGACCGCATCATGGAACGACACGATCTGGATGCCATCGTCGCCCCCAGCGGCAGCCCGGCGTGGAAAACCGATATGATCAACGGCGACAACTTTATGCTCAGCTCCTCCGCCTATGCCGCCCTGTCCGGGTATCCCAATATCAACGTCCCCATGGGATGTGTCGGCGAGGTACCGGTGGGTATCTCTTTTTTCGGCCGGGCCTGGAGCGAACCCGTCCTGCTCGAACTGGCCTACAGCTACGAACAACACACCCGACACCGACAGCCCCCCCAATTCCTGGAAACAGATTAAAGGACAGGAGGACATTGCTGTGAAAAACAAATAAAAAATATGGTTTAGAAACGCCTGAATAAAGTCATTACAGAAAAATCATAAAAAAGGTCAAAAAAATTCACCACAGAGCAAACGGAGAACAGAGAAGACGCTTTGAGAACTGTTCATAATAATGTTGCACCATCATCTCATAAACACAGATAGGGTCTCGATGAGAGATAGAACCAATGTTTTGCTTGACTCGAAGAAGGTCAAGTCGTTGATTTTATCGGGTCAGAAAACATAAAGATGCATGCCTCTCTATGGACTCGGTGGTTATTTTTTCCCAGTATAATCTTAATCCTTGACGAGCGATACGATGAAACCATTGTCTCAAGAATGATGCTGTGTCGATGTTTTTCTTTTCGACCGCCGCGCACTCTGCGTTTATATTTGTGTTTTATCAGCTTAAATCGTTTCAAATTTCGGAACACAGCGGTAAAACGATAACACTGTACGGGAGACCCATGAACGGATACCAGCGATATATCGGCATTCTGAACGGCCAGTCCGTCGATATCCTGCCGCGGACACCGATCCTGATGCAGGTTGCCGCAGAGCATATCGGCGCGGACTATGCGGCGTTTGCATCCGACTATCGCGTTCTCACCCGGGCCAACATCGCCTGTGCCCGGGACTTTGGCCTGGACCAGCTGAGCTGCATCTCCGATCCCTACCGCGAGACGCACGGGTTCGGCTCCACCGTCGAATACATGCCCGATGGCCCTCCGCGCAGTTCACATCCGCTGCAGGACCACAAGGATCTCTCCCGTCTGAGCCGTCCCGATCCCGGACAGTCCGCCCGCATGCTCGACCGCATCAAGGCTGCGGAAAGGTACCATCACGCCTTTCACGGTGACTATTCGATCCTGGGGTGGGTCGAGGGACCGGCTGCGGAGGCTGCCGACCTGCGCGGGGTGACGTCGTTCATGATGGATTGTTTCGACGATGCGGTGTTTGTCTGCGAGCTGATGGATCTCTGCGTGGAGACGGCCATCGCGTTCGCCCGCGCCCAGGTGACCGCGGGCGTGGATACGGTGGGCATCGGCGATGCCGTGGCCAGCCAGATCGATCCGCGAACCTACGAAAGATGGATCCAGCCGCGGGAACAGCGGCTCGTCAGGACCATCCAGGACATGGGGGCGTTTGCCAGGCTGCATATCTGTGGCAACATCACCCACCTGCTGCCCGGCATTGCAGACCTGGGTGTGGATATTCTCGATGTGGATCACATGGTCGACATGACCACGGTGCGTCGGGCCGTGGGCACCGGGGTCACCCTCACCGGCAACATGGATCCCGTCTCGGTGATTCAGAACGGAACCCCGGCGGCCATCAAACAGGCTGTGTTGAACGCGTATGAGGCGGTGGGCACGCCCTGTATGGTCAACGCCGGCTGCGAGATCCCCGCCGGTACCCCCGTGGACAACCTGAAGGCCCTGTGCGAACCGGTGCCCTGGCATGCCTGACATGACGATATCGCCGGGCAACGACACGCGACACCTGAATACGATAACAACGTTGCCCCGGCCGGTTCAAAACAGTGGATCGAGAGGTCCGGACCCCGTACGATATGGCGTGACATCAAAACATGGAGGACCCGATCAACATGTCTGAAACCAAACAGAAAAAAAAACAAAAATGCATCGAGATCAAAACTTTGATTCATACCTTTGCCGAGATCCACTTGAACGACGAACTGGAACGTTATTGTAACGCCCTGTGCGATAAACTGGGCAGAAAACGAAAAATAGATGTCCTAAGAGGCAAGAGCGAACAGTGGGCGGCCTCCATTGTCTATGTGATCGCCCGGCTCAATTTTCTGTTCGATCAAAAACATGAATTTCATATTACTGCGGATATTATATGTGATCATTTTCACACGAAAAAATCGACAACCGGAAACAAAGCCACTTTAATCGAACAACAATGCAATATTTCCATGGGTTCAGAGGAATTTTGTTCAAAAGAGATCAGCGATATGTTCACCTTTTACGAAACAGAATCCGGATTTGTTATCCCCGGGTTTATGATAAACAATAAAGAGGTTGTCCTTGTTTTCGATAAAGAGGAAGAAACTATCAAAGAGAAAAGAGAGCGGGAGAAACAAACCCATCTCAAGGAACTCGAGGAAAAAGCCAAAAAACGCAAATCCGATAAAGATCAAATGGGACTGTTTGATGATTGAGACATTGCATTTTTTGTTGTAAAAATCTATTTTGGACAGGAATGATAAAATCATAGATTTTACTGAACAGAGTATCTGTGGTTATCTTGTTAAAATCTTTATTGACCATAAAACCATGACCGACACGATTCAAGGAGGTCTGAAACCATGGCTGTCGGCAACAGGAAACGATCCGACCTCACCGTGGTCATCACCACACGGGAGGCGGTCTGTGACGAGTGCGGCTGGGATCTGGGCGACAGGGCCTGGATTATTCTGGACGAGAAAACGGGTGCGCTCTGTCTAAGCTGTGCCGACCTGGATCATCTGGTGTTTCTGCCCGCGGGCAGTGCCGCTCTCACCCGACGGGCACGCAAGCACTCGACGTTGAATGCCATCGTGTTGCAATGGAGCCGCGCCCGCAAACGTTACGAACGACAGGGGGTACTGGTCGAAAACGCGGCCCTGGAACAGGCGGAAAAAGAGTGCCTGGAGGACAGCGACGCGCGAGAGAGACGACGGCAACGGGAGGCACAGCGCCGGGCCGAACAGGACCAGCAGTACATCGAGCAGTTTGAACACAACGTCCGCGAGTTGTTTCCCGGATGCCCCGAGGGCCGGGAAAAAACCATCGCACAACACGCCTGTCAAAAGTACAGCGGCCGCGTCGGTCGGTCCGCGGCAGCGAAACGACTGGATGAAGAGGCGGTCACCCTGGCGGTGCAGGCTCACATTCGCCATGCAGAAACAGACTATGATCTGGTGCTGGCAAGCGGACACAAAAAACGGGAGGCCCGGGCCAGGGTGAAAATAACCGTCGACGATATACTGGCCCGGTGGAGACACCCCGACGAGGCATAACGACTCTTGACTTTTAACCCCGTTCCTTCTATTTTTATATCATGCCTCACTCTTGTTCCAAACCGTTTTTACAAACACAAAGTCGCGGTCTCTTTGCGAGCTCTGCGTTGAGTGTTCTTATTGTTTAATCGAACGTTACATATCAAACCAGGGAGAATGGTCATGGCAGAAGAAAACTGTGCCACCTGTGGCTGGCGGGCCAAATACGATCAGAAACCAAAGTCGCTGCTGGGTCGTCTGTGGCGCTGGCATATCAACTTGTGTCCCGGATGGAAAGAGTATTTCACCTCGCTGCCCCCGGAAGACAAGGCCAGGCTGGCCAAAGAGTACACCTTTACCAAATACCAGTGATGCAAACACCGGACCGGCCTCCGGAGGCCGGAATGCGTCGCCATCGGACAGCGAGGAAATGCTCCCCCGTACGGTTCAATGACCCTCATACAAATAACGGGACCTTTATGACCCAACCGTTTGATGACATGACCGCCATCGACACACTCGATTTCAGGCACAACACCTCGCAATTGCTGGTGTCCTATGCTCTGAGACTGGTCGGTGTGTTTGTCTTTGGTTTGCTTTTTGTCGGATGGATGTCTGTGATACGACCCGACCTGTCGACCCGTGTCGAAACGCTCTTGAATATCAAGCTGGCCAATGTGCCGGCTGTGGCGAGTATTGTACTCCTGATCGTGGACGTGGTGGTGGTGCTGTATGCTCACGAGCTCGTGCATGCCGTTGCCTTTTATATGACGCACCGACAGGTCCCCAAAATCGGCATGAGAGGATTTGTCATTTTCGCGTCTGCACCCTCCCATCTTCTCACGCGACACCAGCTGGTGGTCAACGCTCTCCTGCCCCTGGTGGTCATTTCCCTGCTGGGCGGCCTGGCATTGTGGCTGTTTCCGGCCCCCTTGATCGCCTGGATCTGGATTCCCACCGTCGTCAATGCCGCCGCTGCCGGCGGCGACATCATGGCGGTGGCCTGGGCGATGAGGCACGAGAAAAACGCTCTTTATCACGACGACGGCGATATCATTACCGCCTATGTACCCGGACGGGTATAAAAAAACCGCTTGCCGGGCCGGCGTAACGCCGGGTAAACAGGCGGTCCGTACCGGCTGCAGCTGGCCCCCGGAGGACGAATGGCATACGACGAAGGTCTGGCACAGCACGTGCGTGAAATCCTGGACGACGACCCGGGGTCAGCAAAAAACAACATTAGTCCCCTCATTCGTGTAAGATACGGTATTCCTGTTTTCATCTTTTGCTTTTCTCTGCGGCCCTCAGCGATCTCTGCGTTGATTTTTTTTTGTGATACCGGAAAACAGCGATCTCCGGTATCCATTCATAACTTTATCGTAAAACCCGACATCCTTGATTCCGTATCGGGAGGCATATGCCTATGAACACACAAACCCTGCCATTGATTTTCATCCTGGTCTGCGCACTGGCCGGCACCGCCGTGCCCGTGGCCATGGCTCTGGACATTCCACCCCGGCCGGCGGACGCGCCCGGCGGCAACGACTTTATGCAGTCCGTCAAAGACCTGACCTTTAAAGCCCGGGAACAGGCCATTCAGGAGCAGCTGCTGGCCGGCAACATCCCCGACTTTATGCGCGACCTGGTGGAGCTGGAAACCACCACAACAGACGCCCGGGGAAACACCCGCACCCTCTGCTATCGGGTGATGCCCGTTTATCTGGCCATCGGCAGCGACAGCAACTATTGTCGCGTCCCCATGGGACCCCTCACCGCCCAACGGGTCGCCGACGCCTGGGGCGCCGCTCTGCCCACGCGAAAGCTGGTGGATCATACCTATACACAGGCGGAGGTCAAACTGGAACCGGTCACCTACTGGCCGGTGGGCGATCGAAACGAACGCGTGGAAACCTTTATCCAACACAACACCGAAATCCAGGCGCAGTTCGATTCCGTCGGCGGCACACCCGGACAGCTGGTGGGCGGTACGAAAAAGGATGTGGTACTCAGCAACAAGATCACCGATCCCTCCCGCCCCGGTCACGTGGTCATCTACGGCTGGCACCGCCTGGACGGCAATCCCATCCAGCCCCTCACCAACATTCATATCGATTCCTATGTGGATTACAGTCACGGCATCCGCCTTCTCGATGCCCGGGTGACCCTGGACGGCGATTCCACCACCCTGCAGTCGCTGTTAAAAGACCCCCTCCTGTACAAGGTGGTGAGCGATGAAGCGTCTCCC
Organism: uncultured Cytophagia bacterium; assembly: GCA_964413725.1. Taxonomy (GTDB): domain Bacteria; phylum Zhuqueibacterota; class Zhuqueibacteria; order Residuimicrobiales; family Oceaniaggregativiventaceae; genus CAYPUH01. The sequence goes on from CAYPUH010000038.1 coordinate 12,125, forward strand.
ATGACGAGCCCCACCTATCTGGTCGACGACCGGATACCGGACACGCCGACCTCGTTCGGGGTCACGTCAGACGGCGAGGGAGAGGTGACCGTTCAGATCTCGCCCAACCCGGATGTGGACACCTGGCATCTCTACCTCAGCACGGATGGCACGTCGTTCGGCTCTCCCCTGTCCTTCACGTCCAACGAGATCCATCTGACTCCGGTGGACCTGCCCGCCACCGATTCCACCGTGTTTGTCCGCCTCACCGCGGAGAACGCCCATGGCCCCTCCGGGTTCTCCGAGGTGCTGGCCGTCTCTCCCGGCGAGACCCGTCATCCGCGGGCGCTGATCGTCAACGGCTTTGACCGTACCTCGGCGGGCAATACCTTTGACTTTTGCCGGCAACACGCCACCGCCATGGCCCAAAACGACCGGCCCGTCGATTCCGCGACCAACGAGGCCGTTATCGACGGTCTCGTGGCGCTGTCAGATTATGGCATCGTCGACTATATCCTCGGCGACGAATCCACGGCAGATGAGACGTTTTCGTCCGCCGAACAGTCACGGGTCTCGGCCTTTCTCCGGCAGGGCGGACACCTGTTCGTGTCCGGATCGGAAATCGCCTGGGACCTGGACCACAGAGGCACAGCCGCGGACAGGACCTTTTTCCGCACCTATCTAAAAGCCGGATATTCCGCCGACGCGCCCGGCGGGGTCTCCGGTACCCACTATGCCGCCGACGGCGTGGCCGGCGAGCTCTTTGACGGCCTGCCGTCCCTCCGCTTCGATGACGGCACTCACGGCACCTTTGATGTGGATTGGGCCGATGCCCTGATTCCACAGGACGGCGCCATCGCCATCGCTCACTATCAAAACGTCTCCCATCACCGAATCGCCGGTATTCGCTATGAGGGGACGTTTGACGACGGAACCCGTCCCGGCAGACTCGTCTACCTGGGCTTTCCCTTTGAAACGGTCTACCCCGAGTCCACACGAACCCTGATGATGGGTCAAATACTGGACTATTTACGTCCCGATGTGACATGGGTGAACAAGAGAAAACGTCAACCAGAGGATTGGATGATCTTGCAAAATTATCCCAATCCGTTTAATCCGAGTACCACGATTGAATACACGCTTGCACACCATACGGATGTTTTAATAAAAATTTTCAACTCGAGTGGACAATGCGTAACGACACTCATCGACGAACACCACTCTCCCGGCCAATACAAGACTCGATGGGATGGTCGGAATGAGTATGGCCAGCGGGTCGCCAGTGGTGTCTATCTCTATCAAATGAGGACAGCCGATTTTCAGGCGGATAAAAAATGTGTCCTGATGAGGTAGAGCCAGCATGTAAGACACGGAATACGAATACCATTGGTGATGTTGGCCGTGAAACAGGACAGCCCTCCATGCCTGTGTCGCTTTATTGTATAGGCCAGTTCTTTGACAGGTTCCAGACAACTATGGGTTGCCCGAAAACACCGGTGGTTAAGAAACAACTCTGCATCGCCACACTCGATTTCAATGACCTGTCATGGCCGGTGAACTGCGGCAACTATATGGCCCTCATCGCCATGGGGGAGTTTTAAAAAGGCTATCAAAGAGTAGATCTGTCGCCAAACCGAAAAAAAGGCTGGATGAGCGGTTCTACGCCGACGCCATGCAACCGGCATTGGAGGAGAATCATCCATGATAAAACCCATCCCCTGTCTGATTATCGTGACGATACTGTTCAGTGTCGCAGCCGAATCGCAAACGGACGATTCTGTAAACTATCCCGTTGTCATCATGGACTCGCCCGCTCAGCTCTTTACCATGCGACAGGTCAACGAGAGCTATGTCTCTGGCTATCGGTTGCTGGCGCGAGGACTATACGCAGTGACTCCCGACGAAAAACTGGCCGACCTGATTCAGGTGGGAGTGCAGTCTCTGTTTTTGCTACCCCTGACCCATGAAGAAGGCCACCGCTCCATCCTCACCGTCAACCATATCGGCTCCATCTCACAGCCCTATTTCAACAAAGACGGTGCGGCCTATGTGAACGGCGTGACGGATCAGACCCTGAAAACACTTCGCGATACCGACCTCCCCTCTTTTATTCGCCTGCATGCTGCCGGACTGGAATCCGATTACATGCTCACCCGGCGCATCGAAACCCTGGCCAGCTTTGGTGAGGATACGTTTGATCATTACAAATGGGAATACTGGCTCCGCAAAGCCTCCATCTTGCAATATTATACCATGGCCTTAATACACTATGACATCGATATTGAAGAGGAAGACGATGAACGGGAGCGGGATATCGTCGGCCACGATATCTATGGCGCCGCCCGCCATCTGCACCGGCCCGCCATCGACTTTTATCGCTATACACGCTATGATGATCTGACAAAGGAAGAAAAGGATTATGTCGATCGGCTCGCCTATCGCTCGTTTTTGAATGTCCTCAATCCCCTCGTCTTTGGGAAAACGCATTTCAAGTTGACACCCTCGACGCAGATCAATGCGGGATTGGGCTACACCATGGCACCGTTTGGCGATTTTATCGACGAAACGGTCTGGCTCAAACACCAGAATTTGCAGCTAAAAATCTATGCCCGACAATTTCAGAACAAGGAAAACTGGTTTCCGGGAGTCGGGATCGGTTTGAGCGATTTTCCACTCTTGAACAGCCTGTCAATAAGCATCGCCGGTCATCTTTGGCAACAACCCGAACAATTCGATTTTACCACAGCCGAGTCGTTTTGGGGAGGAGCCATCGATACCCGGGTACAATATTTTTTTAAAAGCAAGGAGAATCTGATGTTGGATGCGGTGTCCATCGATGTGGGGCTCCTCTATAAAACCAAAGGATTTCTCCCGGAAGAACTCTATCTGGACGAGCATTTTGGCATCCGCCTCGGGACCACGATCCGGTTATAATTCCGGACGGATTTATGCTGACCGAAACATTTGACAGGATAAACAGGATCGACAGGATACGTTGAGGGTATGAATACGATCAGCAATAGTCATAGTATCCCTGCGGTGTCGACATGGCAAAAAGTCATACACGATTGTCCTGTCATTAAGGGCACCAACAGATATTTCGCAGGGGGACACCTGTGTCATCGTGCTATTCCTGTCTCATTCCTGGAGGATTGATTCAGAAACGATCAATATCAAAAGCCCGGATGATATTCATAGAGATAAAAAGGAATCAAATCTGATGATAGAAAACTGGCTGGACCGGGATGCCTATCCCTTTGAACCGAATTATCTCAGCCTTCCGGCGGGGAGGATGCATTATGTGGATGAGGGACAGGGGGAACCCGTCGTCATGATCCACGGCAATCCCGCCTGGTCCTTTCTCTATCGCCACCTCATCAAACGGTTTCGCCACGATTATCGCTGCGTCGCCATGGACCATCTGGGATTTGGCCTGTCCGACAAACCCAAAGACTGGAGCTATCTGCCCAAAGACCACGCCGCGAACCTCACACAGCTGATCGATACGCTGGGGTGTACAGACATCACCCTGGTGGTGCAGGACTGGGGCGGACCCATCGGCCTGTCCTATGCGGTGCAGCATCCCGACACTGTGGCCCGACTGGTGATCCTCAACACCTGGGCCTGGCCGGTGAACCGGGATCCCCACTATCTCGCATTCAGCGGGTTCATGGGCGGTCCCGTCGGCCGCATGCTCATCCGCCGCTATAATTTCTTTGCCAGAACCATCATGCGCCAGGCCTTTGGCGATGCGGACAGGCTGAGACCGTCCGTCCACGAGCACTATCTCCGTCACCTGGCCACGCCAGAGGACCGAAAGGGTTGCTGGGTCTTTCCCCGTGAGATCATCCGCTCGTCAAAGTGGTTGGGCGAGATCCGGGATCGAATCGACCGGCTGACCGACAAACCCGCTTTGATCGTGTGGGGGTTAAAAGACATCGCGTTCCGGAAAACAGAACTCAGACGCTGGGAACGCACCTTTACCCATGCCCGGTCGGTGCATCTGCCCACGGTGGGACACTTTGTCCAGGAAGAAGCCCCAGAGGCCCTCGGCGAGGCGATGGACAACTTTTTACAGGGAACAAACTTCTGACAGGATGTTGAGAACATCATCGGTCAGGGATTTAGAGTTGCATATTATCACATAACCGTCCTGACCCAAATAAACAATGATTTTGATTGTTTCGGACGGGGTGATACCCAAGACAGTCCAAATCCTGTCTATCCCGTTTATCCTGTCTGAATCCTTTGGCGATAACGAGTCAACCCATGAGACCTCCCAACATCATTCTCATCCTCAACGATGACATGGGCTATTCGGACCTCGGCTGCTATGGTGGCGAGATTCACACCCCGCATCTGGATGCTCTGGCTGCAAGCGGACTGCGTTACACCCGGTTCTACAACACCGCCCGCTGCTGTCCCTCCAGAGCGTCGCTGCTGACCGGGCTCTATCCGCATCAGGCCGACATCGGTCATATGCTGGGGGATGACGGCATCGACGGCTATCTGGGGATCTCTATGACATGGCCACGGGACGCAGCGAAGTCGACGACCTCGCCCGGCATCATCCCCACCGGGTCCGGGAGCTGGCCGCGCTCTATGACACCTGGGCCGAACGAACCGGCCTCACCCCCTGGGAAGACCTGCTGCAATTGAGGAAAACAGGCAGACCCGGGCCCTGACGTGTTTTTATGCGGTTTGCTTTTCTCTGCAGACTCGGCGAGCTCTGCGTTTTAACGCTTTTTACCAAACCGAATCCCAGACAACAAACAGGAGGATCCTGACTCTAATGCGAATTGTTTTGATTGTGGTTTTTCTGTACACCTCTTTTGCCATCTCTCCCGGCCATGCGGATACCCCTGCGATGGCCCCTTTGACACTCTCTTCGAAACCCTCCGCCCCCCCCTATCTGACGGCCGTGAGTATGGTGTCCGGTGTTGCGTTTGGTGCGTTGATGGGGTGGGCCATTGGGATGGTTCTGCCCAAAGAATCAAGTAGCGAGATGTGGGCAAACGGCCTTGGCGGTGGTGTGCTGGGGATGAGTCTCTTTCCGTTTGTAAATTATGAATATACATCGAGACGACACGGATGGCAGCATCCGGACAACAGCTGGACCCTGAGGCTGGGAACGGCTGCCACGGGCACGAATCACGGGGGAACACGCCGGCGGACCCTGCCAACGGTGATGCTCTCCCGTCACTATGTTGTCACCGATCATTTCGACCTGACGGGCATCCTGGCCACAACCCGGCGGTCATTCACTCTTGAGGAACAAACCATCTACCTTTCCGGACCTTATTTCTATCAAAAGAATCCGGGCCTTTACGACATTCATTATGACGTCATGTATCTCGATGTGGCGCTGCTGGGCCGGATGCACCTGAATCCCTCGGGGTTCACCCTCATCTGCGGACTCGGCCCCATGGTCTCGGTATCTGTGGATGACAATACAGACCTGGAGCGTATCAGGACACCTGCGGAGAAGAACGCGCCTTTCGATTTTATCTATATAACCGAAGATCCCTCCAGACCGACTCCTTACATCGGTTTGTGTGGATCGGTGGGTCTAGAGTATCAACAGATCGTGGCGCAGCTTGTTTATCAAACCGCCATCCGGCCAACCGGACGAATCTATCCCCTGGATGATGAAACCCGAATGACAACCCTCATCCTGTCATTGGGGTATCGGTTCGACTGAGCCCGCACAGATGCCTGCATCCTGTTGATCCGGTTCATCCTGTCCGCTTTTTTTGGTTTTGTGAAAACGGGTTTGGACCAATCCCCAAAAATGTTTTTATTACACTAAATTGGGTCCGACCCCGTATTCACAACAAAGAATCCTGAAAATGACCCACGAAAATTCTCTTACCCACTCAACGCTTGTCGTGGCAGCCGCCTTTGTGCTGCTCTGGAATTCCGGCTTTATCGGTGCCGAGTATGGACTGCCCTATGCGGGAACATTCACATTGCTTTTCTGGCGCTATTCCGCCTTGTCGCTGATCTGTTTCGGTTATCTGGCCGGGCGTCGCCGCCTCGGCTGGCCGGGCGGATCCAGAGTGGCCACCACCGCGGTGGTGGGCATTCTGGCCCACGGCGTGTGGCTGAGTTGCGTTCTCCTGGCACTGCAATTGACCGTTCCCGCCGGCATTGTCGCCCTCATCGTGGCGTTGCAACCCCTGGCAACCGGTGCCTTGTCCGGATGGGTGACGGGAGAAGTGACCCCTCTGCATCGATGGATCGGCCTCATCATGGGTTTTTGTGGTGTCGCCATCCCGATCGTGGCGCGTATCGATCCGGACAGTGCCAAATCGGTTTTCGGTCTGTTGATACCGTTCGGATCCGTGATCGCCATGACCGCGGCCACCCTGATCCAGAGAAGACTGGAGGTCCTGAACCGGGATCACCGATTGCCCATCGACCAGGCGCTGTTTTATCAAAGTGTGGCCACAGCCCTGGTTGTCGCCGTGCCGGCCATCTTCCTGGAGGGCCTGACAACTCACGGGCACCCCATCTTTCTGCGCAGTATGGTCTGGCTGGTCCTGGCCGTTTCCCTCGGCGCCTATGCGTTGATGTGGCAACTGCTTTCCCGTATCGATGCCACACGGCTTGCGAGTCTGTTCTACCTGGGTCCACCGATCACCATGGTGATGGCCTGGATGGCCTTCGGGGATACCCCGCACGCGACAGATGTGATCGGATTGGGGGTTGTGTTTGGCGGGGTGGCGCTGACACAATACCAGCCCAAGACCGGAACCCCCTCACCCCCGGCATAAAAGATCTCGACAGGGCTCTGACCTGATCTCGGCTTTTTACTCTGTTTTTTTTTGTCCCCTCCCCCATAATTTCCAACAGGATCCGTTCAAGCCATAGCGCGCCAGCGTGTGGAGAATGGAACAATATATTCCCACAGGAATTTCTTTCCTATTACACTATGAATAATTATATTCATTTAATATCATAAATTTTATGATCCACACCCTTTGCCACCCGCTCGCAGGTCTATGGCCGGGTAAAAACAAAAGAGGCTTTTGACAACGTCATAAAAAAAGGAAAAACCCTCTCGGAACTACCGGCAGGGGCATTGGAATTACCTATGCTTTAAAAGCCCAGAGACTGGGGGTACGTTTTACCGATATTTTTTATCCGGAGGCATTGGAAGAATTGCAGCAGGAGGACATCGAATTTATTAATTCGTATAGGGATGCCTTAAAACCAATGATTATCGATATTACGGCATATACCGCGGAAAATAATGGAAAAAATTTCTTATTCGAAGGAGCTCAAGGCGCCCTGCTCGATATCGATTGCGGTACCTATCCCTACGTTTCTTCGGGGACATCAATTGCCGCCGGTGCGTCTACAGGCTGCGGGATTGGTCCGCGTGCGATAGATTCCGTTCTAGGCGTTTTCAAAGCCTATCAAACAAGAGTGGGGAATGGTCCTTTCCCCACAGAATTTACCGAAGAGCGCGACGGTGATTTAGAAAACACGGTTAGAGAATTAGGGCGTGAATACGGTGTCACCACCGGGCGGCCGCGGCGATGCGGATATTTAGATTTAGTAGCGCTCAGATATGCCTGCAGGACTAATTCCATAGACGATTTGGTTCTTACCCATCTCGATGTATACGACCAAATGGAAAAGATATCAGTGTGTACAGCCTACGAAATAGACGGTAAAAAAATAACCGATTTTCCTACGTCTGTCCATGACCTGGAAGCGGCGCGACCTATGTTGCAGGATTTCCCGGGATGGAAACAGCCTATTCAGGGTTGCAGGAGTTATGATGAGCTTCCGGAAAATGCAAAAAAGTATATCGAATTTATTGAAGATTTTACCGCAACTCGGGTAGGGATTATATCGGTCGGGTACCGGCGGAAAGAGACCATCGTAAGAACCGAATAGTGGACACAATAGCAGTTATCGATTTCGGGGGACAAACAGCGCAGTTGATTGCCCGGCGTATCAGGGAGGGCGGAGTATATTCGGAAATCATTCCGTTCGATGTACGACCGGAACGTTTAGAAGAAGAATCAATCAAGGGATTGATTTTCTCAGGATCACCATACTCTGTATATGAAAAGAACGCTCCTGCAGTGGATGCACGTTTATATGTAATCGGAAAACCGATTCTCGGTATATGTTACGGTATGCATCGGATCATAACCGATTTTCAAGGAAGCGTTGCAGGGCATGAGACGAAGGAATTCGGCAAATCTACCGTACGTGTGCTCAAGGAAAATCCGCTCTTTCATTCCGTACCGGAAACCTTCAACAGTTGGATGAGCCACGGAGACAGCATCGACGAACTGTCAAGCAACTTCGAATCAATAGGCGTATCACGGGATTACATTGCAGCTGTCTATGCCGCCGACCAAGACATGTACGGTTTACAATTTCATCCTGAAGTTACCCATTGTGAATATGGTTCTACAATTTTAATAAACTTTGCATGCGAAATATGCGGCTGCAAACGGCAATGGTCTATGGATTTTTTCATAGAACAAGAACGAAAAAGAATAAAAACCCGAGTTGGGAAAAATAATGTTCTCCTTCTCATATCCGGAGGAGTTGATTCTACTGTTACAGCCGCGCTTCTTCTAGATGCGGTAAATCCCGAACAAATACACCTCCTCTATATCGACACGGGATTGATGAGAAAGAACGAAACATCGGAAGTAATAGAAACACTGCATAATCTAGGGGCCTGCCATGTGCAGGTCAACCACGAGGAGTATGAATTATTAACCAGGCTGCATGGATTTGAAGACCTGTCACTAATACACATCAGAC
>CAYPUH010000039.1:0-20267 GCA_964413725.1 uncultured Cytophagia bacterium
TAGAAATGAAATTTTAAAAGTAACCTTGATTTCACAAGGTTTATGTGAGGGTGGTATCCGTTAACCGGACACCACTGAAAACATGTGCGTCTGAAATTGGGTTGTGACAAGAAATGAATGGAAACCAGGCGACTTTGAAACCAGGAAAAAAGTAACAAGGTTTTGAGACTAGATCATTCCTTCCGGATGGCCTTGGGTAAATATTTAATGTAATCAAAAATTATCAAATATCCAAAGTGAAAACCACGGGTAGAGAGGACTGTTCCTGCAGGGCCAGGGTGTTCCTGTGGGAACATCCCGGTGGCTTGTCTTTCGCGGAATAATGTGACATAAAGAATTGAAAAACAGTGAATAATACTATTGTTGTGCAGGTATCAGGATTCTGGCATTGAACTTGCTATGAATTCCATAGATGTGGCGAACAAACAGAGGAGAGAATCATGACATGGATCAAAGGTTTAATACTGGCGGCTGCGCTTGTCTTTCTGATATCTTGTGCTCCCACACAGGCCCATTCTGGAGCGGTGATACGTGTCAAGCCGCCAGCAGCAAAAGTGGTGGTCAGGCCGGCAAAGCCATTTAAAAATGCTGTCTGGGTATCCGGACACTGGCGATGGCAGGGAGGTAAATATGCCTGGGTATCCGGCAAGTGGAAGAGGGCACGTTCCGGATACGTATGGAATGATGGGCGATGGAAGCAGTCACGTCGAGGCTATGTCTGGATACCGGGGCGATGGAAGAAGCGGTAAGGAAATAGAGACGTCCGGCCGGGGTGGGCATCCGGCCGGTCGTGTTCACGATGTCTTGGTATTGTAAAGGTCCCAGGCCAGTTTAGCAGCTCCCAATACTGCTGAATCATCTTTGAGACGGGCGGCTTCGATGCGGACATTGCGTAACGCGATTTTAAACACGCGCTTTTTAACCACCTTGCGGACCAGTTCCACATAGGTGTCTCCGAGCGCTTCAACCACACCTCCTCCCAGAACCACCAACTCGGGATTGAACACATTCAGCAGGGAGACCACACCATATCCGATATATTCTGCGGATCGGGTGACCGCCATTTTTACTGCCGGATCTTCATTGTCAAAGGCCTCCGAGATGCGTTTACTCCGAATCCGTTCCTGATCCTTCAAGCCGTCGAGAATTCCGGTTTCAATACCATGCAGGGCTGCTATGCGGATTTCCCGCTCGATGGCCAGGCGACTGGCAAATGCTTCCAGACACCCCTTGTTACCACAACCACAGCGGGGACCGTTGGGGTCCAGAACCATATGGCCCAGCTCCCCGGCATTCTCGTTAAACCCGTGTAACAACTTGCCGTCCACAATGATACCGCCCCCGATACCGGTGCCGATAAACAATCCCACCAGATGATCTGCCCCTTTCCCGGCTCCATAGGCATGCTCACCCAACAAACCGACATTTCCGTCGTTGTCCAGCCGGACGGGACGTTTGAGTAATGATTCCAGCCTGGATTGGATCGGTACATTCGTCCATTTCAAATTGGGTGTTTCAATTATCTTTCCCTTTTTGAGATCCAGAGGTCCCGGAGATCCGATTCCTGCCGCAACAACATCCTTAGAGTCGACACCGGACTTTTCAATCGCCTCAAAGGCGCATTTTGCTATACGCTCCACAGTGTTTTCAAATCCCTGAGCCGCTTTTGTCTTTTTTCTGGCCGTGGCCAGTATTTTTCCGTCAGAATTGACAACCGCACAGTATATTTTGGTCCCACCGAGATCGATTCCAATAACTACCGGTTCTTTACCTTTCATGGTGAATCCTTTGTTCTGGTTCTCAAACAGACTGTTGTATTGGATGGGGATTCGCTCGATGCTGAATCCGCGACACGGTCCTATTGCGTCTTAAACAGATCAAAGATATTATTTAAAAGGGCATGCTTTTGCCGAATCATGTCATCTTTTGTATCACAATGAATGGTTCCGGCCGCCGCTCCCTTGTGCCCTCCACCGATATTCAGTTCTCTCATAATCAAGCCCACATCCTTGTTGTGGTCCCTGTTATTGAGTTCGATGCTTAATGACAGAGAAAAGGAGAGATTGTTGGTTTTGATATTGTTTTGGAACAGGTTTTTGACTTCGATAACGGCAAGTGCTTTGGGATATAGAATGTAAGCGAGATTTTTAATGACAAATTGTCGTTTTTTATGGGGGGTGAGATCGATTACGACCATCTGTTGATCCGGGTCTTGTTCCAGGAATGTCGAATTGTCTTTGATCTGTTGGAGGATCCGGCTTTCTTCTTCCTGAAAAAACCTGTAGCGCTTTTTAATGCTGGGCAGTTTGGCAACCTCTGGTAACGGCCGTTCCTTGAGATGACCCACCAGTTGACGCATAAATTGCCATTTGATATCGGGCTTTTCATGTTGGAGACGAAGGGTGCCATCGATTATTTTACCGGGTGTCTCTCGTCGCCACTCATCGATCGAACTAAAATTGAAACTGTCGATATCATCTGCCTCCCTTACCATCTCTGAGAAATGGGAGGGCAGTTCCATGTGCTCTGAAAAATAATCGTACACCACTCGCGCGCAGGATAGATCCGGGCTGAACCTGCCCGGAATCGATTCGGTGTCAATATTGCGGTATTCCAGTTCCTCCAGATTGCCCTCATGGTGGTCGAACCATAAACCAACCTGCATCGGGCAGGGTAAGTCACAAACCACATCCTCTTCTGTGACGGACAATCGGGCATCACTGATGTTTCGCGGTCCTGTAAAGATAATATAGTCGATGTTCAGTGCGAATGAACAGATGGCGGCACTGACCACACCGTCAAAGTCGCTGTGTGTAATGATTCGCTTAAAATGTATGTCGGGTTTTGTCTGGATGTCCTGTCCTTTTGATCTGTTTGAATTCGAGTCGAATCTATGAGCCGGAGAGAACCATTCACTCTCCGACCCATGGATTGCATCGTATTGGCTATTGAATGCGATAGGTGATTCCCGGTTCCAGCATTTCGGCAATGGCGAGGCCTACAAACCCGGTGGTCACCGGAAGTTCCGCGACACCGAACTCTTGACTGTTTTCAGGATCCGAAAAATAATGAAAATTTTTTCGAATGGCATTCAGCACATCACTCTGTCGTCTGACGTCCTCATAATACCACACCAGAAGATTGGTGATGCCTTGACTGCGTTGCTGGTCTTCACTTCTCAGCTTGCCCCAGGTACCATCACGATTTTGTTCGTCCACGCACCACTCTATGCTGCTGGGAATACGGGTTTTAATATTCACTTTGACAGTGTCATGTGGAGTTCTCATATGTACGCCAACGAGACCATCGGCAAAATAGCTCATGGTGTCCAAAGGCCAGCTGTCCAGTTCAAAATGATGCAGGATATAGGGAACTTCGCCGTCCTCCTCCCGGATCCGGAGGAGCCATGCGACTGCATTCTCGGCGATTTGGATATAATCCGGATTGTCCGTCAGCAGATAAAGAGCCGAGAAAAAGCCACCGCCGGTCACCGCAGTGGAAATGGTATATGGAGCCGTTGAGAGTTCTCCCCGGTAATATCCACAGCCCAACGCACCTGCGTGAGGCCCGTCCTGAATGATCCATCCCTCAGACCCTCCCCGTCCCTGGTTTTGAGGATCGACCCGGGTTCCATACCGAACAAAGTCGGCATATTTTTTCAGACTATTGAGATAACGTTCCTCGCGATCTCCCGTAGCATATCGTACCGCACCGGCCAGGGCCGTTGCTGCGGTTCCGGCATCCCCAAGATAGATGTTTCCCTCCGGTGACAGGTCGCCCCAGTACCCTGCAACCCGACCATCCGGCGTTGTGGTTTCCTGTTGCAACTCTACAAGGTGATCAAACCAACGCAATGATTCATCGAGATAGACTTCCTTTTGGGTTAGATCATAGCCGGCCAACAATACACGGCCAAGATTGCTGTTGACGAATATGGATGTTCTTCTTCTGGCGTCGATTTCGAGACGTCCAGAGCCTAAATCGGCCTCAATCGCCCATTGGCAGATATCTTCCAGGGTGTTTAAAAGTTCGGTACGGTTTTGAGGATTGAGAAAGATAGGCTCGTCCAGTATAACGGTCGTTTTGTGGCAATGAACGACAAATGCGAGTAGACCCAGTAAGACAATCCAGCGTTTCATAGGATATCATCCTTTTATAATTGTAAAGTCGCTTGAGGGATTTGTCATGATGGCTGGTTTTTTATCCGATTATCTATTCGTGAACCCTGATGCCAGGGATAAGGGCCCACCCAAACGGTGATCCATTCGACATGTTACGGAACCGATTATCTGCTGCTGGAGCCCATAGACTTTAGCGATACCTGTATTTTACAACCCGTGCATCCTGGCCTCCGAAGGCTGGATGCCAGAGTCGGTCTCACCCCTCCATCTGCACCGTGTTCTGACGCGTATTTGCCTGATGAAAGGTAGGGATTTCGTATCAAATTTAAAATAAAAAATTTGGTCTTATGGGTGTCTATGAGGATTTTATGCTCTTGTTGACATGACTGCGTCGGAGGGATCACTCGGGTGGCGGTGGTGAAGTGTGTTTGAACTGATATACATACGGTCATTCAATTCTTTTTACCTGACGATATGAAAGAATCGGATTTATTAATATCCTTTATGAATCTTTTTCAGAATATACACATCTAACGTGTGTAACCAGGAGAGTATTATGGAGGATCAAAAAAATATAATCATACGAAGCTGCGGCGACATACATAAGCGGATCAAGGTCTGCCGGTCCCGCTCGGTCGCAGAGATGCTAAAGCAGCGCTTGTGTGATGAACTGGAAACCAATTGTAAAAGCGACGTTGTTCGTCAATTGCTGGAGCAGCATGTAGATCAGTTGATCTCTGAGGTTTTTGACAAACAGGGTCGCAACAAATATCTGGAGGAATCATGAAACGACTTGCCATCCTTATTTTCATAGTTCTGACAAGTCTCGCACTCGTCGCAGCCTGTTCACAAAGTGAAAAATCCGACGCGCAGGAGAACACCTCTTCCAGCCAAACCCAAACGGCTGCCAAAACCAGTCAACCGATGGCCTATGCGTTTAATCTCGAGACGCTGGAAGGGAAAACGGTATCTCTGGAAGGGTATCGGGGAAAAATTCTGTTGGTGGATATTTGGGATACTTGGTGTCCTCCCTGTAAGGCGGAAATCCCTCACTTTATTGAACTCTATAACGAGTACAATGACCAGGGATTCGAAATCCTTGGAATCGCTGCCGGACGGAATGGAGAACAGGCGGTCAGAGATTTTCTCAAAGAGTATAATGTCAATTATCCCAATGCACTGGGTAACGCCGAGGTGTTCCAGGGATTTGGTGGTATCCGAAGCATACCGACCACGTTTCTGATCGATGAGGACGGGACCATCTATAAAAAGTATGTGGGGTATCGTCCGAAAGAAGTCTTTGAAAATGATATCAAAGCCCTGATGGCTTCCTGAAGACCTGTTTTACGAGGGTCTGCCCGTGAAAGAGACGGCTATCATGATTGACAAGACGATAACGATTGAAGATTTGACCCGAACCCATCCAAAGTCAGTGCGTTTTCTCATGATCAAGGGAATACGATGTCTGGCTTGTGGGGAGCCCATCTGGGGAACCCTGGAGTCCGCAGCCAGGGAAAAGGGATTCTCAGATGAACAGATTGATGAGCTGGTCGCCGAACTCAACGAGGATCTCAAATCTGAGGAGAAAGGATAGTTTCTGTCATGAATGTTTCGATCAAACAGCTTGATGGACTTACATTGATGGGAAAGGGGGATTCCGGGCACTGGGTGCCGATGGATGGTCCGACGATGTTCAAGGGATCTGACGCGGCGATTCGCCCTCTGGAATTATTCCTGATGGGTTTGGGAGGGTGTACCGCCATGGATGTGATTTCAATTCTGCAGAAAAAGCGGGTAAACTTTGAAGGCTTTGAATGCCATCTGGATGCCGAACGTGCTGATGAGCACCCAAAAGTCTTTACCCGGGTGGTGATCAAGTTTATCGTCTATGGCAACGATGTCGATAGTACCGACGTGGAACGCGCTATTGAACTGTCCAGTGAAAAATATTGTTCTGCTTCTGCCATGTTAAAGCAGGTGGTTCCCATCTCGACTGAATATGAGATTCGGAAACATAAAGAGTAATTGTCGGAGATACCATGGCTGAATCACTTGTTACCGTAACTGATTCTGATTTTAAAGAAAAAGTTTTAAAAGCTTCCGAGCTGGTTCTGGTGGATTTTTGGGCAGAATGGTGTAGGCCATGTCGGTTCGTGACACCGATTCTAAAAGAGCTTGCCACGGATTATCATGACGTGTTAACCATCGCCAAACTCAATGTGGATGAGAATGGCGATACTGCTGCGGATTATGGAATTACCAGTATTCCATCCCTGATGCTGTTTAAAGACGGAGAACGGATCGATGGAGTAATCGGCGCCGTTCCCAAAGAACATCTTGTTGACTTTATTAAAAATCATTTATAATACGGTACCCGGGACCCTCGAAAGAGGGTCCCGGGCGGGTTGTTTTTGTCTACCTACATATTCCCCTGCTTTTTGCCGCTGTTCTCGACGCTCGCTTCACAGCAACATTCTTTTCCCTGCTATAAAGCACTTGAATTTATAGTAAACTTTTGATACATTCAATAGTATTGTGTTCATGCGTCCTCTGTCGAACACAACACGGTGTTTGTTCGAGAGGCGGTCCGGAAAGCAGTGGCCGTTTTCATTACAATATAGTACAGCCAGTCGGGATGATCAATATATGGAAGGACCATACAACTCTGAAGCTGAGCTCATATCCCAGGCAAAGGCCGGGGACAATGAAGCGCTAACTCAGATTGTTCTGGACAATGAAAGCCTTGTTTATAATACTGCACTCAAGCTGGTCGCCAATAAAGAAGAGGCAGAGTGTGTTTTACAGGAGACGTTCCTCAAGGTGTTTCAGGCGATATCTGATTTTAAGGAACAATCTTCATTGTCTACCTGGATCTATCGTATCGCAACCAACTTTGCTCTGATGAAACTGAGAGCTCGGAAAAAGCAGCATAACGATCTCGAGGATTCAGAGAAACATATCAGTAAAGCCTCACTGGAATCGTTCAATAAATCGCTCGGAACCAATCCCTTTCGTTCTGTGGTTAACGACGAACTGCGAAAGGAGATGGAAAACGCCATCGATGAGTTGCCCGACAAGTTTCGAACGGTGTTTATTCTTAAAGATATCGAGGGCTACTCGCTCAAAGAAATTGCCGATATGCTGGATATGACACTGGCCGCGGTTAAATCCAATTTGCATCGAGCTCGTCTTTTTCTGCGCGACCGGTTGGCTGAATTTACCGAAACAACATCAGAAATGGAACCCTGACAGGCGCTCACCGCATCCATGCCTTATCAGAGTTGTTCTCCTGCCTCACTCCCTTCTGACGGACCTGGTGACCCTTGTCCGGATCGGTCGCTCCGGTCTTGCGAGGGTATGATCCGAAGATTTGAACACGCCAAACCAGGGATGTACCTCGCCGCCATTCCGGAAAAAGCAGTTGTCCCTTTGATCACGAATTCTTATGTTTCATTTTGCTTTCGTGTGCCTGGGATTTGCTTTGCAGACCCATGATTATTGTTTTGTTGCAACAAGCACTCCAACGTTTTAACTCGCTCAATTAAAGGGTTCCACCCGTCATTGACAGATCAGTATACAAACCCATGAGGACAGTGTGTTTAAACAAACAATATGGATTGGATTGACTATTGCGCTTTTTGCGGGTTGTAGTGCACCCCTCAAAAACGCCCGCCAGCAATTTGAATCCGGAGCGTATGAGCAGAGTATCCGTGAAAGCCGTGCCGTGCTGGCCCAGGATTCTACCGCCACAGATGCATATATTCTGTTGATGAAAAATTATCTGAAACTCGGAAAGCTGGACAGTGCGGAAACGGTTCTGCGGTCTGTGGAAAAGACCATACAAAAAACAGATGCGATCAATCAGCTTGGTTTTGAGGTCAAACAACGTCAGGCACGACAAAAAAAGCAACAGAATCACTATCAACCGGCGTTGGTCTATTTTAAACAGGCTCTGTCCTACAATCCCAAGAATCCGAAAACCCTGCAGGAAATCGGTGATGTCTATTACGAACTGGGATATCATGACCGGGCACTGGAGTGGTATACCCGCCTCGACTCTGTATCCCAGGACAGCATAAAAGTTGCCGGCAAAATCGATCAGATCCGGGAGGCAGCCAGGACCGCGCAGAGTCGCTATGAAACAGGTTTAAATGATCTGCAACAGGGGCGCCTCGATCAGGCAGTGGAGACACTGGGGCAGGCTCTGGAGGCCAAGCCCGACCACGGACCATCCAAATATTATTATCATCTGGCAACGGGACAGCAAATCTACAATAATACGAGAGGTACCGATCTCTGGGAAGCGATCGAAGCCTTTGGCAACGCGTCCACGGCACGGCCGGATGCGGGCGAACCCCACTATTGGCTGGGATTGGCCTATAACAAGATGAACAAAAAAGAGTACGAGTATGATAACGCTATCAGTGAATTTGAACGCGTTATCGAGTTGGACCCCACAGGACCTTTTGCGGAAAAGGCAAAGGAAAAGGTACAGGAACTGAAAAAGCGACGCAAGCTGATGAAAGAGTTTTGGGGGAAATGATCCCTCCACGTGCCTCCAGCGATGAAACCGGAAAGGATATGGGACAGCCGGCTGTTTGAGATCGTAATCATTCCGCAGTGACTGAATGTTAAGGGGTATGACATGAAACGATTAATCCTGCTGTTTTTGATGTGCGGACCTGTGTTTGTCTGGAGTCAGCCGCAATTTGATACGGTCATGACCAAAACAGTTGGACCGGGTGTGGTGTACCAAAAGATGATCGAACCCAATCGTCCCTGGAGTGTTGATGTATTGCAAGTCGACCTTACACAACCATATATCCGGATAGAGTCGGTCAAGGCGAGGGATCGTCTTCATGCATTGGAGCGAACCCGTTCCATGGTGGCCCGGAGCAATACGCAGGAACAATTTGTGGTGGGGGCGGTCAATGCGGATTTTTACGGAGGTACCGGTGTCCCCATAGGACCTCAGGTGATCGCTGGAGAGTGCCTGAAAAAACCATCATCGCGTACGACGATCGGCTTTACCCGCGACAATCATGTTTCCATCAGTACGCCAATTTTTAATTCTTGGGTGCAAGTCAATGGCCAGGGGAGATATCTGTCTGATGTCAACGGTGTTCGTAAAACGGATACGATCGTTCTCTATAATTCATATTTCGGTGAATCCACTGATACCAACCAGTGGGGAACCGAAGTCCTGTTGTCGCCCCTCGATCACTGGTTTGTCAATGACACCGTTCGTTGTGTGGCGGATTCCGTAGCCTATCTACAGGGAAATATGGACATTCCGGAGGGTCACGCTGTGCTCAGCGGACACGGTACCTCTTCGGATTTTCTCCACAATCGCGTCAGCAAAGGGGATACTCTTTCTCTGTTTATCGGTATACAACCCGGCCATGAACAGTTGTGGACCATGGTCGGAGGATTGCCGCGTCTGGTCAATGCCGGTCAGAACGTTGCCGATCCCGATGATTTCAGCTCCGGGTTCTTTGGACGCAATCCACGAACCGCGGCAGGGATCTCGGCCGACAGCACTACGCTTTATCTGGTGACGGTGGATGGCCGACAGAGTTCCAGCGACGGTATGAGTCTGGATGAGTTGTCCAAATTTCTTATCGATTTGGGTGCATATCATGCCATCAATCTGGATGGTGGCGGATCCACTACCATGGTGGTCCGGGGAGAGGTGATGAATTCTCCCTCGGATCCGGGTGGCGAACGGTCGGTTGCCAATGCCCTGCTGGTTACGTCCCGTGCTCCACGCGGACCTGTCGTACAACTGGAAATCGAACCCAATAACATCCGCCTCTTGCCAGGAGATACCCTGCAATTTTCGGTCACCGGACTGGATGAATTCTACTATCCCACTTTTCTCAGTACTTTAGAGCTGGATTTCGAACAAAGCCGTCCGCTGGGGAGCATCGATTCCAGTGGACGGTTTGTTGCGGGGACAGAACGGGATAGCGGCTATGTCATAATTTCCTATAATGATGTTGTGGATTCAGCTCGTATTGTGATAAAGTCTATCAAACAGGTGAGTATTCATCCCCGGGACGTGGTTATAGATACCTTGGATTCTATCCTTTTTTCCAGTACGGTGCTGGACAGTGACGGAGAAAACCGAACCGTTATGCCTCAATGGGGTCTAACCGATTCCACGGTGGGAACGATCAGTGAAACCGGTCTGTTCAGGGGACAAAAGTCGGGAGAGACCGGGTTGATTGCGGATTTTAGAGGTGTCACAGATACCGTATTCATATCCGTGCAGGTGGGAGTGGGAACCACCCAGATCGATTCCGTTGAAAGCTTGCAGGGCTGGAGTGTGTCTCACCTAAATTGTGATCCCGATAGCACAACTCTTTCTCTCTCTTCCGAATACACAACTCTGGGTACCTCTTCTGTCCGGGGCCATTACGGTTTTACGTTCGAATCCGGTACAGAGTACTGGATGTACCTCAACACGGATCTTCCGGTATATGGTGTCCCCGATTCTCTTCAAGTCGATGTCCGACTGGATGACCGATTACACAGCGTCTACCTGATTGTCGAAGACGCCATGGGAAACACATTCCGTTTGCGCCCACGACGTCGTCCACGAAATCGCCAGGCCTTTAACAGAGTGGGTGTACGAGCTGCCGAACCGGCCCTGCTGGGAGAGGCCTATTATTTCCCCATCCGAATCAAACAGATTGCCATATCCCTGGACAGCGAAAGTATCGCGGGACACTTTTTTTCCGGTTCTCTCTATGTCGACAACATCCGGGCCACTTATCCTGCCAAGATGGTCACCTCTGTTCCCTGGTCGATGAAACCACGTTCGCAGAGTCCGGATTCATATACGGTCTTGAAAGGATATCCCAATCCCTTTAACAACAGGACCCAAATTCAGTTTACGCTTTATCGTAAAAGAGATCTGGACGTACATGTTTTTGATGTGCTCGGGCGGAACGTCCGGACGCTGTGGTCCGGAGACCTGGGAGCGGGTGAGCATAAACTCATCTTCGACGCTATAGATCTCGCCAGTGGTATTTATTTTGTCCATATGGATCCGCCTGTGGCCGCTCCTTTGAAATTGAGTCTGATCAAATGACCATTTTCCCCTGGTGTCCATATGGATGCCCGCGGCTCTGATTGGCCTGGTCACTCTGGTGATGACTGTGATGGGACTGCATCTGGGGAGGGCTGTGGGCTGCCGCGTTCCCATCGGACCGTTCGCGGTATGATGGGGTGGGATACTCTTGATTGCCATCGGCGTTCATATTCTCATCGATCATGGTGTCCTTTTCTGATGTCTCAGAGGAACGGACGGTCGTGCCAACTCAAGATGAAAGGAGATAAACGTGTCCGGAAACCCTTTAGACAATCGTTATGATCAAATGCAATATCGCCGGTGTGGCCAGAGTGGACTATATCTTCCGGCCATTTCTCTGGGGCTATGGCATAACTTTGGCGCTGTTGATGTCTATGAGACCAGCCGTGATATCGTCCTCAGTGCGTTTGATCATGGCATTACCCATTTTGATTTGGCAAACAATTATGGCCCTCCTCCGGGGTCGGCGGAGGAAACCCTGGGCAGGATCCTTCGATCTGATTTGTCCGCCTATCGCGAGGAATTGGTCTTATCGACAAAAGCTGGCTTTCGTATGTGGCCCGGGCCCTATGGTGACTGGGGATCCCGAAAATATCTGATCGCGAGTGTCGACGCCAGTCTGAAACGATTGGGATCGGACCGCGTGGATATTTTTTACTCCCATCGCTATGACCCGGATACACCCCTGGAAGAAACCATGGGAGCTCTGGACTCGATTGTAAGATCCGGAAAAGCGTTGTATGCGGGGATCTCAAATTATCCACCCGAACAGACTCGCAAGGCTGCGATTCTGTTAAGAGAGATGGGGACGCCCTGTCTGGTCCATCAGGCCAAATATTCAATGTTGTTCCGAAATATCGAACACGGGCTTACCGATGTGCTCACCGAACAGGGGATGGGTTGCACGGTTTTTTCTCCACTCGCACAGGGATTACTCACCGATCGTTATTTTCAAGGCATTCCCAAAGACTCTCGGGCCGCAAAATCGCACGGTTTTTTGGCAACCGATCAGATCACCGAATCCAGGCTGCAGGGATTGCAAAAACTGCAAGAGATGGCTGAACGTCGAAATCAGTCTCTCGCTCAGATGGCACTGGCTTGGATTTTACGACTGCCGGTAATCACCTCGGTATTGGTGGGTGTCAGTCGCCGAACCCAACTGGAGCAAAATATTGCGACCCTGAAGCATCTGACTTTTGAAGATAGTGAACTCGTGGAAATTGACCGGATTTTGAATGAAATTACCGATTGAAGTGATGTCACGGCGCGAGGTGTCACACAAGGAGACGGTCCCAATATCGGTAAAAAATGACTGGTGTCTAATATCGATACGATACAAACAACATGTAATTGTGTGGTGTATAGAACCAGCTGACGGGTTACCCGTCTAAGGGTGGAACACTGCTGAACCGACTGAGGAGACGATGATTATCATGACGCAGGTATTGCTGATCGTGGTCGGGATCGTATTCCTGACCCATCTATGGATTCGCCCGGCTTGTGCTAAAGATCTCTATGAGAATCCGGATTCTCCCATCGACGACCGAGTAGAGGATCTGGTCGAAAGAATGACCCTGGAAGAAAAAATCGCACAGATGAGTTATAAAGCTCCCGCCATCGAGAGGCTCCATGTCCCCGAATACAATTGGTGGAATGAATGTTTGCATGGAGTGGCCCGGGCCGGCATCGCCACGGTGTTTCCTCAGGCCATCGGACTGGCTGCCATGTGGGACTCGGAGGGTTTGAAAACAATTGCCACTGTTATCTCCGATGAAGCCCGAGCCAAACACCATCAGGCCCTTCGGCTCAACCAGCATGATATCTATCAGGGGTTAACCTTCTGGTCACCCAACATTAATATTTTTCGCGATCCGCGTTGGGGCCGGGGGATGGAGACCTATGGTGAGGACCCTTGTCTTGCCGGCCAACTGGGGGTTGCATTTGTTCAGGGAGTGCAGGGAAGTGATTCCAAGTACCTAAAGTTGGTTGCTACCCCCAAACACTTTGCTGTACACAGCGGTCCGGAGCCGGCCCGCCATACGTTTGATGCGCGAGTCAGTGAACAGGACTTGCGCGAGACCTACCTTCCTCATTTTCGCGATTGCGTTGTCGATGGCCAGGCTCAATCCGTGATGTGTGCCTACAATCGATTCCGGGGAGATCCCTGCTGTGGAAGTGATACCTTGCTGCATCGCATTCTGCGTGACGAGTGGGGGTTTGAAGGGTATGTGGTCTCTGACTGCTGGGCGATATTGGATTTCTGGAAGTATCATGCCGTCACAGACGGACCGGTCGCGTCCGCTGCCCTGGCCGTTCGCTCCGGAACGGATCTGAATTGTGGCAATCAGTACCCTCATCTGGTTGACGCCGTTCGGCAGGGCCTGATATCTGAAGAGTTGATCGATCAAAGTGTTAAACGCCTCTTTCGGGCCCGGTTTTTACTGGGGATGTTTGATCCTCCGGAACGGGTTCTGTATGCCCATATCCCCACGCATGTTGTTGATTGCCCCAAACACCGGCAAGTGAATCGAGAGGCTGCGCAAAAATCCATGGTATTGCTCAAAAACGCGGATAATCTACTGCCTTTGGATCGGGATTCACTGACCACCATCGCTGTCATCGGTCCCAATGCCGATGACAGCGATGTGTTGGTTGGTAATTATAACGGTACGCCCTCCTATTCGGTCACCCCTCTACAGGGTATACGAGACCGGTTCGGCAATCAGGGCTCTGTGCTCTATGCTCGTGGCTGTGAGGTGGCAGATGGTTTTACCGCGGTCGAGACGGTCCCGGAATTTGTGTTACAGACTCTGGATGGTCAGCCGGGGGTTCAGATGGATATTTTTGACAATGATTCCCTCAGTGGTTCACCCGTACAGAGCCGGGTGTCGCCCTGGATCGCTCACCACTGGGATCTTCAGGGTCCGGTTTCCGGACCCGGAAAACCGGTCTTTTCCGTTCGTTGGAAAGGTGTCCTTGTTCCCAAACGGTCCGCTCGCTATAAATTGGGCCTAAAAGCACGATACGCTTGGCATCTCGAGATAGATGGGAAAGAATGGGTCGATGGATATGTGAAAGATTATTATAACTTTGATACCCGTGTTATCCATCTTGAGGCCGGACAAAAATATCCCTTCACGTTGGACTATCGGGCTGAGGGAATCGATGCCGGTATCGAGTTGGTCTGGGCCGATATGGATGCTGATCTGGAACAAAACGCGATCGATCTGGCCCAGGAGGCCGATGTTGTGGTCCTGTGTATGGGATTGTCTCCCCGATTGGAAGGAGAGGAAATGCCCGTAGAAATTGATGGGTTCAGTGGAGGCGATCGTACCCATCTCAGACTGCCGTCGACTCAACGAAATCTGATCCAAAAAATCCATGACCTCGAAAAGCCAATTGTTTTGGTATTGATGAATGGCAGTGCTCTCAGTATCGAGTGGGAACGGGAGCATATCCCTGCCATCGTGGAAGCATGGTATCCCGGCCCTGAAGGAGGCAACGCAATTGCCGATCTTCTCTTTGGCCAGATAAATCCGGCCGGACGATTGCCTGTGACGTTTTACCGCTCGGTTCAGGATCTGCCGGAATTTGATAATTATGATATGAAAGGCAGGACGTATCGGTATTTCCAGGGTGATCCTCTCTTTCCATTTGGACATGGTCTGAGTTATTCAGAGTTTAAATACAGAAATCTGACCGTGTCCCCGGGATCCTTGAACTCGGAAAAGACCTTTACGGTATCGGTCTCGGTTACCAATACAGGAAAAATGGCGGGTGATGAAGTGGTTCAACTCTATTGCTCCCACCTCGATCCGGGCTTTCATGCTCCCATCCGCTCTCTCAAGGGATTCCAAAGAATACACCTTAAAGCGGGTGAGACCCGGACCGTAGCTTTTCTGTTAACCCCGCGACATCTGTCGGTGGTGGATCCGGATGGATGGAGACGCGTGATACCCGGCACGATAGAAATCAGTGTCGGGGGCAAGCAGCCAGGATTCACAGGTCTTGCCGATTCCAGGACCACCATGACGGTTCAAACACGGATTCAAATCGAGGAAGAGGTTCTCATTCAATAACAGGGAAGAATATGGAGATTGAAACCATCCGCGAGGTCTGTCTCAAAAAATCCGGTGTGACGGAAGAGTTTCCCTTTGATGAATCGACTCTGGTGTTCAAAGTCGGTTCCAAAATGTTTCTATTGGCCGGTTTGGATGATATCCCTCTGCGAATCACACTAAAATGCGATCCAGAACAGGCTCTCGAACGCCGCGAACGGTTTGACGCGGTCACTCCCGGGTATCACATGAATAAAAAACACTGGAATACTATTGTGATCGATGAGTCGATTGCTGAATCCATCATTTTAAACTGGATCGACGAATCGTATGAACGGGTACGGAAAGGCTTGCCCGCAAAGGAGAGGGATCAGTTTGAGAGCTGATCGTGAGGGGATCAAAACCAATGGTGTTATATCAAACGTTGATGAGGCCCGATATGCAATGGAAGCGTTTCGTGTTGTTGACGGCTGTTTTGGTCGTTACCGGCTGTGTGTCCCACCTCCCCAGGGGTGTTCCGACCTATGATTACACGGGAATGGACGATGCCTCCAGGGAGGTGCACAAACAGGTAGAGTCCTTTCTGATCCAGTGTTATCAGACTCGTATTCCACTTCCCATCACCCCTGTCGTGCGTATAGATAGCCTGAATGTGAATTCTAGCACCAAAACGCTTGATATCTATCTCAACAAACCGCTCTCGGTCCTAGCTTTCCGTGAGAAACGGATTCGGGAAACCTATTTCCATCTCAAGAGACATCTTGATAAAGAGTTTCGAGCCTATCATATCACCCTCTATAGTATGGAAAAACCGATTGAAGAGCTGATTCCCAATCTCTATCGAACAAGCGTTCCCATCGATACCTACCGTCTGGCTCGGCAAACAGATACCGATAAAACGCCATTGATACGTCCGCTATCCCGGGCCTGGAGCGCTCCAGCCGGACTGGATGCTCGTCATATTGCCCTTTGGCATAGCCATGGCTGGTATTACAACCACGAAAGCGATCGTTGGGAATGGCAACGCCCGCGCCTGTTTCAAACGGTTGAGGATCTGCTGCCGCTTTCCTTTGTGCTGCCCTACGTGGTCCCCATGTTGGAAAATGCCGGGGCCACCGTTTTTTTACCCCGGGAACGCGATACCCAGCGTTATGAAGTGGTGGTGGATGCGGATTCTATTGACAGCGATCCCGAAAACCAAACCCTCGAAATTTCACGCTCTATCGCCTCTGACTGGCAGAATGGCAATGGACCCGGCTTTGGATATGGGAATCGACCCTATCCGGCCAACCTCAACCCGTTTGATCTGGGTTCTTATCGACAGGTTGCCACCGATACGATTGCCTCTGCCCGGATGGAATGGCATCCCCGGATTCCGGAATCTGGGGACTATGCCGTGTATATCAGTTATGCCTCCGGTGATGATCGGGCCCCGGATGCCCACTATACGGTGCACCATCGAGGTGGGCAGACACGGTTTTTGATCAACCAACAGATAGGGGGGCGGACCTGGATTTATCTCGGTACCTTTCCATTCAAACAGGGTGTCCATCCGGATTCCGGTAGTGTGGTTCTGACCAATGAAAGTGAGGTGCCCGGATCTATTATCACCGCCGATGCGGTACGGTTTGGAGGTGGAATGGGCGTGATTGCCCGAAACGGACGAACCAGTGGACGTCCCCGTTTTACCGAAGCGGCACGCTATGCACTCCAGTATGCGGGTATGCCGGATAGTCTGGTGTATAATCTCAATGGCGACAGTTCCGATTATCGCGATGATTATCAATGCCGCGGAGAATGGGTGAACTACCTCAAGGGAGCGCCTTATGGACCCAATGCCGACCGGTCGGCACCAGGATTGGGCATTCCCATCGATCTTTCAATGGCTTTCCATACAGATGCGGGAATCACCCGCAACGATACAACTGTGGGCACTCTGTCCATCTATAGTGTGGTCGATGCCGATACTCTGTATGTGTTTCCGGACAGTGTTTCAAGATGGGCAAACCGTGATTTGGCTGACATTATGCAGACCCATCTGGTCTCGGATATTCGGGCCACCTTTGATCGGTCCTGGACTCGAAGACAACTTCGGGACGCACCCTATAGCGAAGCGTATCGTCTCAATGTTCCGGCCGTACTGGTGGAACTGTTGTCCCATCAGAATTTTCTCGATATGCAATACGCATTGGATCCCCGCTTCCGGTTCGTTGCTTCCAGGGCAATGTATAAAGCCATGCTAAAATTTATCGCATTCCAGAACGGGTTTTCTCCTGTCATACAACCCCTTCCGGTCACCCATCTGTGTGCACAATTTATCGATTCCACTCGGGTCTCTCTGAGCTGGAAGCCGACACTTGACCCTCTAGAGCCCTCTGCCATTCCGGAGGCATATGTTCTCTATACCCGAAAAGAGGGAAGTGGATTTGATAACGGGCAAATTATCGCCAAACCGTCCTGTGTGATTGACACTCTCACATCGGGTGTCCGTTATGACTTCAAAGTCACTGCCACCAATCGCGGAGGACAAAGCTTCCCATCCTCTGTCGTTTCTGTCTGTCATGCCGGGACGGATCAAAAGCCGGTTCTGATCATCGATGCCTTTGACCGTATCTGTGCGCCGTCAATGGTCAAGACGCCATCTTTCCAGGGCTTTCATAACATCGAGGACAATGGGGTGCCGGATCGGCTGGATTTCGGTTACACGGGCCGACAATACGATTTCAATCCCGTGTCTGTTTTTCGACTGAACGATGCACCGGGACACGGTGCCAGTTTTGCGGACTTTGAGACCCGGGTGCTGGCTGGTAATACGTTTGATTATGCTACCACCCATGGCCAGGCATTGAAAAATAATGGTTATTCCTTTGTTACAATGAGTGACGAATCTGTGATGGACAGTGGATTCGTTTTTGATCGATATGCATTTGTGGATCTGATTCTGGGAGAGGAAAAAGAAACATTTCTGCCGGCAACATCGTACGATTCAACATCAGCTTCAACCGCCTACAAGGCGTTTCCGGTGGAGATGCAACAGAAACTGTCAGAGTATTTTCAATCCGGAGGGCGTCTGTTTGTCTCCGGTGCTTACGTGGGAACCGATTTGTTCTCCGGCAAGCCGGATGACCATCCGGATGTTCGTTTTGGTCAGGATGTTCTTAAACTCGGATGGATCATAAACCATGGCGATCGCACCGGTCGTGTCGTGGTTCGGGATTCTGTCTGGTCATCCCCCCATGTCCGATTCGAATATAATACCCGTTTCAATTCCGATATATACCGGGTCGAGGCTCCGGATGCTCTCGAAGGTGTCGGCGGTGCGAGCACACTGATGCGATATGAAGGCAACCGGTTTGGGGCTGCGACGGTTTATCGTGGTGATTACAACATTGTGGTACTGGGATTTCCCTTTGAGACGATTCTCGACAGTCGCTCGAGAGACGGGATGATGCGAGAAATCGCCCGACTTTTGCTCGATCAATGAGAGGGAAAACAACCAGTGTCCTGAGTGGAAACGCCGCAGAATGAATATAGACGCGGATGTGAGTGGAGTGAATACCGGTGCTATCGGTAATGCAAAATCAGTCTGGCGACTAAAAAGTGATGACAACGTGGAGGATCTTTAATGGCAAAACGGACATCACGGCAAAAGGGGATACATACATTTACGCCCTCTGTGGTGCCACAAAAGGTACCTGAAATGGCTGATTTGAGCCATCCCTCCCTCTATTTTAATATCGAGCTGGGATGGCTGGATTTTAACTGGAGGGTTCTTCATCAGGCTCTGGACAATCGAACTCCCTTGCTTGAACAGGTCCGGTTTGTCGCCATCACGGCCAACAATCTTGACGAATTTGTTCAAAAACGTGTGGGAGGTTTGAAACGACAGGAAGCTGCCGGAGTGTATGGTTTGTCTGCCGATGGTCGCAAGCCGACACAACAGTTGCGTATGTTGCGAAAAGTGATTTTGCGGATGCATCGTGAAATGACACGCACCTGGGAGAAGAAACTCAAACCCAGGCTCAGAGATGAAGGCATTATCATTTGCGATTACCGGACACTGAACAAGTCGGAATGTGAGCAGGTGAATGACTATTTTCAAGAGCATATTTATCCGATTTTGACTCCTCTGGCCGTGGATCCCGGACACCCGTTTCCGTTTATATCCAACCTGAGCCTCTCGCTGGCCATCACCATGCGGCATCCTTCGCGGAAAACCACCCATTTCGCCCGGGTCAAGGTACCCAACAGTCATGGTCGGTGGGTGCGTATCAAGAGCGGTGACCGGATCAAGTTTGTTCCTCTGGAACAGATCATCGCTGACCATGCCAGAAATCTGTTCACGGGTATGGAAATTGAATCGGTACACGCCTTTCGAATCACGCGAAACGCAGATGTGAGGCGGGATGAAGAGGAAGCGGAAGATTTGCTGGCCATGATTTCCGAAGAGCTACGGGAACGACGGTTTGCCCCCGTGGTTCGACTCGAAGTCGATAAAAATATGCCTGTGGAAACCCGGCAGCTGTTGATGAGAGAACTGGAGCTGGGTGAAACCGATGTCTATGAAACCGATGGCATGCTGAACCTTTCGGATTGTTTCGAATTGGCGGATAGCGAGGCTCCCCATTTAAAATTCACCCCCTGGGAGCCGGTCATTCCCCAAGCCTTTATGATGCCGGATACCACAAAAGAGTTTATCGATATTTTTTCCATCATCCGCAAAGGCGATGTATTGGTTCATCACCCCTATGATTCCTTTACAGCCACCACACAACGGTTTTTGGAAGAAGCTGCTGCGGATCCCAAGGTCATTGCGATCAAACAGACGCTCTATCGTACATCCAAGGGCTCTCCTATTGTAAAAGCATTGATGAAAGCGGCTGAGAGTGGCAAACAGGTTGCCGTTCTTGTGGAGGTGACAGCCCGATTCGATGAAGAAAAAAATATGGAATTCGGGCATATGCTCGAAAACGCAGGTGTACATGTGACGTA
>CAYPUH010000040.1:0-20048 GCA_964413725.1 uncultured Cytophagia bacterium
ATTCCAACACCATCCTCTTCCCGTTTTCACCCCCGTCGACCACAGACCCGGGTCAGGTCCCGGTTTTATTGTTCCAAAGAATATATTTAATGAATACCCAGCCAAGGTAATTTTGGGAATTGCCGTTCTGATCGATGACCAACGGATTCTCTTCCACCCGGATATGCAGTTCTTCCCGGGACCGGTCGAGTCCTGCCGAGGCGGTCGCGTCCACTTCAAAATCTCTTACATAGAGATCACCCTCCCGGGCCGGTATCACTCGAATCCGTCTGCGAATGCGTCGTCTGAAAAAAAGCAAAACATTGTAAAAGGGATCTTTGGTCCCGATCACCAGCACCCGGGCCCGAGATCCCAGATCCACCTGTTCGTTGAGGGTAATGTCTTTAAAGACTTTTCCGTCATACAGCAGTCGGCCGGCTTTGGATTTCAACTCTTGCTTGGACAACACCTTGCATGTCCAGTCCTCATGGTCGATGGGAAGAATCGTCAGGACCAAATCGATACGGGTAGGCCAAAAGGATTCCGAAAGATGAGGGATGGGCACTGAAGAGATATCGATGCGGCTCAAAGGATATCCATCCTTTGTTGCAAAAGAACGGATATAGCGGCCACCACTATGGTTAAAGGGCTGCCCGGTCATCCGAGTATAGTGCAAAATGACCTTTGCCGGCTGATCTCCGGTCAGCAGACTTTTGACCTTGATAGCACGGGCTTCCGGAAACCGGTCCCGAATCCGGGTCAACAGCATTTTCGAATAGATCGAGTCCAGCCGGGCGCCGGGATAGATGAATTGGTCAAATGTAGATGGGTTGAAGAACGGGGCTTTGGCGATCCCATGACTCCAAAGTCCGAGCACCAGCGCCAGCATCAGAACGATCTGTAAATGGAATGAGCCGACGTCCGTAAACGGGGTTCGTGAGGATGTTGTGCGATAAGAGGTATCCATACAGTTTCCAGTGTTACACCTGACCTCATGGATGTGTATGCCGACGAGGCGTGTCCCCGAAAGTCCGGGGACACGTCACCGGACAGTTCAGGATTGCTTTTGCCGATCCAGTTCCCAGGAAAAACAGGACCGTTTGCCGGTATGACAGGTGGGGCCTTGCGGGATCGCTTTGACCAGCAAGGTATCGGAATCACAGTCGGTATACAGGGAGACCAGTTGCAGGGTATTTCCCGAGGTCTCTCCCTTGGTCCAGTATTTCTGTCGCGACCGGCTCCAAAAGGTCACCAATCCCTTGTCCAGGGTCATCTCGAGGCTGTCCGCGTTCATATAGCCCAACATCAGCACCGTGCCATCATTGTCATCCTGAACGATAGCCGGGACCAGGCCGCGGTCATCGTATTTTATTCTATTGATAAACTCTTTTGTCGCCACTGTTTCAATTTCGGACATGAATCTCTTTCTCCTGTAGATAGGTTTTGATTTCTGCTATTGAATGTTGTCGATAGTGGAAAATCGAGGCGGCCAGGGCGGCATCGGCATGCGCGTTGTCGAACACCTCGAAAATATGCTCGCTTTGTCCACACCCTCCGGAGGCGATGACGGGGATTCCCACCGTATCTGAAATGGCACGGGTCAGATCCAGATCATAGCCGTCTTTGGTGCCATCACGGTCCATGGAGGTTAACAGAATTTCGCCGGCACCCAGTGTCTCAACGCGTTTTGCCCATTCTATGGCATCCAGCTCAACACGCTCCCGTCCACCATAAATATGGACAAACCAGCCACCCTGCGGATCGGATTTGGCGTCGATGGCGACCACAGTGGCCTGGCTGCCAAATCTCGTCGCACATTCGGACACCAGTTCCGGCTGACGCACTGCAGCAGTATTCATGGTTACTTTATCCGCACCACTGTTGAGCAGATCGTGAGCGTCCCGGACGGTGCGAACCCCGCCGCCCACCGTCAGGGGCATGAACACCTGTTCAGCTGTGCGCCGAACCACATCGATAATGATATCCCGCTTTTCCGACGACGCGGTAATATCCAGAAACACCAGCTCATCGGCACCTTCCTGATCATAATATCGAGCCTGTTCCACCGGGTCCCCGGCGTCGATGAGGTTGACAAAGTTGACACCTTTAACAACCCGTCCGTCCTTAACGTCCAGACAG
Organism: uncultured Cytophagia bacterium; assembly: GCA_964413725.1. Taxonomy (GTDB): domain Bacteria; phylum Zhuqueibacterota; class Zhuqueibacteria; order Residuimicrobiales; family Oceaniaggregativiventaceae; genus CAYPUH01. Next base: position 2,119 of record CAYPUH010000040.1, read on the forward strand.
GGAATGATGCGTTTGGTCAGCATAGGCCTATCCTTTTGATTCTATATCTTTAATCGTACTGTCGAATCCCGGAAAGGGTGTCGAACGATACTTCCGGCATGGTCCGTTCATCTGCGTCCGGATGGATGAAGACGGATCATGATTCCGACTGAAATGTCTCGATCAGCAAAGAGAGATCGAGATGACCTTCATACAGTGCCTTCCCGACTATGGCGCCTTCCACGCGGTCATCCAGATCGGCAAAATGAGATTCCCGGGAAAATCCGCCCGAGGCGATCACAGCCAGACCACTCTCCCTGGCCAGCGTCACCGTGTCTTCTATGTTGGGTCCGTTCAATTCACCATCTCGGCTCACATCAGTATAAATAATCCGCTTCACGCCACGGGCTTTCATCTCCAGCACCAGATCCAGACTTGAACGGTTGCTTTCCCGAACCCAGCCGTGTGTGGCGACTTTATTGTTTCGGGCATCGATACCCACAACGATCCGATCGGCCCCAAACTGTTGTACGGCGTGTTCCACCAATTCCGGCTGTGTGATCGCGACCGTGCCCAGAATGACCCGGGCCACCCCCACGTCTTCGAGCCACCAGCGAATGGCCTTCAGGCAGCGAATGCCCCCGCCGACCTCGATAAAGGGTGTTGCGTTTCGAACCAGCCGCGGAATGACCTCGCGGTTTTTCGAGTCGCGTCCGAATGCACCCTCCAGATCTACCACATGAATCCATCGGGCGCCGGCTGCATGGAATCGCTGCGCCACAGCAACGGGATCGGCATCATACTGCCTAACTGTATCCTCTCTGCCTTGGGTTAATCGGACACAGTTGCCATCGATTAAATCTATTGCCGGTATGATAAGCACATTATAATCCCTTATGCTGAATGAAATTGTTCAGGACATGCAGGCCCCATTTCTGCGACTTTTCCGGATGGAATTGCACCCCATAGATGTGATCCCTGTGAACCGCCACCGCGCAGCGGCCGCCATACTCACTCTCACCCGTCACGATAGATCGGTCCACGGGATCGATATAATAGGAATGTGCAAAATAAAAATAGGATTGATCCGGAAGAGCCTGCCACAACGGACTCGAACGGACCTGATGCACCTCATTCCATCCCAGGTGAGGGACTTTGAGATTGTGTGAAAAACGACGCACGTTTCCCTTTAGAATGTTCAGACCTCCAATCCCGTCACTCTCTTCACTGGATTCAAAGAGCAACTGCAAACCCAGGCAAATCCCCAAAAAGGGTGTTCCCCGGTCGATGACATCGCGGATGGTTTGGACGAGATCCTGCTGTTTCAAGGTCTCCATGGCCTGACCAAAGGATCCCACGCCCGGAAAGATCACTTTATCGGCGCCGAGAATTTCCTCCCGGCGCGCGGTGATCCGGATGTCCGCTCCCAGGGCCTGAACAGCTTTGCTCACACTGAAGAGATTGCCGGCCTGATAGTCGATGAGGGCGATCATACCAGCACCCCCTTTGTGGAGGGAATATCAAGTGCATTGGGATCGATCCGCACCGCCGTCCGCAGCGCCCGTGCCATGGACTTTGTCATGGCCTCCAGTGCGTGATGACGGTTCGCACCATACACCAGCTCCACATGGAGCGTAATTTGGGCATTCAATGCCAGAGCCCGTAGATATTCTTCAAACAGCTGGTCATCAAACCCACCCACCCAGCCAACAATCAGATCATAGCGATAGGCAAGAAATCCCCGCCCGCTGATATCCACCACACTCCGAGCCAGAGCCTCATCCAGAGGGCAATACGCATGACCATAACGCTCGATTCCCGTTCGCGTCTCCAAAGCTTCATCCAGGGCCTGCCCCAGGCAGATCCCCACATCTTCAACCGTGTGATGCCCGTCCACATGCAAATCGCCTTTGGCCTGCACGGTCAGGTCAAAGCGGGCGTGTTTGGCCAGGGCCTCCAACAGATGGTCGAAAAAGCCAATGCCCGTGGATATCGACGCCTCTCCACTCCCCTCCAAAGTAAGCGACAACGAGATGTCGGTTTCCCGGGTTTTTCGGTTGATGGTTGCTTGTCGTTTCATATCAACTCTTTCTGTTTACAGAATTCGAGTACCCGGACCCAAGATCCTTCCAAGAGGGCCGGTTTGTGTTCAGGTGGCACGAAAGCATACCACTCTGCTGCAGTTACTGCTTGGAGAGAATGGCCGTCAGAGTTTCCAAAAACAGGCTATTCTCCTCAGGGGTTCCCACAGAAACGCGAAGGTGGCTTTTTAAGCGCGGATAGCCTCCCACATCCCGAACCAGAATACCGTGGCCTTGCAAATCGGAATTGACGCGTTTGGCATCAGACACATGAAACAAGATAAAATTGGCTGATGAGGGATAAATCCGTATTTCCGGAATGTCATTCATACGCCGCCACATGCGGTCACGCTCGGCAATCAGCTGGTCCACATGAGTTTTCATCTGATCCTGTATCTCCAGACATTTCAGGGCAACCCGCTCGGTGAACAAATTCACATTGTAGGGCAGGTTCACTTTTCGAAGTTCATTACTGATATGAGGCTGGGCCAACATATACCCGAAACGCAGTCCGGCCAGGCTGTACGCTTTGGAAAAAGTTCTCGAGACGATCAGATTGTCCAGCTCCGGAACCAGATCGATGGCGGTCTGGCGGCTGAATTCACCATAGGCTTCATCCCAAAACACCAGACCGGGAGACACCGCACAGATTTTTTTTAAATACTCTAGAGACAGTTCGGCACCCGTGGGGTTGTTGGGCGAGCAGATCAGGACCAGTTTGGGTTGCCGGGTTTTGATGGCATCTAAAAACGCCTCTTGGGGAAAGATCAGCTCTTCGGTCTGCATCACCCGGACAATGTCCGCCTCATAGATGGTGGAAAACATCTCAAACAGCGAGAAACTGGGTGGACTGTACAGAATCCGGTCCTGTGGCTGGATGGTGGCGGTCAGCAGGGTTTGGAACAGCTGGTTCGATCCGTTGCCCAGGACTATATGATCGGGTGTCAGATTAAAACGACGCGCCAGAGCCTGCTTGAGTTGCGGCGATTCATTTTCCGGATAGCGATTCCAGTGCATCATACGCGCGGCACTGGCCAACTCGTCCTTGACGCTTTCCGGGACATCGAATGGACTTTCATTTTGATTCAACTTGGCACGAACATCGCCCTGGGGTGGAGAGTGATATCCCTCCAGATTCAGGACGGGGACCTTGAATGCGGCTTCCATAACGGCCTTTCTTTTGTCTTTCACACTCATCAACCTTAATTCCGGTCTCCGGAGGACTCTAACCGGAGTCTGATGGCATCGGCATGCGCATTCAGACCTTCGGCATGAGCAAAACGGATCATCTTGTCACCATCTTTTTCCATCGCGGCTCGCGTATAGGACACGATGCTGCTGGCTTTGAGAAAATCTTCGGTCCTCAATGGAGAAAAGAACCGTCCGGATCCGTTGGTGGGCAACACATGATTGGGTCCGGCCCAGTAATCGCCGACCGTTTCGGGTGAATAAGAACCGATAAAAATAGCGCCAGCGGTGTTCAGACGACCGAGGAGCTCCCAGGCATCCTGCAGGTAAAGTCCCAGATGTTCCGGAGCCAGCCAGTTGCACAGCTCGACACTCTGATCCAGCGAATCGGTCACGAGGATGCCGCCAAAGTGTTGTAGCGATTTTGTGATAATCTCTTTACGGGGCTGACGACTCACCTGATCCACCACAGCGTCCCGAACCGACTCGGCCAATTGTAGACTGTGGGTAATCAGTATTGACGAGGCCAGTTCATCATGTTCCGCCTGGGCCAGCAGGTCGGCGGCCACATAATCCGGTTCTGCGTTGGCATCCGCAATGATCACCACCTCACTGGGTCCCGCCACCATATCGATACCCACCTGTCCATACAGCAGCTTTTTGGCGGTGGCAACATATATATTTCCCGGTCCGACAATCTTGTCGACGCGGCAAATGGTCTCTGTTCCAAAGGCCAGACCGGCGATACCATGGGCACCTCCATACCGGTAAACCGTATCGATCCCGACCTCTCTGGCGGTGGCCAGGATGGTGGAGTTGACACCTCCTTCCCGGTCAGAGGGTGTGGTGATCACCACTTCGTTTACACCGGCCACCTGGGCGGGAACCACGCCCATGAGCAATGAAGAAGGATACGCGGCCAGTCCTCCTGGCACATAAACTCCAACCCGTTGTAATGGCATAATTCTCTGTCCGAGGATAACACCATCCTCCTCCCAGCTCATCCAGGATTGGGGCAGGCTTTTTTCGTGATATCGCCGTATATTATCCCGTGCCTGACGAATGGCCGCCAGTAAATCGGGATCGAGATCCGCATGAGCCCGTTCCAGCTCGTCCGGATCCACACGGGCTCCCAGTCGATCGATGTCGGTGCCATCAAAACGAGATGCAAACTCTGTGAGAGCCACATCGCCGCGTTCCTTTACCGCTTTGAGAATATCGCTCACCGCCTGCACCACGGTGTCAGAGACATCGCTTCGACGGGACTCAAACCGTTCGATAAACGACCGGGTGTCGCCACCGGAAATAATCTGTATCATTCTCGTCCTCTCTCTATCCGCGTACAGTGCAATGTCCCGGTGCCGGCAGTGGCCTGGAAAACCGATACCCTGTGTCCATACAAAACAGGAGCATCACCCACAGTCCGGCGGGGAATCACACAATCACCTTGTTCAAGGGATATTCAATGATATCCTGGGCACCCGCCCGCTTCAAGGCCGGAATTATTTCCCGCACCACCCGTTCATCGACGATGGTCTCCACAGCCAACCAGTCGGTTTCGTGTAAATAGGATATGGTGGGGTTCTTCATCGCGGGCAGCTGTTTCATGATCCCCTCCAGTCGATCTTTAGGCAGGTTCATCTTGAGTCCAACCTTTCCTTCTGAGCGGATGGCGCCCTGCAGCAGCATATTGAGATTTTCAATCTTTTCGCGTTTTACGGGATCATTCCAGCTCTGTTTGTTGGCCACCAACATGGTCCGGGACTCGATCAGGGTCTCGACAATCCTGAGATTGTTGGCTCGCAGCGAGGTACCGGTTTCCGTGACCTCGACAATCGCATCCACCAGTGTGGGTGCTTTGACTTCGGTGGCACCCCAGGAAAACTCGACCTCTGCATCCACACCGTGTTGCGCTAGATAGTCCCGGGTCAAATTCACGATCTCGGTGGCGATACGTTTGCCCTGCAAGTCTTGTACCGACTGGATGTCGGACTCGTTGGGAACCGCCAGCACCCACCGAACCGGCCGCATCGTGGTTTTGGCATAGGAGAGCTCTCCTACCTCTACCACATCGGAACGGGATTCCAAAATCCAATCTTTCCCGGTCAACCCCACATCAAATACCCCATCCTGAACATAGCGGGCGATCTCCTGAGCCCGGATCAGGATCGCTTGTATCTCTTCATCATCAATAGAAGGGAAATAGGACCGTTCTCGTACGAAAAAATGGAATCCCGCTTTTGCCATCAATCGCATGGTGGACTCCTGAAGACTGCCTTTGGGAAGTCCAATCTTGAGGACCCGTTCATTCAGTCCGTTTAAATCAATCATAATTTGTACTCCTTTGTCGGCTTCCGGTCTACAGACCGGATCGTGTTCGGTTTAATCTCGTTCAATACTCCTGCAACAGAATTTCCGATGCTCCACATCCGGGACATTCGTCCTCTGACCGTGAGGCCCGCATACAACGTCCTCTCACCGTTATCGGAACGATTCCGGTCCGGAAACAAAAAAAGCCCACCTTGACAGGCGGGCTTTGTGCGTGGCATTCAATGAAACGATGAAATCACCCACCCTGCTGGCGTACGTCTCCGTAATGACCATGATGATGGTGGTGATGTCGGATGGTGAGTGTGTAATTCATCTTTGGGTTCCTTGTATAATCTACGAACAAAGTATATGGATTTTTATTTGTAAACACAAGAACTTTTTAAAAATTCCCGTCCTTTTACTCTTCTTGCCCAGGGTGTGCCCTCTTACCGTACTGTGAACAACATTTCATGCATCACACCTTTTGGATCTTGATAAACGCATTCCACCGATCCTGTTGGTAGAGTATCGGGAACACGTCACAAGAACACCCACCGTGCCGGACGGATCGCTATCCTATTGGGATCTCATGTCAGTGGTCTGGAACCGTGCGGTTTTCTCTCCAGATCGAAAGCTGGAAAGCGTGTTTTTGTACTTTACTCGGATATCAAAATCTGTTACATTAGGAATAATTCAAACTGATTTCAGATCCTCTTCGGGGAACGCAACAGTTTCACGGAACAGAGCTGGTATACTCTCCATTCCACAACCGGGAGGGTGCCCACCGACTCGTGATTCAAGGAAACTTGCCAACCAACTCTGAAGGAACACCATAGGCATGGGCATTGAAGCGATCCTTACCCTGGCAACCGTGGTGCTGATCGTCATTCTTTTGGGAACCACTCGCATCCCTCCGGAAGGTATTCTCCTGATCGGTTTAACCTTTTTGTTCATCGCGGGCATTATCAGCGCCAAAGAGGTCCTGGCCGGCTTTACCAACCAGGGCATGGTGACCGTCGGAGTACTCTATCTGGTCGCCGCCGGACTGAGGGATTCCGGCGGGATGGACATCCTCGCCCCGCACATCCTGGGCACGCCAAAATCCATTTCCACCATTCAGACCAAAATCATGTTGCCGGTTACGGTGATGAGCGCCTTTCTGAACAATACTCCGGTTGTGGCCATGCTCATCCCCACCATCTCGGATTGGGTAAAAAAATACCAACTCGCCATTTCCCGATTTCTGATTCCGCTGAGTTATGCGGCCATACTGGGAGGCATGTGTACGCTGATCGGCACCAGCACGAATCTGGTGGTCAATGGCTTGCTGATCAATTTTGCACGTGAAAACAGTCTCGCCCAGTATACCGAAGGATTAAACCTGTTCGAGATCGCCAAGATAGGCATTCCGCTGGCAGTGGTGGGAATGATCTATATACTGTTCTTTAGCCGGTGGCTCCTGCCGGAGCGTCAATCGATGCTGAGTCGACTTGCCGATCCGCGGGAATACACGGTAGAGATGATCGTCGAAAAGAGCGGTCCTCTGATCAATAAAAGCATCCAGGCCGCGGGGCTGCGCCATCTCCCAGGAATGTATCTGATGGAAATCGAGCGGAGCGGTCGCGTGATACCGGCAGTGTCCTCCGAAGAGATCCTGCAGGCCGACGATCGACTGGTCTTTGTCGGCGTGGTCGAGTCGGTGGTGGATCTCCGCAAAGTCAGAGGTCTGGCTCCGGCCACCGATCAGATTTTCAAACTCAATGGCACCAAAGTGACACAACGATGTCTTGTAGAAGCTGTCGTGAGCAACACTTTTCCGCATCTGGGCCAAACCATCCGTGAGAGCCGATTCCGCAGCCGCTACAATGCGGCCATCATTGCTGTCGCTCGCAACGGCAAACGCATTCACAAAAAAATCGGTGATATTATCCTGGAGCCGGGAGACACCTTGTTACTGGAAACCCACGCCAGCTTTGCAGATCAGCAAAAAAACTCTCGCGACTTTTATCTGATCAATCAGCTGGACGATTCCACGCCGCCACGGTATGAAAAGGCGGGGTTGTCGTTGCTGATTCTGTTGGGTATGGTGCTCATGGCAGCGATCGGATGGATGAGTATGCTCAAAGCCGCCATGGCGGCGGCAGCATTGATGATCTTCACGGGATGTACCTCGTGGTCCTCGGCCCGACAAAATATCGATTATCAGGTTCTCATGGTCATCATTGCCGCGTTTGGATTGGGACGCGCTCTCGACGTGACCGGTGCAGCCTCCACGGTGGCAAAAGGTCTGCTCGGTATTGCCGGCGACAATCCCTGGATCGCTCTGCTGGTGGTCTATGGGCTGACCTCTTTGTTCACAGAGCTGATCACCAACAACGCAGCTGCCGTACTAATCTTTCCCATCGCGATGGAGACGACCACACAGCTGGGAGCCAATCCCCTACCGTTTATTATTGCAATTATGATCGGTGCCTCTGCCAGTTTTGCCACTCCTATAGGCTATCAGACCAATCTCATGGTGTATGGTCCGGGTGGGTACAAATTCTCCGATTATTTAAAAATCGGTATTCCCTTGAATCTGCTGATGTGGATGCTGACAGTGACCATCGCCCCGCTCATCTGGCCATTCTAGACAATTCCTTTAATATGGCCGTAGAGTCCGGTCTACTGGACCTCACGATCCGGGTCGGCGGTCACCGGGCGAACAGCGATGGCTTGGCGATCCGGAGCATCTTCATCGAGGTAGAATTCCATCTCTGTGCCTTCCTGATAGAACGAGGGTAAAACCCTGAGCGCCCAAAGGCCCACATGCAGAGAATGACCGAGATCCGTGGCCAACACCCCTCCCTCTCCGGCAGTCCAGCGGACCAGAACACCGGTATGACGAGTTTGACGCCAAAATCGTATCCGCTCCCACAGCGGTTGAAGCCCCTGGTAAACAGAATGAACAGTATCTGTTTTCACAGACGACAGACCTTTAATCCGTTCCGACAGGGCCGCATCGATAAACCAGTTTTGCTCCCGTTTGATGGCATAGACCAATCGCCAGTGACAGCTTGCCAATCGCAGATGTCCCGTCTCGTCAAAAAGCGTGGCCAGAAATACATAGAGATTGATCCGATGAGCGGGCGACCCGTATTGCAATGCCGCATCCAGACCGTATCGCAGAGCACACTTTATATCTCCCAGCTCGACATTGACTTGAGCACATTCTTTTCGAATAAACCAGTCCTCAGGCGTCTGTAAAAGACTCTTGAGTAACTCCAATGCATTTTCAAATTCACCCACACCAAAATAAGAGCGGGCAATCCGTCGTTTGAACCAGATATCATTGCGGTAATGAAATCGTGGGATCTCGTTCAGGGCTCGCTGACAGACATCGATACACTCGTGGTACGATCCCAGTCGGAGCAAGGATTCTGAACGATAGGAATAATACAGCTCCAGGGGCGACGCCTTTTGCTTCCCGGTGCCGCCATCCGCAGGCGATTCAGTGGACAGAAGCGAAGAATCCAGACGATCAAGCCATCGCAAAATGTCCCGCGGCATAAAGGGGTCTTTCAAAACAGACAGGACACGGAACACGGTCTTTTCGTAAGGGGTTTTGGCTTCCTCTTGACGGGTCAAAGAAACCACTGCCAGCGCGGCCTGAATAAAGCGCTTCCGGTTTTTAATGGCCCCGGGTTGTATCACCAGACGAAAGATGGTCCAGGCATAAAGGTGACGGATGGATGTGGATTCCGGAGACCGTCTGTACAGGATCCGACAAAACCGCAACGCTTCCTGATACCGGTTCAGCCGGTAAAGCGCATAGGCATACTCGAATCCCAGGGCCACACTCGACTCCAGATCAGCCTGCCCCCATTTCGAGGCCACAAGTACGACAATCTCCTCGAACCGCTCCTGTTGCCGAAGGGCTTTGATTCCCTCTGTTGTGAATGCCTGTTGATCCATCGGCCCTGCCTCTGTTCTTGTGTCCCAGCTTATGGTAGTCAATCACATGTTAAGAGTCAATATCGAGTTTTTACCACGTTCTCCTGGCACGCGATGTCGATCCCTGCACTTCGCTTTTGCCCTTATACGCTCTTTTCCGCACCGAACGTCCTCTTTACAACCGGCAACATGACACCGAAGCGGTCAGGACTGTCTGGTTATCAGTTGTGTCCCGTCTTCAGACGGGACACCCACAACGAATCTCAATACTATCTTTAATTTGATTTGTTTTTTCTATGGTATCGCACTGGTGTCCGGTTATCGGACACGAGCCGACTTAACTAGATAATAAACAACATTGATTTCGCAATATTTGATTCGAGTCGATTCTGTTTTTCGACTAACATAATAAATTGATTTTAATATAATTATGTTGGTGTGTCCGGTCGTTCGACCGGACACTAGGGATGGTATCGATAAAATAGAAATATGACTCAATTTACGCTATTATTATGATGGTTACGTCATGTGGTATCCCATTTTGGGACACCACTGTCCTGTTTTAATTAAAAAAGATATACACCGTACGAATAAATTTTTCTTTTATTTTTACATCAAGCTTGCTATGTTAAAAAAAAGCACGGCAGGCCAGACCCGACATTCACATTTTCCTGTGTCCCGCCAACCCGGTGGTGGATACGAAAAATGCGCTGTATTCTACCTTTGAAGAGGAGATCTGTCATGGTACTCTCTTATGCAGTAGAACGGCAACATATCCAAAACGGTGATGTCTTGCTCTATCGGGGGCATGGCCCGGTTTCCGCTATCATTCAGCGGGCAACCCGTTCTACCTATTCTCATGCCGGATTGGCGGTATGGTGGAATGAGCGTCTTATGGTGATGGAGGCCATGCGTCGAGGTGTACGGGTCACCACGTTATCCTTTAATCTCAGCCATCACAATGGTTCAGTTGAATGGTACACAAGTCGCTCACCCATTCCGGCAGATCAGCGCCTTGATCTGATCAGATACGCTCAAAAGGAACTCGGAAAACGGTACGCCTTTTGGTCTGTATTCAAACTGGGGCTTTTATTGCTGTTTGGCGGACAAGTCGATCCTCAGGATGAGCTGGTCCAAAATGAAACGCTGTTCTGTTCACTGTACGTCGCCAATTGTTATAACGCCATCGGAATCGATCTCAAAAAAAATTATAACGATCTTTTTATGACACCTGGGGATGTAGCGGAATCTCCGATTCTCTATTTTAAAGGAGAACTGTCTCGCATCCGGTGATCCACTTGATTACTCTGCCGGGATAAAACTCTTTCCGTATAGCAAATAACCTAAAAACATAACAATCCTTAACCAGATGAAAACGGGGTTACATCATGACATCTGAACGGCCTAAATCCAAGCGCAGTGGTTGCTGGATTGCTCTGATTATTCTTGCACTTTTGTTTGTCGGCATTCTTGTGATGACCATCCTGGTATTCGGCATTATCGGCAATGCGTTCAAGCCTGAAACGATTGCGGTCAAAGACCACAGCGTTCTTCATCTCAGAGTGGCTGGGACAATTGAAGAGTACCAATCTCCGGATCCCGTGGCCGCGATTACGGGAGAGGGGGATCCGGTCAGCACATTTCATGTTCTCTCTGGAATTCGCCGCGCCGCTGAAGATGACCACATCGACGGGATCTATTTCAAATCAACCGATCTGCGGGCTGATATATCCAAAGCATCGGAAATTCGCGCGGAACTGGAACGATTTAAAGAGACCGGCAAATTTATCTATTCCTTTATCGAAATCGGTGATGAATACGACTATTATCTGGCCTCCCTGGCCGATTCCATTTTCATCGCTCCCGAGGGCATCCTGGAGATGAATGGATTCGCCTCTGCGGCCCTGTTTTTCAAGGGAACCTATGACAAGCTCGGTATCGAGTTTTATGTAGAGCAATTTGAAGAGTACAAATCGGCGGGGGAAACCTACAATCGGCAAAGCTTCAGCGAACCGGCGAGGCGCTCAATCAAAACCATTCTCGATCAGCGCTATGAACAGTTTACACGCGACATCGCTGCCGATCGCGGTCTGAGTCAGGACAAAGTCAAACAGTATCTGCGGCAAGGACTTTACCGACCGGACAGACTACTCGCGGCGGGATTTATCGATGCCCAGGCGCCGGAAGCAGAGGTTCGGGAACTGTTGAAAACACGCATCGGGACCGAGGATCTCCATCTCGTTTCCTTTGCCGGTTATCTGAAAACCCGTCACAAGGGCCCGCAGGAAAATGTGGTGCGGGATAAGGAAATCGCCCTGATCAGAGCATCCGGAGTGATGATGAGTGGACAAAGTGGTCCCTTTGATTCCCGCATCATCGCATCCGAGACCTTTATCAAAAGTCTGAAAAAGGCAAGAAACGATGATCGTGTCAAAGCGATTATCCTGCGCGTGGACACACCGGGGGGTGCGGTATTGGCTGCCGACCAGATCTGGCACGAGATCGCAAAGACCGCCAGGGAAAAGCCCGTTCTGATGTCCATGAGTCATCTGGCCGCGTCCGGTGGCTATTATATGGCAACCGCCTGTGATACGGTCATCGCTTATCCCACCACCATCACCGGCTCTATCGGTGTGGTGTCTGTGATTCCCAATTTCAGCGAGATGCTGGATAAAATCGGAGCTTCGGCAGATACCATCACCACCACACCCTCTGCGACCTTTCTTTATCCGGTGTTTCCCTATTCCCGGGCGGACAAAGAAAAATTCAGAGAGCTCTCCCAGGTCACATACCACCGGTTTGTCAACAAAGTCGCTGACAGCCGGAGTATGACTTTTGAAGAGGCACGATCGCTGTCCAAAGGCCGGCCATGGTCCGGACAGGACGCCCGGCGTCTCGGGTTGGTGGATAGCCTGGGAGGACTCTATACATGCATTGGCATTGCCAAAGAGAAAATCGGTGTGGCCGACAGCCAAAAAGTCAGAATACGATTGCTACCGGAACCCGAGGATCCCTTTACCTCCCTCATGCGGATCTTCCGCAGCGTGACGCTAAAACTGCAGGGCAAAGCCGGGGGAGCGGATCTTCAGTGGCTCTCGAAAGTGTATCCATTGTGGGATCGGTTACCGGAATCGATGCGTCAGCATATTCGCTATCAGTCACAACTGTATCACATGGCCCTGACATACCCCGTCTTGATGGCCAACCCCTATTGGTCTTCCTTTTAGAGGCCTGTCCGGCGATGTGACTTCAACTCCCGAGAGCCGAACCCTCCGTTCAAACCAAACCGGCCATGGTATCACCTTACCATGGCCGGCTCACGATCATTCGGATTCCTCACAGCCCGGTGCCCGTCCAGCGGTCCTCTTTATCCTCATCATCTTTTTGCGAAAACATGGTTGACAACAAATCCTTGAACTGAACACCGGATTCCAGCTCCTGTTTGCTGAGAACCGAAAATTCCGCAAGTCCGTGCAGAATCAATTCCATGAAAAACAGTTGCGTCTCATAATCCACTTTGGGGTGGTAGGTCTGGACCACATCCCAGAGTCCCGCTGTCTCCCGTAACAGGGTTTCGTAATGGGATTGTCTCAGGGTGACCGGAAAATCCAGCGTGTTTCCGGCACGAAACCAGGAAATCAATGTGAAATAGGGGCTTGATTCCGGATTGCGTTTAAAATGTTCCGGATCCGGAAAATAGCGCGTAAATTCGTTCCGGATAGCCTTGCCGATCAGATATCGCGCTACCTTGGCCGGTCCCTCAACTTCTCCCTCATAAACCAGTTCGACTTTTCCCGTGATCGCCGGAATGATGCCGTTAAAATCCGAGAGTCTCACCACCGCGCAGTCCTCATGGTTGCGCAGAGCACGTTGTTCAGCCGTACTGATCAGATTCTCATAGGCGGAAATGGAGAGTCGTGCCGACACGCCACTTTTGAGATCAATGTATTCGCTTTCACGGGCTTGAAAGGACACCTGTTCAAGAAGATCCTCTACAGGTTCCAGTACCCGAATTCGGTCACCCTGTTCCGCGAGGATATTGGATTCCTGTTTGGTGATCGCTTTGGCAACCTGTACACTTTTGGCATAATGGGTGAGAATCTGACTTTCGATGCGATCCTTGAGCGGCGTCACGATCGCACCCCGATTGGTATAATCTTCCGGATTCGCCGTAAACACAAACTCGATATCCAACGGCAACCGGAGCTTAAACCCGCGGATCTGGATATCCCGCTCTTGCAATATGTTAAACAGAGCAACCTGTATACGGGCCTGAAGATCGGGTAATTCGTTGATCACAAATATGGATCGGTGTGAACGCGGGATGAGGCCAAAATGAATGACCCGCTCATCAGAGTACGGTAACTTTAGGCTGGCCGCCTTGATGGGATCCACATCACCGATCAAATCAGAGATGGAAACATCCGGTGTGGCCAGCTTTTCCGAGTATCGCTCCGATCGATGGATCCACTCAACAGGGGTATCGTCTCCCATCTCGGTAAGGGTTTCCCGTGCGTACCGCGAAATGGGTGCGAACGGATCGTCATTCAATTCAGAGCCGGCAATCACAGGCATCCATTCATCCAACAATTGGATCATAAGACGGGCGATGCGTGTCTTGGCCTGACCACGCAGACCCAACAGAATCATATTGTGTCGCGATAGTACCGCCCGCTCGATATCCGGTATCACGGTCTCGCCGAAACCTAGGATGCCTTTAAAAAAGGACTCGTCCTTTTGAATGGCAGCGACCAGATTTTTCCGCATTTCATCCTTGATCGACCGCGGTTGATATCCCGAGGCCTTGAGCTCTCCAAGGGTATTTATCGACATAATCCTCTCCTGTCAAAATGTGGGTTGATGCGACAGGCAATATCTTATCGTCAACGAACCCGTTTTCGTCGGTTCCGCACATAATCTTCAAAGACCATGTGACCCAGTCCCTTGAGACTGCTATAAAACGCACGTCCCTGATTGGCTTTGGCAAATTCTCTCACAAACCGTTGCAGATAGGGATCCCGTGCCACCATGAAGGTGGTTATGGATATTCCCAATCGTCGGCATTTGACGGCCTGGTTCAACGTTCGGTTGATTATCTTGCGATCCAGTCCAAAACTGTTTTTATACAGTTTGATTCCTTCCTTGATGCAGGTTGGCTTTCCATCGGTAATCATAAAGATTTGCTTGTTTTGGGTTTTTCTCCGGCGCAACAGATCCTGGGCAAGCTCCAGTCCTGCCACGGTATTGGTGTGAAACGGTCCCACATTTAAATACAGCACATCTTTCAGAGAAATTTGCCTGGCCTCGTTGCCAAAGACCAGGATATCCAGCGTGTCTCTTGGATACTGCCGTTTCATCAACTCTGCGAGCGCCAGGGCCACAGTCTTGGCCGGGGTGATACGATCTTCACCATACAGGATCATCGAGTGTGAAATATCGATCATGAGCGCGATAGAGGTCTGCGTGTGCTCTTCCCGGTCCACGACACTGAGGTCGTTTTCATATAATTTAAAATCGGTAATACCGTGGTTGATCTGGGCATTCCGAATCGAGTCGGTGACATCGATTTGTTCCAGCCGATCGCCAAACTGATAATCACGTCGGTCCGTTGTGGGCTCTTCGCCACCCCCCGGAAAGGGTGTCGAGTGATCGCCGCGGGTCGACCGTTTCAATTTGCCAAAGATCTCCTCGAGAGAACGCTGCCGTAGTGTTCGTTCCGACCTGGCGGTGATATGGAAAACCCCGCTGTTGTCCGATGGATCGTCCAGATACCCCTCTTTTTTCAGGTCCTCGATAAAATCTCCCAGCCCGTACTCTTCAGAGGTCAGTCCATGGGCCTGATCCAGAGCGGTCAGCCACTGCAACGCTTCGTTGGCATCTCCAAAAGTATACATCAACAACTGCATAAACAGATCGAGGAGCTTTTTGAACGGATCGGTCTCGTGGTTCTCAGCATGAAAATCCGTAAAACGATATCCAATCATATATCATTACTCCCTGTTTGCCGGATGTCCGACAGAAAGGATAACAAACCCTCTGCCGGATGGATCCAAACGCATTCCATTGGTAAAGAAAACGGCATTCAGCCATGCGCACACGTGACCGGGTCTCGGCTACTCTCTCTTAACACAAGAATCGGCAAAAAGTTTTCACTTAATTTCACTGGTGTCCGGTTACCGGGCACCAACCAAGTTAACTATTTAATAAACAACAATGATTTCGTAACATTCAATTCAAGTCGATTCTGTCCTGGATTCTGTTAACACAGAATCCAACAAAAACTATCGTTATGATTTTGTTCTGCTTAAAGAAATTGACATTTTCACCCAATTGGTGAAAATATCATATTGATCATATTGGGTATTCGGTGCAAAGCACCGAATCCGGGTCTGTTTTTCGATTAACATAATAAATTGATTTTAATAGAATTGTTGCGAGGTGTCCGGTCGTTCGACCGGACACCAATGACTTACTTTTAGAAAAGAAAGAGCCTGCCGAAGGATGTGACGCAGACTGATCGGCCTTGAAAAACCAGAGCACGGGGTTCACGCATTGCGGAACTCTCAATGGAAACTGCAGTGGAGAGGATAGGAGACGTTACAGTGGATGCGGCGCAGGGTCAGAAGTGATCGGGTGCCTGGTTTTTCGTTCGGACAGGAAAATCACCGTCCATATAGAAAAGGCCACGAACGGCTCATCGGCAGGCAGGCGCCATACCGCTCATAAATAGAGTGGCATTGGCCGTACCATCCATGATGGGTTCATTGGTGGAATAATCGCCACGGTCGTCATGATAAATCACCCGATAGGACTGAAACCGTGCATATTCGTCCGGTCGCTCCAGCGTGAGTCCTTTTAGCTGGTTAAAGATGGATCCATAGACCGGACCATCGATCAGTCCGCCGGTGATGTCCATATCGGCGAGATGGGCGATGGGATCATGTGGATAGCGGGGTGTATTGCCATGTTCCGGGACACCGACAAAATGACTGATTCCCCAGGGATTTCTGCCCAGCAGCCAGTCCCGGTTGGCCATCATAAAGGAATGATAGGTGCGATCCCCTGTCATGCGTTCATACAGCAGACAGTGATTGACCATGGCCGTAACCAGGTTGCTGGAACACCAGATAAAGGGGACGCCCATTTGATAGGGATTATCAGCGCGGTCCAGTACGTCCTCGATGTTGCTTCGGTAATAGCCGGCGAGTTTTTCCTGGAATGCGGGATCCACCAGTGAGTAGAGGGCGTAATGTCCGATGTTGACAAAAGGAAAGAGCTCATAGTGTCCGGCGGTATCGGCACCCATCCATGAGGTGGTGCCGATGAGATCGGCAAACCGCATGGCATCGTAGAGATAGGATGAATCTCCGGTGGTCCTGAACAGTTCGGCAGCCCCCCACTCCATATCATCGGCCCAGGTAGATTCTTCATACCGATAGGGTGCCCGGCAGGGTGTTCCCTCCTGACAACCCGGCTGTGCCTTTCCCATGGCATAGACTTCCATGCCTGCCCTGAGACAGGTTTCTGCAAATGCCGAATCCTGAAATTCGGTCTTCCAGATCTGTGCGGCCATGGACATGGCCGCGGCATAGCGCCCCGCCAGGTTGGCCACCCCCGTCGATGTGTTCTGATACTCTCCAAGGCCCTGAGGTTCTCCGGACGCGTAATAAACCACCCGGTACAATCCAGGGCCCCAGCCATAATCGGAATTGTCATGCTGCGGCAATCTCCAACCGATATGATCGCGGTCATCGGCCACCTGATGGAACAGTTGATCCGGTTCAGGATGCATCCGCAGCATCCAGTCCAGACCCCACCTGGCTTCATCGAGAATATCGGCCCGTCCATTGGCACCTGGCTGGCCCAGCGCATTCACCTGATCCGAAAACGAACGGGGATGTTCAATATAGCTCAACAGCATACACCCCACGGCATAACTGGATGTGAGCAGATAACGAAGCTGATCACCGGCATCGTGCCACCCTCCTCTGGCATCCACGTAGGTGCCATCAGGCATGGGACCATAGGCTGTACGACCGTCATAGGGATGGCAGACAGCGTCGAGGACCGGATTGTAACCGCACCGGTTGTGTCGCATATAGAACAACAGCTTGTCAGCAACCCCCTGATAGGCATCGGGCGCGATTTTAAAGGGAATGGACTGAAAAGAGGTTCCGGCAATGCGAATCGACACCCAATCCGCATTCCGAACCCCGGAAAAATCCAGTGGATGGTGAAATTGAAAGCGGCCGAACGCACCGACAGACGGACCGATGGAACGAGGCCCCCACAGGATCTCCCCGGTCTTCGGATTGACAAGTTCAAAAGATTCACCCTGCAGTGACCGATGCGCAAATGCGATGGCGATTTTTGAATCCGCGGGCAGATATCCGATCTGATTGACTCTGAGATAAATAGCAGAGGAATCCTGTTGACCGA